>MAEO01000128.1 GCA_001683985.1 Smithella sp. M82
TTTCGGATTTTTCAAAGAGCGATTCAACCATTACAATGAGTTACAATGACGAACCCGCAAACTGGTGTAAAAGAAAAGTCATACGCAGAGATTCCGGATGGACTTTTTTAGAAATTTCCAAATGAGCAGTTTGTTCCAAAGCATGCACTCCGGCGTCGGTTCTGCCTGCGCCTTGGATTTTTACAGGCGCGCCCAAAAACTTCTCAGCCGCTGTGATTAAAGTATCCTGAACACTGCGGGCGTTTTTCTGTGTTTGCCAGCCGCGGTAGTTGGTTCCGTCGTATTCAAGAAGGATTTTATATTTATGCATTTGATGAACCTCAAATATTTTAAAGTTGAAATATTGTGACGGGTGATTTTTAGTGGTTCGGCATTAAGGTTTTGTTATTACTGGATTCCCGCCTTCGCGGGAATGACACCATTTATGTTTTCAGTTGCCGGAATAACATTTTGCTGTGTTTGCTGGTTTTGTTTTACCGGAGCAAGAATCGTCATCGCTGAAATGTTTTTCAACAGCAATCCTCCCGGATCAAGGCAGTATAGTTCGGCTCCGGGGTATAAAGTTGTTATCACAGCTTTTCCGATAATTTTCCTTCCTTCCTTACCGAAAAAATCTAATGTTCTAAGTCCCCACACATTATGAAAAATAAGAGCCCGGCCGTTTTGTTCCCCAATATAGAGCATAACGTGGCCTTTTCGCCATAGAAGACTCAAATACGGAACACCCTTTTCTAGGATGATTTTTTCTTTTTGTTCCGGTTCAAGATTTTGCAGATCGATAAATGTTCCGACCTTCCTGACCTGATCTTCAGAGTGCCTGGGCAGCCAGATACCGAAAGGAGCAAAGAAATCCCTGGTCATTGCCGAACAATCGCGATTCCCGTAAAGTCCTCCCCAGCCGTATGGTTCGTCAATCAGTTCGTTGGCGATTTTTACTGCATTGGAGTAAGTAAGTGGCAGCGGTTTAATGGCAATAACTTCGGGAGAAACGAGTCCGTGCTTAATAGTTGCGTTTTTATTTTCATCTGCCACGGCAGTTAGTATTTCTAATCTATCCGGCATTTTTCTGATGAGAGGGAACATTTGTCCTATTGATGTTCGAAAATTGAAGTGACCATCGGTGTCAAAAATAACGGATTTATCTCTGATAATGACGGCATAATGGCCGCATTCCCATATTTTAATAAAGTTTTCATTTACATGTGCGTAATCCTCAACAGGCATCCAACCAAAAGCAAAGCTGCTTTCCACCAAAGCCCATGATTTATCAGCGCTGACATGACATATAAGAATAGGAGTATTAGCAGCTACTGATGATATTTGCAGGTTATCAAAAGGCCAGCCGGAAATGTCACCATCGGAACTGTAAAAATGAGGACCTTGCGTGGGAAGCATGCGCAGATTAGTATTTCTAGTAGTAATTGCCGGCTTAAGAGTATTGGGATAGTCATCCAGCGATGCGTTTTGCTTGAGTTTTTTCAGCCAGGAAGAAGAATGTTTTTTTTTATTTTCGCCATAACCAAGGCTCAAAGCAAACCTCTTAAAAATCAAAGATACTTTTTCAGATGACGAGTGAACAGGCTGAAGATTATGCCAGACCGAAAAATAAATTTTATCGTATTCTTCATTAACTTTAACCTGATCTTCCTTTGTCAGAATAAATTTTTCTTTGACGGATTCGGTTAAGTAGGCTGTATGATCCTGACTCAAATCCTTTACATCTTTGATAATGTCCGGATATTTAGGACAACAGGAAGCTAAAAATAATATCAAAATAAAATAAGAAAATTTAATTTTCATTAAAAAATGCCTTGATTTAATTGTACATACTTTTATAGTCTTTTTTTAAGTATAGAGCAAGAGTAAACGATTAATGTTTCAGCCGGAAGTTGGTGAATAATTTTGTGGCAGAAGACATTGAACACTGATATAGGCAACCCGGTTTTTTTTAAGACGAGGGGAAAAAGCTTCTTAAAAATAAAATTTTTGCCCTTCAGGGAAAACAAGGAGTTGAAAAATGGATAGTTTTATGCCCAAAAAAATTTTTTTTACAAAAGGAGCAGGCACGCACAAAGATGAATTGCATTCCTTTGAGCGAGCCTTGCGTGATGCCGGAATAGAAAAATGCAATCTGGTG
The DNA here is from genome assembly GCA_001683985.1 of Smithella sp. M82. GTDB lineage: Bacteria > Desulfobacterota > Syntrophia > Syntrophales > Smithellaceae > Smithella. Next base: position 2,138 of record MAEO01000128.1, read on the forward strand.
CAGGTTTCCAGCATATTCCCGCCGCGCTGCAAGATGATCTCCAAAGCCCAGGGTCTGAAACAGTTAACGCCCGGAGCAATTACATATTGTGTCATGAGCCGCTGTTGTACCAATGAACCCAAGAGGCTTATGGCCGCATCAGTCGGTTGCGCCATTCCCGCCGATAAATCATCCTATGGTTATATCAGCGAGCATCATGCTTTCGGTCAGAACGAAAAGCAGGCGGGCGATTATGCGGAAGATCTCGCGGCAGCTATGTTGGCCTCTACTTTGGGTATTGACTTCAATGTTGATGAAAGCTGGGACGAAAAAAAAGAAATTTTTAAAATAAGCGGAAAAATTGTGCGAACGCTTAATGTTACACAGTCTACAATCTGCCGGGATAATAAATTTACCACAGTTATTGCCGTGGCCGTATTTATTTTTTAAATTGGTTATGGATACAATAAAATTGTAAAGAAAAATATATGGATATAAAGCTCAAAGATCATCCTTTAGCTTCTCAATCCATAAAAAGAAAAAACAATTGGAAAGATGAAAATGCAGCTTTGGAATATTTAAAATCAAAAAACACTTTTTGCCGGCTGGGATGAACAAATGCTTCATTTCTATCTTAAGTATGGAATGGAAAGACAGGCTGAGGGCAATTTAAAACTTACCTGTTCTCCCCGAAATGAAGCCGCGCTGTTTATGGGAGGTAAAGTCACCAATACATGGCCGCTGCTTAAGAATTTGACCTGTCCGGTTCTGATTCTGGAAGGTGGAAGAAGCACCAATAAAGAATTTGTCGATTTACAGAGAGATGTTTCTTTGTTGGCCGATGGAAGTTATAAATCAATTCCTGATGCCGGACATTTAATTCCCATGCAAAAACCTAAAGAAGTAGCTAAAATCATAAAAGAATTTTTAGTGAAGGTGTTCCAGAAAACGATTGACGAATTTCGATAAATATGCAACATTCCTACCGGTAATACACCAGGAAAAATCAATAAGGGATATTTGTTGATGGCTGAAAACGAAAAAAATCAATACTATCCGGGATCTGAAGAAAAACCCGTCCCGGGAATGTTCCTGACATGGCCGTTTAACTTTATAGGGGAGAAAGTTATCGGCGGGATTAATATTTTGGGTATGGCGATTATTTTCCTTTGCACGGCGCTTTGGAAAACCTTTCGTCCAAAGCAGTTTTCCAAGGTTGTTCACCAAGTCTATTATATCGGAGCCGGCTCGACGACCATTATTATGCTGGTGAGTCTATTTACCGGTATGGTCTTGGGTCTGCAATCATACCATGCCCTGAGTCAGTTTGGCGCAGTTGGTGGATTGGGAGCGCTGGTTTCTCTTTCACTGATCAGGGAACTGGGGCCGGTTCTGACGGCTATTATGATTACAGCCAGAGCGGGATCTGCCATCACGGCGGAAGTGGGTATTCAGCGCATTTCGGAGCAAATAGATGCCTTGCACACCATGCGTATCGATCCGTTTCGCTACCTCATCAGTCCGAGAATTACCGCTGCAATTATCAGCTTTCCTTTGCTCACAGCCGTTTTTGACCTTATCGGTATTATCGGCGGTTATCTTACCAGCGTAATACTATTGGGATTAAATGCCGGAGTTTATTCCCACAGCATTACATCCAATGTGGACATGAAAGATCTTACCGACGGTTTTATTAAAGCAATAGTCTTTGCGGTCATCGTTGCCACCGTTTGCTGTTATCAGGGATATTTTGTGCACATGCGTAAAGACAGTCACGGCGCCAAGGCCGTGGGTCTGGCGACAACTTCGGCAGTCGTTACCTCATGCGTTTTAATTCTTGTTTCTGATTACGTGGTGACTTCCTTGCTTTTGGTATAGAGAAAATTATGAGTAAAACTCCTTTGATTGAATTTAAAGATATCACCAAACGTTTCGGAACCCATACGGTTCTGAAAAACGTGAATCTGCAGATATTCGAAGGTGAGGTTACGACCATTATCGGTCTTTCCGGTTCGGGGAAAAGTGTTTTGCTCAAGCATATCATCGGTCTGCTCAAGCCTGATGAAGGAACAATTTTCTTTCGCGGCAAGTCTTTATCCGAAATGAAAAAACCGGAAATATCTTCTTCTCTGCGTCAGATAAGTTACATGTTTCAGGGAAATGCGCTGTTCGATTCCCTTACTGTTTATGATAACATTGCCTTGCCTCTTAAGGAAACAACAAATCTGAAAAAAACGGAAATTGATCGCAGGGTCATGGCCAGAATCGAGCAAACGGAGCTTACCGAAGCAGTTTACAGATATCCGTCGGAACTATCCGGTGGCATGCAAAAGAGGGTTGCGCTGGCACGCGCGCTGATAACCGATCCGCAAATAGTTTTGTTTGACGAACCGACAACCGGTCAGGATCCCGTGCGGAAAAATGCCATTTTAAGCATGATTGCCCAATACCAGAGAAAATTTAATTTTACGGCGATTATGGTCAGTCACGAAATCCCTGATGTTTATTTTATTTCCAATCGTATTCTGGCCCTTTATGATAAATCGATAGTTTTTCAGGGAACGCCGGAGGAGTTGGCGAATTTTGATCATCCCTTTAATGATGAAGTTATTAACAGTCTGGAGAGTCTGCAGAAGGAATTGACTGGTTTATATTCTCAAAGAAAATTTAAAGTTTTAAATCATGCCCAGTTGAAACGCGGAGAAACAGGAGAGGATTACTGCGTTGTGGTTTTTACTCTTTCCGATCTCGATGCGGTTATTGCGAGTTTGGGGCACGACACGGCGCAGGAGATCATCCATGCGATCGGACTTTATATTGATAAACACTTTGGAGCCATAGGCGGTTTTTCCACCCGCCGTAAAACTAATGAATTTGTTACGGCGCTTCCATATTCGAATATGGTGGAGGCCGAAAAAATAATGAATGATTTTGTCAAAGATTTTCAGGAACAGGGAATAAGCGATATCTGGAAAGAAGCTCAAAAACGCGCGCCTTCGGATAAATGCGTTGATTTTGCTATCCGGGCGGGAATCGCCGAAGGGCAGCCTGTTACTGAAATAGATTCCATTATAGATTTGGCCGAATCTCAGCAAAAAGAAATAGGGCGTGTGCGATGCGGCGCCAAGGAGTGAATATGAATAAATACAAAATAGAAACTATCGTCGGCATCTTTGTTTTTCTGGGGTTGCTTTGCATAGGGTACATGACCGTGAAACTCGGCAAAGTTTCTTTTCTGCAGGATGATTCATATCCCCTAACTGCCAAGTTTGTTTCCGTGACCGGATTGAGAGATGGAAATCCGGTGGATATTATGGGTATTGAAGTCGGGAGAGTGGAAAAAATAACCATGGATCAGGAAAACCAGCGGGCGGTTGTGAAAATGAAAATTAAAAAAGGTATAAAAATATATGATGATGCTATCGCTTCCATTAAAACGGAAGGATTGATGGGCGATCAATATATCAGCATTGATCCGGGAGGATCCGGAACACTTTTAGAACCTAACGGAACGATCACGGAAACTCAGGCGCCTGTGGACATCATTGGACTTATCAGTAAATATGCCTTTGGTGATGTAAAAAAGCAATAAAATTGGTATAAAGGAACCTGAGGAGGATAAAAATGAAAAAACTGCACTCAGCATGGATTATCATACTGATATTTTTAATGTTTTCTTTTCCGGTGTATGCCGGAGTTCCGCTGGAAACCGTTAAAGTAAACGTGAATATTGTTCTGGATATACTGAGTAATCCTAAGCTTAAAGCCGAATCGGCTAAAGAAGTAAAAAAGGGAAAACTGAGAGTTATTTACAAGGAAATGTTTGATGAGGTTGAATTTTCCAAACGCACCCTGACGCGCAACTGGAACAAGTTCAATCCCGCTCAGCGTGCAGAATTTATAAAGCTTTTTGAACAGATACTGGAAAAATCATACGCGGACAAAATTCTGGATTACACGAATGAAAAGGTGGAGTTCTATAAAGAAAGTATGCTTTCCAATACTCAGGCCGAAGTTCAGACAAAGATCATTACATCTTCCAAAGAGATTCCAATTTTTTACCGGATGATTTTGAAAGATGGCAAATGGAAAGTTTATGACGTTGTTGTGGAGAATGTCAGCCTTATTCAGAATTATCGCACGCAGTTTAACGATATATTGGCAAAAAATACGCCGGAACAACTTTTGGAAACTTTGCGCAAAAAGGTAAGCAAGCAATAGCGTAATCTGGATTTTAGGTTAAAGACCTTTGAATTTATAATTAAATCGCCTTTCTGTCATTCCGTGCTTGACACGGAATCCAGTGTTTTCAAGCGGTTCTGGATTCCGGCTTTCCCGGGCATGCCCGGCATGCCCGGCATGCGCCGGGGTTCCCTGCCGGGCAGGCTGCCGGGGTTCCCTGCCGGGCAGGCTGCCGGGGTTCCCTGCCGGAATGACACGAAGGGAGCATTTTTCAAAGGTCTCGGTTAAATTATGTCAATACGGCAAAGAGGTGTGTTTTAGTATTCAACGCCTTGTCGCGGTGGCCGATAATGATTATGAATAGAAGATTTTTTCTGCTTCTGATTTTATTGAGCGTTTTTTTTGTTGCGGGAGTTGCCGACAGTTCGCCATCGGATTTCGTTGTTGCGTCTCCGACGGCATCCTCGCCTCAGCCGGTTTTACTGACAGACGCCTCTAATGCAGAGGCCGTATCCCCTCCTGCGGGCAATCCGGCGGATGCAGATACGGATGATTATAAAGATGATGAATACAATGACTCTGCCGACGACGTTGCAAGGGAAGAACGCGCAGAAATTGCTGATCCGCTGGAACCTGTCAACCGTGCAATGCATCAATTCAACGATAAATTGTATTTCTGGGCGCTCAAGCCGGTTGCTCAGGGATATAAGTTTATGATTCCGGAACCGGCGCGTATCAGTGTAAAGAATTTCTTTTCCAATCTGGCGTTTCCTGCGCGATTCTTGAGCTGTCTTCTTCAGGCTGATATAAATGGCGCGGCCACGGAAGCAGGACGTTTTACAATAAATACCATCTGGGGTATCGGAGGACTTCTCGATCCTTCTTCCGGTAAGGAGCTTAATCTCCAGACGCAGGATACAGATTTGGGACAAACACTGGGGGTCTGGGGCGTGGGACAGGGTTTTTACATTGTCTGGCCGGTGTTTGGTCCGTCAAGTCCTCGCGATTCGGTAACTATCGCCGGCAATTATTTTCTTTATCCTGTCTCTTATATCAGTCCCTGGTACGCCGGTGTGGGAGTAGGGATTTTCGAAGAAATCAATGCCACATCCTTGAGAATCGGCGATTATGAAGCGCTGAAGGAAGCAGCCATTGATCCGTACGTGGCATTTCGCGATGCGTATGCCCAGTACCGTTTTAAGAAGATAAAGGCCAGAAAAGCAAAAATAAATCCATCAGCGCCGGCGGAAGAAAAATCTCCTTCCGATAATTCTGCATTGCCGAAAAAAGAGGAATAGATGTTTAAAAAATTTTTTACTGTAAATTGTTTTGTTATTTTACTGGCAGCATTATTTATTTTTACGATAAGGTCTGCGGCAATGGCGGCGGGATTGTTTGGTCCGTTACAAACTGTTTCCAAAGAAACAGGTGGATTAAACACGGCGATAGGTTACTTCTATCATGAAGATACTTATAAGAACGGCGTTGATCATACGGTAAGACTAAACGAAATTTATTCGCAGGCTGCTTACGGGGCTAAAAACATCTGGGAAGTATATGCGCGCGCAGGACTTGCGGATATGAAAATTTTTGATATTTTCAGCTCCACGGATGCATTCATTATGACAGACCGAGATAATTTTGAAGCAAACTGGGAATTTTTCGGCACAATAGGAGCAAAGGCTTTTTATCCGATAAACAGTATATGGGGAATAGGCGCTTTTATTCAGGGGACATATTATTTCAGTGATTTTACGGATACTGTTTCCGGGACCAAAGGAGAAACACCTTTTACAACTGAACTTAAAGTAAAAGATTTCTGGAATGTGAATTTCGGAATTGGAGTTCAGGCCGCTCTTCCATACGGCATAAAGTTTTATGCCGGTCCTTATATATACTATTCCGGGGCTAATGTATCTATGCATTCCTATATTTCCGTTCCTGAATATTATTTGGATGACGATACTATTCGAAACAAATCAATTGTCGGCGGCTTTACCGGATTGGATATACCGCTTACCAAAGGGTTTCGTTTGAATATCGAAGGACAATTTGCAGACAGGGTTTCCGCCGGCGCTGCAATCAGCTATACTTATTAAAATCAATATTTTTTGCCTGTGAAGGCAGATCTCGTGGCAAAAATATCCCTGAAAGCAGATGAGTGATTTGAAAGAAAAATTTTTTCAGGTTCGGGAACTCACTAAGATTTACAAAATGGGTGAAGTGGAAGTTCACGCGTTGCGTGGCGTTAATCTGGAGCTGTACGCCGGTGAACTGGTTGTCCTGCTTGGTCCTTCGGGAAGCGGGAAATCAACATTGCTCGATATAATGGGAGGGCTTGACACAGCCACCGGCGGTTTTGTTTCTTACAGGGGAAAAGAATTAACTAACGCTACAGACAAAGAATTTACTCAGTATCGACGTTTTCATGTCGGTTTTGTTTTTCAATTCTACAATCTGATTTCCAGTCTTACTGCCAGAGAAAATGTTTCTGTGGTAACAGAAATTGCCGAAAAGCCGATGGTTCCCGAAAAGGCGCTTGATCTTGTCGGATTGTCTGAACGGCTGAATCATTTTCCCGCTCAGCTCTCCGGTGGTGAGCAGCAGCGCGTGGCTATAGCGCGCGCCATCTCCAAAAATCCGGCGGTACTTCTGTGCGATGAACCGACGGGAGCGCTCGACTCCCAAACGGGTGTAGTGGTGCTGCAGGCTCTGGAGCGTATCAATCGCGAATTGGGAACAGCAACGGCCATTATCACACATAACGTGGATATTGCCGGCATGGCTGACCGCGTCATTCATTTAAGTAACGGCAAAATCGCGGAAGTAACTGTAAACAAGGTGAAAAAATCCGCAAGTGAACTTCAGTGGTGAGAAAGAACAAAAAACGAAGTTCAAAGTCGAAGTCCGGCGGATGCCGGAACAGAGTAGAGAAATTATTTTGGATAACATTGACCCTGGAACGTTGAATTAGCGAGGGCAAGCGAACATTATGAAGGCGTTGACCCGAAAACTATGGCGCGAACTTTGGCAAATGAAAGGCCGGGTTTTTGCCATTACACTGGTTGTGACAAGCGGCGTGGCAACTTTCATAATGTTTATCAGCACGGTACATTCTCTGGAGTTCACTCGAACCAAATTCTGCCATGATTATAATTTTGCTGATGTCTTTGTTAATTTAAAGCGAGCGCCGGAAAACCTCAAAGATAAAATTAAAGACATTAACGGTGTCAATCAACTGGAAACCAGGGTTTGTGCGCAGGCCAAGCTGGACATAAAAGGATTTGCCGAATCTGTTACCGGCAAGATAATTTCCATTCCCGATGACGGCAAACTTTTGCTGAATCGTCTTTACATTAGAAAAGGCAGGCTTCCCGAGCCCTTCAGAGATGATGAGGTTGTCATTAATGAAACCTTTGCTCAGGCGCACAACCTTAACCCGTCAGACCAATTTGCGGCGGTCATCAACGGTAAGTGGAAAAAATTGACGATTACCGGTATTGCGCTTTCCCCGGAGGACATTCTGTTAATGAAAGCCGGAGCAATGAGTCCAGATTTCAAACGCTACGGAGCTTTGTGGATGACACGCAAAGCCATCAGTAAAGCCTACGACATGGATGGAGCATTCAATGATGTTGTACTGACTTTGTATCCCGGCGCGAAGTTAAGCGATGTTATAATTGATAATATTTTGGGAAGGTACGGTGGTTTAAAGAAAAAAGGCAGCATACTGGCTGAAGATGTCGGAAAAGGCTTGAAAAATGCGGGTGACGAAATTGAAAAATTCGGCAAAAAATTTCTCCTAAGTGAGTGTCTTGAATGCGACTCATGTCAGATGCACCAGTTGTGCTTTCTGACGTTTACTTTTCCAGAGGTTACTCAACAGATATGAAAGTAATTCCTGCCGATGCATCGACCGTAATGCTGCTGCGCGCTTGTCCGGATACCGGAATAAAGGATATTGAAGTCCTGATGGTCAGGAGAAACCACAAGAGCAGCTTTGTTCCCGGTTTTCATGTTTTTCCGGGCGGCGTTGTGGAGCCCGGAGATTGTGAAGCTGCGATTGAACGCTTTATCCGCGGGATTGATCGCGCAAGCGCTTCTCGTCTTCTTCACGACATGAAACATCCAGATAAAGCTCTGGGAGCGTGGGTGGCGGCGATTCGCGAAACGTTTGAGGAAGTGGGAGTCCTGCTTGCGCAGAGGAAAGATGGCACACCTGTAGCAATCAGAACGGAGGAGGGGCGCCGGCGATTTTGTTATTATCGTCAATCACTCATCGAAAGTAAAATGCGTTTTTCTCAAATGCTGGAAGCGGAGAAACTTATTCTGCCGCTCGATCGGCTTCATTATTTTTCGCACTGGATCACACCTGAATTTTTACCTTTGCGCTACGATGTTCGTTTTTTTGTGACCGAGATACCGCCTGATCAAGACGTTATGCATGATGGCGTTGAACTGACCGGTCACATCTGGATTCGTCCATCGGAAGCGCTCAGACAATATGAAGAGGGAATATTGGATATGGTTTTGCCTCAGATCATGACACTTGAAGAAATGAAGCGTTGCAGGACTGTTGCAGAAGTTATTGATTCAGTCCGCAAGCGTAATATTTCTGCCACGCTGACCAAAATCCAAAGGATTGGCGGAAAAGATGTCGAAGTGATGCCTGACGGATCAGTCTTTGAAAGCCGCCCGCCAGTTTATGCATGGCCCGACAAGGAAGATTAATTTGATGGGCTGGTTTATAATTAGCGATACTTTAAAATGCAGGTCGTGTATCAATGACAACATTGCGGGAATGGATCATCAACCTTATATATAAGATAGCGACGGGAACAAAAAGAATTCGAGTTATTCTTACCCCGCTGGTCGGCTTTATTTTTTTCTGTATAGTATTACTGCTGATATTTGTCTCTTTTTTTCTTGACCGGTTTTTTGAATTGTCTCGATTTATTTCTAAACCTTTCAGTATCGTGATTTCCGCTCCTTTTATAATTATAGGTTCGTTCTTATGGTTGTGGTCTGCCGGGAAATTTTTTAAAACGAAAGGAACTCCTGTGCCGGTAAATCCTCCGCCGCAACTGGTTACCAACGGTCCTTACGCTTATTCAAGGAATCCGATGATGACGGGTCTTTTTATGGTAATGGCCGGGATTGGCATCTACTTCGGTTCGATAACGCTTACATTCGTCATGACACCTCTGTTTATTTTTATGAGTATTCTTGAGTTCAGATATATTGAAGAACCGGAGCTGACAAAACGTTTTGGAAAAGAATATGTAGAGTATAAAGAAAAAACGCCACTGATTATTCCCAAGCTTCACCGGAATTGAAGTTTCAGTGTTTTGTTATAAGCACGTGTTGCTAAAAATCTTAAAATAATCGACAATAGTTGCATTATACAACTATGTTGAAACATGTAAAAGATGATAGAAAGATGAAATTAATTCTTTTGCGTTTATCCGCCTCTCTTTTTACGGATGTATGCGCGAGGGAGTAAAAGTTTTTTTGCAAATAGATTAATCCCGCTTCGTGGCACCGTGGCCTTGCCTCAACACGAGCCGCTTCCACATGGTTGGCTCTTCTACATTTTTCGGCTTCAGACCCTGAAGCCGTGTAGACGTTCCTTACCGTTTAGTGTAATAATGGCGCCCGCAAGAGGTTTTTTTGCAGCGGTATCAATTACCAGTCCAGTAGTACTGGTAATTTGCAGAAGAATCCGATAATGGGTGATAACACCCCGACAGGTGCCTTCACTATAAGATCATCGTCATAGATGCCAAATGGCCACGCGAGCATGTCGATCCGTGTCCCCTAATTCCTTCTCCGGTTTTGCCTTGGATTTGACGAGTTGCATTCTTACAAACTGTTCATATTCTTGCGTGCCCAGCCGTTTTTTTTCTTTCTTGAAATTCGGATGCCAGAAAGTATGGGATTGAATATCAAAAAGACCGGATTTCTGAAGCTCGCGCAGCTCTTCCCAGCTCATGGCATAGGAAGCATTGGAAATGGCGGAAGGATAGATAAAAAGAGTTACCGGAATCCGGTATTTCCGGACAATTGGCAGCATATTCGTATAAATTGATTTATGACCGTCATCCGCAACAATAGCGACCGACTTGGCAGGCTTTGGGTCCTTCCGGAGGATGGATTCCACTAGCTGTTTAAGAGGAATAACAGTATAGCCGTTGGCTTTCAAATATTCGAGATGCGACAGAAATACATCGTCTGTAACCGTCATGCTGTCGGCAGGTGTCGGACCGAAACGGTGATACAGTAAGATAGGAACCGGTTGCGCGGTAGCATTCAGCCGATCCGCTGCCATCGCGTTCTGGCAGATCAGTACCGTTGCAAGGATAAAAATGATTGGAAAAAACCTTCGTGAAATCATAGCAAAAAGCCCTAAATTTATAACTGAAGCACGGTTTCAAAATTCGTGAGTCTGTCGTATCTGTAATTCGGATGTACGGTTGCTTTCAGCAGATCCCTGTCCTCCCGCTATTTTTTTCGTCCAAAGTAGATGGTTATAATCTAATAACTGTTGCGTGTTTTTCAAGAATAGGTGAGTTTTTATGAACATCAAAATAATCCATTCATTTTTTGACTAAGAAAACTTCTAAAAATAATACCATTTTGTTTCAATTTCATTTCATTACTTCATTAATGCTCCAAATCAATTTTTGGCCGCGTAGTGAATTCATGGATAATATCCCCGTATTTTCCGGCACATACATGACTTAAAAAATTTTGGCATTATCTTTGCCTTATTCAATGGCGAAAGAAACATTTTTCAATTAAGCCGGGGCGTTTATTTTAAAAGCAATTTAAAAAAGGAAGGAAGGATAAGAAAAAATGAGACAGGTAGCTATTTATGGTAAAGGCGGGATTGGCAAGTCAACCACCACCCAGAATTTAACAGCAGCCCTGACTACTTTGGACAAAAAGATCTTGCAAATTGGTTGCGACCCAAAAGCAGATTCCACCAGAATGTTAATGGGCGGCAAAAGACAGACTAGCGTGTTGGATACGCTGCGCGATGATCAAGTTTATTCCCCGGGATAACTAAGGAGACGCACAATGAGAAAGATCGGCATTTATGGGAAAGGCGGCATCGGCAAGTCAACCACGACCCAGAATATGGCCGCGGCAATGGCCGTGTGTTTTGGAAAAAAGGTGATGATCCATGGTTGTGATCCCAAGGCGGATGCAACCCGAATGATTCTGCACGTCATGTCTCAGGAAACTGTCCTGGATACCCTGAGGGAATTCGGCCAGGAAAATGTGACTGTGGATAAGGTGGTGAAGGTAGGGTTCGGCGGAATTCGCGCTGTGGAATCCGGAGGACCCGAACCAGGAGTGGGTTGTGCGGGTCGAGGCATCATAACCGCTATTGACCTGATGGAGGAGCTGGGCGGCTATCCGGACGATCTGGAATTCCTGTTTTATGATGTGCTGGGTGATGTTGTGTGCGGTGGTTTTGCCATGCCGATGCGTCAAGGAAAGGCACAGGAGATCTATATCGTTACCTCTGGGGAAATGATGGCCATCTATGCAGCCAACAATATTACCAAGGGGTTGGTAAAATATGCGAATCGGAGCGGCATACGTTTGGGAGGGATCATCTGTAACAGCAGAAATGTAGATAAGGAGCGCGAGTTGGTCGAGGAATTCTGCGACCGCATCGGGACCCAGATGATCTATTTTGTGCCAAGGGACAACATGGTGCAAAGGGCGGAATTCAACAAGAAGACAGTGATGGAATTTGATTCTGACTGCAAGCAGGCAGGTGAATACAAAAATCTTGCCCGGCGGATAATAGAAAACGAGAACTTTGTGATCCCTAAACCTATCATGAAGATGGATGAGTTAGAGGGGTTGGTGATGAAATACGGGATCGTTTAGAACGCGGAAATTGGAAAAGAAGGTTCACCGTTCAAGGTTCATAGGCCCAAAGGTTGTCAACCCTGAACAATGTAGACCAGGAGAAAGAGATGAAGATGATAAAGGGAATCGTTAGGCCCGAGAAGGCGGAGGAAGTCGTAGATGCCCTGGCTGAAGAAGGTTTTGTGGCGCTTACCAAGATAGATGTGGTTGGAAGGGGCAAACAAAAGGGATTGGATGTCGGCGGTATTCATTATGACGAATTGCCCAAGACGATGCTCATGATCGTAACAGACGATGAGAAGGTGGATAAAATCGCAAATATCATTATAGAAAAGGGGCGGACAGGTCATTTCGGCGATGGAAAGATATTTATTACGCCGGTTGAAGAGATCTATACGATCCGAACCGGCGCCAAGGGTGTGTAGGGGGAGCAAATGAAAGAAATCTACGCGATTATTCGGGTAAATAAGGTCTATAATACCAAGAAGGCCCTGGAAGAGATTGGCTTCCCGTCAATTACCGTCTTTAACTACAGGGTGTTTGGCCGGGGCAAACAAAAAGGCATTGTTGATGAAGTAACTTTTTCAGTAAGTCCGGAAGTCAGTCAACTGGCTGAACAGGGTGGTGGAATGAAGTATATCCCCAAACGTTTATTGTATCTGGTCGTGGATGATGAAGACATCGCCAGGATAGTAGATACGATTATTCAGGCCAATCAGACCGGTCATTACGGCGATGGGCGCATCTTTGTCTGCCCGGTGGAAGACGCGCTCCGGATCAGGACGGGAGAAAAGAGGGCGCAAGCTCTTGCGTGAAAGGAGAAACCATGTGGTTAGCACATCCGTGTTATGACCCGGAGGCGCATTTTCAGATTGGTCGGATTCACCTGCCGGTTGCCCCTGCTTGCAATATTCGCTGCGGTTATTGTGTGCGATCTATAGGGTCGGATGAGAATCGTCCGGGTATCACCCGGGAAGTCATCAGGCCAGATAAGGTATTAAGCCGTCTGAAACAGGCGCTCACCTTTGAACCTCGTATTCAGATTGCCGCAGTTGCCGGTCCGGGTGATCCCCTGGCCAACGAGGCGACATTTGAGACCTTTGCCCTCATCAAAGAGCATTTCCCGGGTCTAAAAAAGTGTCTGAGCACCAACGGACTACTGCTCGCAGATAAGCTCCCGCTTCTGAAAGAACTGGGTGTGGATTACGTTACGGTAACGCTCAATGCCGTAAGTCCGGAAATAGGCGAGAGAATATATACAAGGATCATCTGGAAGGGGCACGTCTATCACGGCCTGGAAGGCGCCCGAATATTACTGGAACGTCAGCTGGAAGGGATCTATCAGGCCAGCCGTATGGGATTTTTTGTAAAGGTAAATACCATATTTATTCCGGGTATCAATTCTGACCACGTTGTAGAGATTGCCCGAAAGATTAGGGACGCAGGCGCCCATATCATGAATATTATCCCTTTGATCCCTCTGGGTATTTTTTCCCGGTTGCCTTCACCTGCGCCAAAAGAGCTCAGCAGGGCCCGGGCAGAATGTCTCCCTATAATCAAGCAATGGTATCTCTGCAAGCTCTGCAGGGCCGATGCGGCAGCGGTGCCCGGAGAGGAACCCGGAAGGGAAGTTCAGCAGGAGGCATGCCCTTATGCGTATACCGTCAATACTGCGCCCTGCGCTCTGTGCAGTCATTGATTATCCTATGTCATATGGAGGGAAGAGATGGCTATTCCGGAAGAATATAAATTGAAATGCGATTTTACTATACCTGAAAGGTACAAGCACCACGCTCTCAGCAATGGAAAAGAACCCAATATCCCTGCAAGCAATATCAAAACCATACCAGGGGATATGACTGAACGCGGTTGCGCATTTGCCGGAAACCGTGGAGTCATTGGAGGACCGATCGGCGACTGTCTTCAGGTAGTCCATTCACCGGCCGGATGCGTCTGGTATCAATGGGGCACCCGGCGGAACCTTTCGGCCATTTATTCCTGGGCAGGTCCGGGTGTGCTCTGTAATGATTCTCATAACCGCAGACATGCTATCAGCACAGACTTGCTGGAAAAGGACGTGGTCTTTGGAGGTATGGAGAAGCTGGAAAAGGCATGCCTTGAGGCCTGGCGTCTTGTCCCGGGCGCCGCAGGCATCCTGATCTTTACCACGTGCACCAGCGGGCTTATCGGAGATGACTGCCATGCTGTGGCCCGAAGGGTTGAAAAAGAGATAGGCAAGCCTGTGTTTGTTTTCGATGCGCCTGGATTTTGTGGTGTTAGTCAGTCTATTGGTCATCACCATTTCAATAACCAGTTCTATGAACAGATAACGGAGTATAGAGAGAAACACCCGGAGGTCTGCATGAAAGAGGAGGAAAAGGGGCCATATGACATTGCTATTGTCGGCGATTTCAATATGGACTGGGACCTGGCCTTCATAAAACCCCTTTTTGAAAAGCTGGGGTGTCGTATCATATTGGTCTTTACCGGCGGTGAGCATTTTGAAAATTTAATCAAATTGCCTGATGTCAAGTTGAATGTCCTCCATTGCCAGCGGTCCTGCACCTATATCTCCAAGCTGCTAAGTCAAGGTTTTGATGTCCCTTATGTGAACGTAAGCTTGTTCGGCCTGGAGCAGACAGCAGAGGCGTTAAGAGAGGTTGCCGGATTCTTCGGCTCTGAAGATATGAAGCAGAAGGCAGAGCAGATCATTGAACAAGAACTCAAGGTCGTATCTCCGGCCATAGATTTCTACAGGGAAAAGCTGTCAGGTAAAAGAGTGGGTATTTATGTAGGAGGGCCGCGAGTATGGCACTGGCAAAGGGTCATGCAGGAACTGGGCATGAAGGTGGTCTTTGGCATGTGCACCTTTGCCCATAATGACGACTACGAAAAGATCAATGCCAGGGCGGAAGACGGCGTGTTCCTTGTGGACGCTCCCAATGAATTCGAGATTGAGGAGTGCCTGGAGAGGTTTAAGCCCGATCTGTTTCTCACCGGCTTAAAGGAAAAATATCTCTGCCGCAAGTTTGGGGTGCCGACAGTAAATTCACATTCCTATGAAAAGGGTCCCTATGCCTGCTTCAGGGGCATGGTGAACTTTGCCAGGGATATTTATCAGGGAGTTTACGCGCCTGTCTGGAAATTTGTCAGGGACAACGATTTTATTTAGGAGAAATGCCATGACTACATCTTTAAAACTAAATGGAAGGCTGACCATAGAAGAGCTTAACGCCTTGCCGGAGATTCCTATTGAGGGTATTACATATGATCAGATGTATATAGAAAAGGAGCCTATCTGTCCTGAATATCAGGCGCCGGATCAGGATATCATTCCTTTATCAAATAGATCCTTTGTTATGGATCCAGGCCGGATCTGCATGCCCTTTGGAGCCATGTGGGCGGGCGTGGGGGTCCATAAATGCATTCCTTTTGTCCAGGGCGCACAGGGTTGCACTACCTATCCCCGCTATACCTTCTGCCGTATCTTCAGGGAGCCTGTCTCCATCGCTACGGCCTCCTTTCATGAAGAGACGGCGGTATTCGGGGGGCGGAAGAACTTCATCGAGGGATTGCGCAATCTTATCATCCGTTACCACCCCGAGGTCATTGCCATTGTCACCGTGTGCTCAAGCGAGATCATCGGGGACGACATGGAAGGCTTTCTGGAAGAGGCCCGGGACAGTCTGGAGGAGGAATTCGGCCCCAAGATCTTTGACGAGGTCAAGTTCGTTATAATTCATACCCCCAGTTTTGTCGGTTCTCATGTGGAGGGATATAACCGGGCAGCCGCCGCATTTTTAAAGACTCTGGCCAAACGGAGCACCCCGAATAACAAGGTAAATATCATCCCGGGCATGATCACGCCCGGGGATATCAGGGAGATAAAACACATCCTTAAGTTGATGGATATAGAGGGCGCCATCCTGTTTGACATATCCGGAACGCTCGATTGTCCTCTGCGTCTGCCCCAATCCATGCCCTATTACCCCAAGGGAGGCACCAGGGTTGAAGAGATTGTCGATATGGGAAGTTCTCTGGCCACATTCGCCCTCTGTCATGATGCGGGGGAGGCCGGCGCAACATACCTTGAAAAGCGGTTCAGGGTGCCGGCCATGATTGGCCCAATGCCCTTAGGCATACGCTATACTGATTCTTTCATAAAAAATCTTTCGGAGATAACAGGAAAGCCTATTACCGATGAGATAAAGGACGAACGCGGCATCTTGATTGATGCGATGGCTGACACCTTTCACTATACTATGGGCGTGCGTGTGGCCATATACGGAGATCCTGACATCGCAGCAGCGGCTGCAAGATTTTCCTGTGAACTGGGTATGCTGCCGGCAATCATTGGAAGCGGGACGGAAAGCAAACAGTTTGTCAAAGATATATGGGAAACAGCGCATGAATATGATTTCGAGCCGGTCATCTTAAACGGCAGCGACATGTTTGAATGGGAGGAACATATTAAAAAGAATAAGATCGATCTGATTCTGGGCAGCTCCAAGGCTGTGAATATTTCAAAAGAGGCGAATGCGCCGCTTGTGCGTATCGGATTTCCAATATACGACCGGGTGGGCTACCAGCGCCGGGCCTATGTGGGCTATCGCGGAGGCGAATACCTGCTTGACCTCATAGTGAATACGCTCCTGGAAAGCAAGTTCCCGGATGATCGTGTCCACCAATAGCGCTCCATCCAAATAAAGGCATAAGCAAAATGAAGGATTGCTTAAATTACAACATGGGGACCCATTTGGTCCAAAAAAGGAAAAGCGGCGCCGATCTTCCCCTCTGCAGCCGTCCATCTACCCCGGGGAAAATCACCCAGCGGAGTTGTGCATTTTACGGGGCGCGCTGGATGCTCGCCCCTTTGGAAGACGCTATCCATATAGTGCACGGGCCTGTGGGTTGCGCCTACTATGGCGGCGCCGTGAGAGGCAGGTCCTTTCGTGTATTTTCCACTGCCCTGGAAGAAAAAGATATCGTCTTCGGCGGAACCAAACGACTTATAAGGACACTTAAAGAGGCAAGGATCATCATACCTCATGCAAGGTATTGCTTTGTTTATGCCACATGCAGCGCGGCCATTATTGGTGATGACATAGACGGCATCTGCAAGGAGATGGAAAAGGAATTCGGCTGTCGGGTCATCTTTGTCAACTGCCCGGGTTTTAAAAGAGACAGTCAGGCAAGCGGGCACAGGGTCGCTTATGAATCCCTTTTAGATGGCCTGATCGGTCAGGGTGAACGAGCGGAAGTGGGGGCGCACGATGTAAACATCATCGGCGACTACAACATCAATGGCGAGAGCATGGCCTTGAAATCCCTTTTGGAGAAGATGGGCATAAGGGTTCGCTGCATCTTTACCGGTCATGCGGATTATGAGGGAATCATTGCTGCGCATAGGGTAAAACTCAATCTGCTTATCTGCCAGAATTCAGCGCGCTTTTTGGCGGAGGCCCTTCAGAAAAGGTATGGAATACCCTATTTGGAGGTCACTTTCCTGGGACTTTCCCAGACCATGGCCAGCCTGCGCAGGATCGGACAATACTTCGGTTTGGAAAGGCAGGCGGAAAAGATCATTGCCACAGCATATAAGGCCATAAAACCTGGGCTCGACCGTCTTTTACCCGGACTCAAGGGCAAGAAAGCAGCCCTTTTTTTTGGAGCTGCGCGCATGGCCTCTCTTGTCAAGGCCCTGGATGACATGGGAATGGAGGTAACATTTACAGGCTCTCAATTTGGCGATTTGGCTGCTTATAAGGAGGCCTGGCAGAACGTTGACCCGGGCGCCTATATCATAGACGATGCGTCAGAACACGATCTGGAGCGCCTGCTTGATGAATTGAGACCCGATGTCTTTATGGGAGGGATTAAAGAACAATTTCTTTCTCATAAATTCGGCATTGGTTTTTGTCTCTTTCCACAGCTCAAATGTGCCGGTCCATATGTGGGCTTCCAGGGCTTTTTGAATCTTGCCGGCAGTGTCCATAATGCCGTTTATGCCCCGGTATGGAAACTCGCAACCCCAAACCTATAGCTCGCAGGAGATGATCAGAATGAAAAGCCCGATGATGACATGTATAGTATTAGTGGTTTGTCTTGCTTCTTCTATTGCACTTGCCCAGGGAAGATCCAGCGAAGGTCCTGTATTTGCCAAAACAAAGCCCATCAGCATAGCAGTAGAATTTACTACTCATTCTGCTTGTGCTCATATAGCTAATCAAAAGGGCTGGTATGAAGAAGAAGGCTTAACCATTGCCAGGTATGAAAATTATATAACCGGCATAGCTCTTGCCGCTGCTCTGGCAAAAGGTGATATTGACGCCGCTTATATCTGTTTAATTCCGGCTATAAATGCTAAGGCCAATGCCCATGTGCCGATAAAGATTGTAGCCGGAATCCATAAATACGGATATGGCTTTGTTGTCAACCCTGACAAGGTCAAGACTATCGATGACCTAAAGAGGAAAGGGATTCGTATTGGATGCACTCGAGAAGGCAGTCCCCTTGATGCGCTTCTGCATAAAATGATAGAAAAACATCACTTAGACAAAAAGCAAATATTAAAAAAGGTCAGAAGGATGAATCCCCCTGAGCTGCTTCTTGCCCTCAAAATGGGCCAATTGGATGCGGCTTTTATTTGTGAACAATTTCCCACCATGGCAGAAGAATTAGGTTTCAAAGTATTTTTGACGGCAGAAGATCTCTGGCTTAATATGCAGGGCAGTGTTTTGGTGGTAAGGGAGGAACTCATAAATGAGTATCCTAATATAGTCAAAAAATTGGTAAAGGTTACTGAGCGAGCAACACAATTTATCAATGGTCATCCTGAAGAGGCAGCGGAGATTGTTGCCGGAGGATTACAGGTTGCCGGGAAAAAGATATTTCCTGTCAGAGCTATTGATGTGGCTTCCAAACTTGTGATCACTCCCTTACCGATATTTAAATCATTAACGGTAAGATTGGTTAATACCACTGATATTGATCCAGAAGAAATCCAGAAAGCGATAGATGCCTGCGTGGAATTAGAATACATAAAAGAATCATTTAGGGCAGAGGATTTTGTTGATTTAAGGTTTGATCCTTAGCTATTTAATCGCGAAAATCATATAGGTGAAACCCACATGACGGTATCCGTCACAAAGGAGCATGAAAATCTTCCCTAACCCCTCTTTGCCCAAGAGGGGAACTTCTCCCCTTAGAAAAGGGGGATGGAGGGGGATTTGATGAGGATAGTTTTAAATAATAATATAAACAATAACTTAGATGTGTATTTTCAGAGGAAAGCAAGAGGAGTTTATTAAATGGAGAGGATAAAAGCTGCTTACAGCCTGATCCCTGTATTTATTTTTTTGTTGATCTGGGAGATGGCAGCCCGGCTGGAGCTGATCCCGGGCCATTTCTTTTTCCCGCCTTTTACTGCGGTGGTGCAGGAATTTTATCATCTGACCGCCAACGGAGTCCTGCCGGCCAACTTTTTGAGGAGCCTGACCAGGGTCCTGATCGGTTTTATCACCGGGTCTATTGCCGGTCTGTTAATGGGAATTTTGATGGGTTATAAGGAGACTATAAATAAGACATTTCATCCGATTTTTAGCTTGCTTTATCCTATTCCTGCCCTAGGCTGGCTGCCCATCTTGATGCTCTGGTTTGGAATAAGTGAGATGCTTCCCATCATGATCATATTTATCTGTTCATTCTTTCCAGTACTTTATAACACCGTTACTGGCATCAAGACTGTAGATAAGGATCTTATCAAGGTCGCAAAGACCTTGGGGGCATCTGAAAGAAAAATCTTGAGCACCATACTTTTGCCCCTTGCCCTTACTAATATATTTACCGGTTTGAGACTGGAGGCAGGGATGGCCTGGCGGGTGATAATAGCCGCTGAGATGGTAGCCATTCCCACCGGTATCGGGGCATTGCTCATGAGGGCCGAAAGCCTCATCAGGATAGATATTGTCATAGTATGCCTGATAGTCCTGTCGGTGATGTGTCTATCCTTTGAGAGGTTCTTTATTTACATGGAGCACAAGCTGACAGGCAAATGGAGATGATATGCCCGCCATTGAGCTGAAAAATATCAGCAACTTTATCTGTCGTAATATAAGCTTAAAGATTGCGGACGGCGAGCTTATGGTACTTTTGGGACCGACGGGTGCGGGGAAGACAACCTTGCTAAATATCGTCAGCGGGTTGATCGAGTATGAGGGATCTATACTATTTGATGGGGTGTCGATAGATGAGATCCCGATTAACCGGAGGGATGTCGGATACCTGCTCCAGGATTTAGCCCTATTTCCTCACCTTGATGTGGCCTCTAATATCACCTATGGATTGAAGATGCAAAAGAGGTGTGTCCATGAGATTGAGGCCAGACTGGATGAAATGCTGGACTTGATGAATATCCCTGACCTTGAGCGGAGATATCCCAAGGACTTGAGCGGAGGAGAAAAGCAGCGGGTGGCCTTGGCAAGAGCCCTTGCGCCTTCTCCGCAAGTGTTGCTCCTGGATGAGCCTATGAGCAACCTGGATCCCCTAACCAAAGATAAAATATTAGATGAGTTTAAAAGTATCCAGCGAAAAACGGGGATAACCACAATCTATGTCACCCACGACCATGACGAGGCCCTTTCTCTGGGTGACCGGGTTTCAGTGCTTAACGAGGGAAAGATAGAGCAAATGGAGGCCCCGGATGAACTGTTTTATCATCCAAAGACCGAGTTTGTGGCGCGTTTTCTAGGGGCCAAAAACAGCTTAAAAGCAAACATAATCGACATGAAACAGCACGAGGCCGTTGCACAAGTCAATAATGAAGGCCTGGGCCAACCTATTAAAATTAGAGTCAAAAAATATCCTATTTTTGAAAAGGGAAAAGAGATCAACCTTTGTATCCATCCAGAAAAAATTACTCTAAAAAAAGAAGACGAAGTACCTGACGCCAACTTGAATAGAATCAGGGGGAAAATAGTAAATAGAACAAACAATGGCAATGTCTCAAAAGCAACGATTGATACCGGCGGCATGCAACTGCATGCGGCGATCCCTAAAGTCCTTTTTGACTTTAAAATTCACGAAAATGTCTGGGTATGCTTTGCCCCGGATGCGCCTCATCCATTATGCGGCAGAAGATGCAGAGCCACCGAGACACGAAGAAAATGCCTTAATGAAACCCACATGACGGTATCCGTCACAAAGGAGCATGAAAATCTCCCCTAACCCCTCTTTGCCCAAGAGGGGAACTTCTCCCCTTAGAAAAGGGGGATGGAGGGGGATTTGATGAGGATAGTTTTAAATAACAATATAAACAATAACTTAGATGTGTATTTTCAGATGAAATCAGGGGCAGCAGATCATGAAAGGGATTATCGACACCACCTTGAGGGAGGGAGAACAGGCAGCCCATGTCTATTTTGATCCGGGCGAAAAGCTCCACATTATCGGCCTGCTGGACAAGCTGGGTATCGACGAAATAGAGGTCGGGGCTGCTGTTATGGATCCGGAGATAGACCGGCTGATTAAGCAGGCCAGGGAACAGACAGCCGGTCCGAAGCTCTCTCTGTGGTGCCGTTGTATATCAAGTGATATTCAAGAAAGTCTGAGACCTTGTCCCGACATCCTTGCGATGTCGATACCGGTCTCGGATATCCATATAAAAAACAAGCTTAACAAAGATAGAAAGTGGGTACTGGCAAGGGTTTGGGAAAGTATAAGACAGGTCAAAGATGGGGCATCGTGCTATCTCTCTCTGGGATTGGAAGATGCCTCCAGGGCCGACATGGGTTTTGTCGAAGAGGTATGCTCTCTGGCCCAGAGAGAAGGTATAGACAGGATTCGCTTTGCCGACACCGTGGGAATTATGGATCCCGTTACCATGTTTGAGACCATCATGAGGCTGAAATCCCGGCTCTATATAGATATTGGCGTACATACACACAATGACTTTGGCATGGCCACGGCCAATGCAATCAGCGCCCTGTCGGCCGGGGCAGATTTTGCAGATGTTACAGTCAATGGACTTGGAGAACGGGCAGGCAATGCGGCCCTGGAAGAGGTCGTGGCCTTTTTGGCAAAAAGAAAGGGGGTGGACAGGTATAGCCTGCAATACGTTTGTCTCCTTTCTGATTATGTCTCAGAGATTTCCGGCATTCCTGTTTCTTCGAAGAAGGCTGTGGTTGGTAAAGATATCTTTACATGTGAAACGGGCATTCATGTGGATGGTTTACTGAAGAATCCTTTGAACTATGAACCATATGAACCCTCGGAGGTATGTCTTGAGAGAAAATTGCTTATCGGCAAAAAGACAGGGACAAAGGCACTCCGTCATAAGCTAAAGAGTCTGGGCATAAATGCAGAAGACCATCTCTTGAAAGAATTATTAAAAACAGTCAAAAAAGAGTCCTCACGGATGAAGAGCAGTCTCACGGATGAAGAGCTTTTGAATCTCTATGCCCACTCGGACTGATGTTTGCCGTATAGAAGTACCGGCAGCGACACTGGGCAGCCTTCAGACAAAATCGCCTTATGCATCACAATGCCGGCATTGAATCTCGACTCCTGAAGGTGTACTACCCAGCCTATAATGCTGCGGCTGAAGACACCATCATGTACAGGTAGAGAAGAACATGCCGCGGATAAGGAGCATTTGGGTCGCGTTTGCCAAACGCGCTGCATAATGCATTAATTCAGTCATAAAACTTCACGACCAATATTCCCTGACCAATATTCCCTTGACATGTAAACACGTTGTTGTTTATACTTTTTCCGTCAATATTTACAAAAATTTTAACTTAAACCTTCCGGGAGGAACAAAAAATGAATAAAAAAGGTTTTTCCTTAATTATCTGTTGTTTTTTAATTCTGGCCGGTTGCGCCCAGACCGAAACAATGACAAAAAGTGAAAAGGGAGGTCTTTTGGGGGCTGGCGGAGGGGCTGTAGTCGGAGCGATACTGGGACAGGCTATCGGGCATGATACAAAAAGTACCCTTATAGGAGCTGCTATAGGCGCTGCCGTAGGCGGTGGCGGTGGTTACGGTGTCGGCAAGATGATGGACAATCAGGAAAAAGAAATGCGGGCGGTTCTGGCACAATCGGAAGCTGCCGCCGTTACCAGAGAAGGCAATCTTCTATCAGTAACTTTTAAGGGTGATGTTACATTCGATACGAACTCAGCAGAATTACGGCCGGGACTTTATAACGAAATCAACAGGGTCGCAGGTGTTTTGAATCAGTATCCCGATACTTTAATCAGAGTGGAAGGGCATACCGACAGCAGAGGTTCCTATGAATATAACATGGATCTTTCGAGAAGACGAGCCGATAACGTAAAAACTTTACTGGTCATGCGCGGTGTCGCCGAAAATCGAATCGAAGTTGTCGGGTACGGTGAAACTATGCCTGTGGCAACCAATGATACTGAAGCCGGCCGACAGAAAAACAGAAGAGTAGAAATAAGAATTGCGCCAAAAACACAAGCTCAAACACCATAAAGTTAAGTTACTTAAAAACATAAGGGGGCGAGGTCAATGGCGGAGATAGACTCAGCAGTAGAAACATGGATAGGAGTGTTTAACCGCGGTGTAAGCGCTAAAGTAGCAGCCGAATCTCTCAAGAAAATAATGGGCGTCTCAGTCATTGTTGCCTATACAGAGGAAGATGCGGGTTTGTCATATTTACATGATTTGGCAGATGACACTTTTTATCTCGGTTCGGAAAATGACAGCGGCTTATTATACATGAACGTAGATAAGCTTATAGAAGCTGCCAATAAAAAGAGGTGTAAATTTGTGCATCTTGGGACAGGGATGTTATCCGAAAACCCCGAAGCTGTCAGGGCATTTGAGAGAGCAGGAATAAAAAATATCGGAGCTACGTCAGATCAAATAGAAATTGCCAGTGATAAAATAAAAACCATACATCTGGCAAAACGATTAGGTATACCGGTTATACCTGGTAGCCACCGCGAATTGACAAGCATAGACGATGCAAAGAAAATAGCCGAAAAAATTGGCTATCCTGTTATGCTTAAACCCAAACGTGGCGGCGGCGGTAGGGGTATCAAGAAATTCGCTAACTCCGAAGAATTAACAAAAGATTCTTTTGAAAAAGTTAAAGCCGATGCAAAGAAATATTTCCGTGATGATTCTATCTATATGGAAGTTTTCTTCGACAAAATCCGTCATATAGAAGTACAAATAATGGGCGGTTGCGATGAAAAAGGAATATATCATGCGAAACCTTTGGGCGCACGCAACTGTACAATACAAAGAAACCATCAGAAAGTTATCGAAGAAGCTTCTCCTCTACTATTATCTAAAGACAAACTTAGTCAAATAGAAAACTACGCAGTAAGTTTAATCAATCAGATTGGAATCATTGGGCTCTGTACAGTTGAATTTGTTGTAAATATGGCAGACGGACGGTTTTATTTCATCGAGATAAATGCACGCGTTCAAGTTGAGAAGAGACCCACGGAAATGATTTTCGGAATAGATTTGATAAAAATTCAGTTTGATTTGATAAGAGGTTCATCAATTAATCTTGTACAAAAACATATTCCCGAACCAAACGGATACGCTATCGAGTTTCGAATTAATGCAGAAAGATGGAAAAAGGAAGAAAAGTGTTTTATGTCTTCCGTGAACACAGTCACAAGGTTTTCACCACCCAGTGGTGATGGGATTATAGTGGATACTGGAGTAAGAAACGGCATTACTATAAACCATCATTATGATAACCTTATTGCTCTTTTAACAGTAAAGGACAAATCAAGAGAAGAATGTCTGCAAAAAGCTCGCGAAGCTCTTCTTCAGTTCGAAGTGGAAGGTATTGATACCAATATACCTTTTCATCTTTGTGTGCTGGAGAACAAAAAGTTCATAAACGGCAATTATGATAGCGACCTGGTCAGTGAAGTAATGGAAGAAGCATATCAATTTAAGCGCTGTGAGAAAATAACAGAAAAGCAGATTGATAACAGCTATGAGATATAAACGTTTTTAACCTCCCGGGCAAACTTCCTCCGGATACCTTTATCGTCATCCACCAACAAGACCGTGTTGCTTGCCGGATCCATATTACGCTTGATTGACTCCAAAAGCTGCAAATACGCGCTTTTTTCAAAGGATTCGCCTCTATCTATTTTTTCTGCCATTTTGAAACTCCTTTGCGCTTAATCGCTTTTTTGCCTTTGAGGCAGGTAATTGTATTAACCAGTTAGTAACGTTCAAAAGTTGGGTCAAAAAGTAAATTGAAAAAAATTGTTGATCGTAACCAGATTTGACCCCCTATCGGCGTTTAAAATTGACCCCCCTTTGGCGTTAGATTTTACCGATGGCCGC
>MAEO01000129.1 GCA_001683985.1 Smithella sp. M82
GGGATTGAGGGGGATTTGATGAGGATAGTTTTAAATAACAATATAAACAATGACTTAGAGGTGCATTTTCGAGTGAAAGATTCTTCCATCTATGCTATAATGGTAAAAAAGGAGGTTCCTATGTCGAAGATAAACGCAATACGAAAAGCCATCGAAACCCTCTCAGAGGATGAGTATGTCGAATTGAGACAATGGTTCTCTGAGAGGGATTGGAAGAAATGGGATCGAGAGATAGAAAAAGACTCAAAGGCAGGTAAGCTGGATTTCCTTGTCCGGGAGGCATTCGACCAGAAGCATCAAGGCAAGCTCAAGGACCTTTAGATGCACAGAACAACGAGACGTTTCTGGAATTGTTTCCATGCACTCCCACCACCTATCCAAAGGATTGCGCAAGAAAACTTTGCCCTTTTGAAAGAAAATCCTCGACATCCTTCATTGCATTTCAAGAAAGTGGGCAAGCTATGGTCTGTTAGAGCCGGACGCAATTACAGGACTCTTGCAGTAGAAGACGGCTCAGATTTCATTTGGGTCTGGATTGGCACACACGACGAATACAAACAAATGATAAAAGCAATGGGCTAACCAATCACTCCAGCGGATGGCTTACAGCCACCGCTGACTTAAATCGTTATGCAAACAATTGATATAGAGTCGCCATGAATGCCTTGATTAAATTGCTCACCAGATTTCTGTTTCTGACAGCAGTATTGATGTTGGGCGGAATTTTTCCATCATATGCTGCTGAGTTGCAGAAGCTCACTAATGCCAAATTGATAAATAACTCAGCAAATGATGGAGATAGCTTCTTTGTGGAAGCTGCTGGAAAATCTTTCCATGTGAGACTTTATTTTGTCGACTGTCCTGAAACTTCAGTCGGCTTTAAAAGCGATGCGCGGCGAGTAAGGGAACAAATGCGCTATTTCGGATTGCCTAGTGCAGAACGCACTATTCATTTTGGCAATGAAGCAAAAACTTTTTCTGAAAGTATCCTTGCTAAACCTTTTACTGTTCATACAGCCTTTGCAAGTGCATTGGGAAGGTCAGCCAAAGGCCGCATATATGGATTCATCACTACTGCTGACGGAAATGATTTGGCGATTCTACTCGTTAAAAATGGTCTTGCCCGTACTTACGGCATGGGTAGGGAAACACCCGATGAAATATCACGTGATGAAATGATTGAAAAACTTCGGGATTTAGAGACTTCAGCCATGTTGAAACGTATCGGCATTTGGTCAGAAAGTAATCCGGATCAGATTGTTGAACTTCGTGCAAAGCAACGTAGTGAAGAGCGGGAATTGCAGGAACTACAGAACCAGGTGAAAAAAGCCAAATCCCCACAAGGCTTACTTGACCTAAACACCGCCACTGAAAAAGAACTTCAGTCTATCAAGGGAATAGTCCCTGTTCTTGCTGAAAGAATTATAGCTGGACGCCCTTATAAAACTGTAGATGATTTGCTCAAAGTGAAGGGAATTGGTTCGAAAAAACTGGAAAAGATTCGTCCCTATGTTGTGGTAGATGCAGGTAAAGAGTAAAGGAGTGATCATTGGGGAAGGGAAACCGGGGAAACTGGTGACAGCCACTAATTATTGTTGACAGTCGGAAGACAGAAATGTATTAATTTTTCCATTATGGCTCGTTTACCCCGGATAGTAGTTCCCCGATATCCTCATCACATCGTTCAACGCGGCAATCGCCGGTTTGACGTATTCTTTACCGATGAAGATCGGCTGACGTATTTGGATCACATAGGGACTGCCTGTCCGCGATATGGTGTTGCG
>MAEO01000130.1 GCA_001683985.1 Smithella sp. M82
TGTTCCAGCATGTCATTTTCATCGAAAGAATGTATATGAGACGCCTGCTCTCCGAACTTCTGCCACAAAAAATGATCAATTCTGAACGAAAGCCGGTTTTCGCTGCCGGCGCTGGCTACGAGCAGTTCATGAATTTCGGAAGAATTTTTATCTTTCGAAGGAACGCCGGCTTTTTTCAGGATGGCGATCTGTTCGGATTCGGTCAGACACATACCGATAACCGGACAAGGAAACATAGAATCGATTTCCCAGAAACGCAGAGCGGTTTTTTCCGGGGATGAGGCAGATACGTGTAAAATATCTCGTTCCATAGCCAGTTCTCCTTACCGTTCTTTTTTATCCCGATAGGGGCAGTTGGCGCAGGGTTGCAGGCAAGAGCATTTTCCGCAACCGCATGCGGAAACGGACTCTGCTTTCTGAATGTCCTGATGTTCATGTTTTTCCGCAACCGGATTTTTTTCTTTTTCCAAAAACGGAATCAATGGTGACATTTTTTATTCTCCTTCCTTAATATGAATATGAAACTCATTATCAATAAAAGCGCAAATTAAAACCGGATCGGCAA
>MAEO01000131.1 GCA_001683985.1 Smithella sp. M82
GTTGGACGTTCCGGTTGGATTCTGGTGTTGGATACGCTATGGATTATTTGCCGTTTTAGCTTTGCTTTGCGCTATTATTAGGAGGCGCAGTGTTGAATCCTTTATTGCTGCCGTATCTTCCGGGCAGGGCGTTTTCCGTTAAAGGGTTTTCGATAGGCATTGTTATTGCTCCGATTCTTCTTTATTTGCGAGATATTAACTTGTCGATACGGCCGGGAAGAATAGAGGCTCTGGCCTGGTTTCTTATAATTCCGTCTTTGTCCGGTTATCTGGCAATGAATTTTACAGGCTGTTCCACATACACGTCTTTGTCGGGAGTAAAAAAAGAAATGCGTTGGGCGCTGCCTCTTCAGATTGTTATGGGCGTTGCTGGCATTGTTATGTGGGTAAACGCTATATTGATTTCAAGCAGTTAAGATATGAAAAATCTCGTTTATCTTAAAAACGTTGTTACTCTGCAACTGGATGAAAATAAATGCACCGGATGCAGAATGTGTCTGGATGTTTGTCCGCATGAAGTCTTTAAGATGAACTCTAAACATGTCACAATACAGAATCGAGATGCATGTATGGAATGCGGAGCATGTTCTCGGAATTGTCCGGCCAGTGCCATTTCCGTGCAAGCCGGTGTCGGCTGTGCCGCGGCTGTGATTAATTCTATGCTGGGCAAAGATGGAGAGTGTTGCTGTGGTCCGGATACTGGAGGCGGTAAAAGCGACTGTTGTTGAGACAACCTTGCAGTATTCAGATATCAAAATAAGCCCATTCATTTTTTGACTAAGAAAACTTCTAAAAATAATACCATTTTGTTTCAACTTCATTTCATTACTTTCATTAATGTTCCAAATCAATTTTTGGCCGCGCAGTGAATTCATGGATAATATCCCTGTGTTTTCCGGCACATACATGACTTAAAAAATTTTGGCATTATCTTTGCCCTATTCAATGGCGAAAGAAACATTTTTAGGAGATATTAAATTATGAATGCAGGAGATACAGCGTGGATTATGGTCGCCAGTGCTTTGGTTTTATTAATGACCATACCGGGACTGGCACTTTTCTATGGAGGACTTGTCCGACGCAAGAATGTTCTCTCCATTTTGATGCAATGTTTTATCATTGCGGCTGTTATAAGCCTACAGTGGGTTTTGTTTGGTTATTCCCTATCTTTCGGACCCAATTTTCACGGGATAATCGGAAATTTGAGCTGGGCGGGACTCAACGGCGTAGGCGCCACACCGAACGGTGATTATGCCGCCACCATTCCGCACAGTGTTTTTATGATCTTTCAGATGATGTTCGCGATCATTACCCCTGCTTTGATTATCGGCGCTTATGCGGAACGAGTGAAGTTTTCGGCATTCCTGCTTTTCACCGTTCTTTGGGCGACATTTGTTTATGACCCTTTGGCACACTGGGTCTGGGGAGCCGGAGGGTGGTTGAAGAGTCTGGGTGCTTTGGATTTTGCCGGTGGATTGGTTGTTCACGTCAGCTCCGGCATTTCCGCTTTGGTTTTGGCATTATTGCTGGGCAAAAGAATCGGCTACAATCACAGACCTATTCGTCCGCATAATCTGCCCTTTACGGTGTTGGGCGCGGCGCTTTTGTGGGTGGGCTGGTTTGGATTTAACGCGGGCAGCGCTTTGGCGGCTGACGGCAATGCAGCGAATGCTTTTGTGACCACTCAGGTAGCCACCGCTGCGGCAGCGTTCACCTGGGCGATTATCGAATGGTGGCACAACGGCACCCCGACCATACTGGGCGCGGCAACCGGAGCGGTGGCCGGACTGGTGGCTGTCACCCCGGCCTGCGGTTTCGTCAATCCGATGAACGCCATGTTTATCGGCATGATCGTTGCGGCCGTCTGTTACATCGCGGTTGCCGTCATCAAAGGCAAACTCGGTTATGACGATTCGCTGGATGCTTTCGGCGTGCACGGTGTGGGTGGAACTGTCGGAACAATAGCCACAGGATTATTCGCGGAAAAAGCTGTTAATGCGGCAGGCGCTGACGGTCTGTTTTTCGGCAATGCCCATCAGCTTTATGTCCAATCTTTATC
>MAEO01000132.1 GCA_001683985.1 Smithella sp. M82
CCCTACAACGACACTTAATTAAATAGATACTTGACATATTAGTTCCCCTCAGTTAGATATTGCTGAAATAAAAAAACAGGAGGTGGGCTATGATTCCAGAAAGTCGACTTTATGATGCCAGTTTTCCCATTCCGAAACTGCAGATTGACAAAGGGGATATTAGTAGGTTTATGGAGGAACTTAAGGGGTTTCACTCCCAGTTTGCCGATTGTTTTTCCCGTGAGGAACCTCGGGAGAACCTCTATTACTACATGGTGGGCCAGATGAGTCCGCTGGAAAGAAAATCGATTGAGCCTATTGCCCTGAATGTGGAGAGCGCCAAAGTCAGAGCGATGCAGCATTTTCTTAGCGATATTGATTGGGATGAGGAACGGATTCTTTCCAGGTATCACGGCATGGTGGCTGAGGATCTGGGGGATGCTGAGGGGGTGGTCATTTTCGACGAATCGGGCTTTGTCAAGAAGGGGAATGACTCTGTCGGCGTCTCCCGGCAGTACTGCGGGAACATCGGAAAGGTGGAGAACAGTCAGGTTGGCGTCTATACGGCCTATGCCTCGCGCCATGGGTACGCCTTTCTGGACAGCCGCCTGTTTATTCCTGAGAAATGGTTTGGCGAGGATTACGCCGAGCGCAGAAAGAAGTGCAAGCTGCCTGACGATGCTTCTTTCAACACCAAGCCGCAGTTGGCGGTGGAAATGCTGGAGAAGATTGTTGCTGAAGGGGTTATTCCCTTTCGGTATGTAGCGGCTGATTCTATTTATGGAAACAGCCCCGAGTTTCTGGATGCGGTGGAAAAGATTCCCGGTGTAACGTATCTTGTTTCTCTCCCCCCAAACACCCTCTGTTGGTTGCAGGAAACGACTGCGATAGAGAAATCCTACCGGTATGGTGGTCAAAAGAGGACGAAGAACATCCGCCTGGAAGCCGAAAAGAAGCCTGTTACCTTTGAGAAGATTGCCAAGGGGATGAACGACTACTTCTGGTATCGGCGGACAGTCTCCGAGGGAGCGAAAGGGCCGATAACTTATGAGTTTATGAAGCGTCGTGTTGTTCTTGCCAAAGATGGCGAGCCTGATCGTACGGTTTGGCTGATCATTCGTAGAAACCCCGAGGATAAAACCAATCTTTCCTACTTCATCTCTAACGCAGGCAGATCCACCCGCTTGAAAACCTTTGTCTGGCTCTCGGGAATTCGCTGGGCTATTGAACAGTGTTTTGAGGAAGCCAAATCGGATTTGGGAATGTCTCACTATGAGGTGAGGAAGTTTCCCGGATGGCGGCATCATATGCTGACCACCATGCTGGCTCATTTTTTTCTCTGGCATATGAGAATCAGATTGGGGGAAAAAAGCACCGGCCATTACACTGTCGCAGCTTAGGCTGCTCATCAGCGTCGCGTTGCCTATGCATAAATTTGATGCCATAGAAATGATTAATCTTGTCGCATGGATACAAACGAAGAATTATCGGGCCTACATCTCTCACCGGAAACGAAAACTTGCTGAACTAAATGGAGCATCTTATGTATCGTTGTAGGGTTAAT
>MAEO01000133.1 GCA_001683985.1 Smithella sp. M82
CCTTGATTTGTTCATCTGTAAAACGCTTGTGCAATTGAACCACGATATAATCCCCCTTTTTGCAAGAATCATATCTTTTTTAGGTGTTCACTTTTAAATCTTAAATCCGTAAAAAACGGTTCACTTTTAATTCTTAATTAACATCGGCCAAAATTTCCTTGACACACAACAACCGGTCTCTTATACTCAACGCTATTGTAATCAACGTCAATGACATAAAGAAAATCGCTTTTCTCTGATCAGACGTAATGAACCACGAAATAGCCCAAGTCTGAATCAAGACCGGCGATGCGAGAATCAGGAAAAGTTTTGATTTTCTGAAGTCCGGGCTCAAAATAATAAACGGCTCGTTCAAAATGATCGGAAGATAATTGATTACCTGTTCCTCCGGCAACCCGGCTAGGCGGAACCAACCAATACTACACAAGGAGGACTATCATGGGTGAAGCAGTGAAAAAAGAAATAAGAGACAGAGTGGCCATATTATCGATTGACAAACCGAAGATGAACCAACTGAGCGGCGAAGTTTTCGAAGACATGCGCAAACACCTTGACGCCGTCGAGGCCGACAAGGAAATCCGATGCGTGATCATCACCGGTTCCGGCGAGAAGGCCTTCAGCGCAGGCGCCGATCTGGCAGCCGGATTCGGCGATTTCAGCGCCGTTGACTTCCTGAAACGCGGTCAGGACATCTGGAACAAGGTCGAGTATTTCCCGAAACCGGTCATCGCGGCAATCAACGGTCACGCCCTGGGTGGCGGATGCGAACTGGCCATGTCCTGTCATATACGGTTCATGAAGAAGGGCGCACGCATAGGTTTGACCGAGACTAACCTCGGAATCATGCCCGGATACGGCGGAAGTCTGCGGCTGCCGCGACTCGTCGGCAAATCAAGAGCTCTGGAAATGATATACATGGGCAAACAGTGCGAGGCAGATGAGGCCCTTGCCATTGGCCTGGTGGACCACATAACCGAAGGAGACGTTCTGGAAGCCGCTCTTGAGCTGGCAAACAAGATTACAAAGAGAGCGCCGCTTCCCATCGCGGCAATCACCAAGCTCTGTAACATTAGCCAGAATATTACACCCGACCAGCACCTGAAGATCGAACGTGAAGAACTCGGAAGGCTCTTTGGCTCTAAGGACGCGCAGGAAGGCATCGGCGCATTCTTTGAAAAGAGAGAAGCAAATTTCAAGGGCGAATAGAAATAGTTTCTGATTTATACGAATCTCAAGCCTCCGTTTCCGGTATCTCAGGAAACGGAGGCTTTTGTAATTACGCTACATACAACACATTTCCCGGCTAAAAATCCCCTTGACACACAACAACCGATCTCTTATACTCACTACCTGTAAAGATGTATCGGCTAATTAAAGAAAAATCAGTATAGTTAAGGAAAATATGCATGGAACAATACAACACGATTCAATGGGAGATCGTTGAAAAAGGATTGGGAGTTCTGACTTTAAACCGACCTAAAGCTTACAACTCGGTCAACGGTGAAATGTTGGATGAATTGGATGCTTTCTGGCATACGCGGCTGTATGATCTCGAGACCCTGGTAATCATATTAAAAGGTGCCGGCGAAAAAGGTTTTTGTGCCGGTTTGGACATGAAATACACCGTTGAACATGCGGACCAATTTGGTAAGCCCAATGAGCTCTATAAGTTTCAGGCCCGTCTGGGACGTTTAAATCTCGGTATGCGCAGGGCGCCCCAACCCATCATAGGGTTAATTCACGGAGCAGCAGCCGGAGTGGGATTCAGTTTTGCTTTAGCTTCAGATATTCGAATCATATCTCCCGATGCCCGTTTCTGTGCCGCTTATATTAATATCGGCTTAGGTGGGGCAGATATGTGCTGCAGCTATTTACTGCCGCGTATCATTGGAGCAGGTCGTGCCTATGAAATCATGTATCTGGGCGAATATATATCCGCCGATGAAGCTATGAACCTGGGGATGATTAGCAGGATTGTTCCCAGAGATGACCTGTATTCCACCGGCCTGCAAATAGCTCGAACAATGCTGACCAAGAATCACTTTGCATTAAGGCTTACCAAGGAAGCTATCAATATGAATCTGGATGCTGGTGGCATGGAGCAGGCATTAAACATAGAAGACAGAAATCAGGCCCTCATAACTCTGGCATCGGGGATAAGGTAAGACGTTTAGATAAAAAACTATAATGGACCCCAAATTTTGGACAGTGTGTTATGGAAACTGGGGACAGCCACAATAGTGTTCGGCACATAATATGCTAGGGCTGATAGAACCTATTGGCGGGCGCATAAATTGGGCAATTGCCATTGGGATTATGGATGCAGGAGGATAAACAAGGTCT
>MAEO01000134.1 GCA_001683985.1 Smithella sp. M82
TCTTTATACATTTTATTGTTAGCATTAAGTAAGAAATATAATTGCAAGATTTGAAAATTCGATACGGGCAGAAGGCTATATCCCTTATGTCAAATACGCGTGGTGTATTCTTTTCTGGGATCTTTCTCCATGTTTGACCGTTGGAACATGTAAATATATTTTTGATTCCTTAAATGAGGCACGCATCAGAACGGAAAAACTCATTAAAAACAATCTGTTTGTATATCAGATGTTGATTAATTATATTTCGCCGGAAAAGTTTCTTTCACTGCTTCAGGAAGCCACTGGTATTGTCAACAAATACATTACGGCCGACGACCGGAAAAAAGACGACAACACGATTATCGATCAGAATAAATTTAAAGAAATATCCAAAACAAAACTTCTACTGCTGGAACTTGATAGGCATTAGGAATGAGCGCTCATATAGACCTATTAGGCCTACCGCTAATATATCTGTGTTTTTCTATTGACATAATTACATTACTAATGTAATATTCTATTGCATTTTTACAATAGCAAAGGAAAATAGCAATGGCGACAAATAAAATAATAAAGCGACTGCTTCAACGTCCCGACAGATCATTCTTCCTTTTCGGTCCGCGGGGAACTGGAAAAAGTACATGGCTGCACCAAGCCCTGCCCAATGCTTTTAGTTTTGATCTGCTCGATGCGTCCTTATATCTGGAGTTGTCACGTGAGCCCCACAGGATCGAAGCCCTCATCAGCAATCAAAAACAAGGTGCATGGATAATTCTTGATGAAATTCAAAAGATCCCGCCTTTGCTTGACGAGGTCCACCGTCTTATGGAAAAGCGCAAATGGAACTTTGCTCTCTGCGGATCATCCGCAAGGAAACTTCGCCGGGGTGGCGCCAATCTTCTTGCCGGAAGAGCATTGACATTGGCAATGGAAAGTTTTTCAGCTTCTGAATTAAAAGACACGTTTAAACTCGATTTTGCTTTGGATTGGGGAATGCTTCCTTTTGTCTGGAATGATCCGGCCGCTGCTGCTGATATCTTGGCAGCCTATGTGAATACCTATCTCAAAGAAGAATTGCAGGCCGAAGGCATCATTCGTAGTGTTCCGCCGTTTTTGCGATTTCTTGCCGTCGCCGGTCAATTGAATGGTCAGGTCGTTAATGCTCAAAACATTGCCCGCGATGCCTCAGTCGCACGCAGTACGGTGGATACTTACTTCTCTGTTCTGCAGGATACGCTCATTGGGCACTTTCTTCCCGCCTGGCGGCCGGGTTTAAAGGTCAGAGAAACAGCGCAACCGAAGTTTTTCTGGTTTGATTCGGGCGTAGCGCGTGCCGCCGCCGGTCTTCTGCGTGATCCGGCCGATAGGCTTTGGCAGGGAGCTGCACTGGAAACGTTGATTTATCATGAGCTACGTGTTTACAATGAGGTCAGTGGAAAACATCGACCTATATACTATTACCGGACGCCTGCCGGAGTGGAAATCGACTTTGTCGTGGAAACTGCGCACAAACGACCGGAAAGCAAGCAGCGAATTGTAGCGATTGAAGTGAAACGATCTGAAAAATGGGACAGGTCGTGGGAAAAACCGATGAGGAGCCTCGCCGCAAACAATAGAGTGACGGTTGAACGGATGGTCGCTATCTATTGTGGCACCCAAAAATATCAGTTCGATAATGTCACGGTAATTCCTGTCCGTGGCTTCATCGGTGAACTATATGATGGCAAAATCTTCTGATCATTGCAGAATTATAAAGATATGTTAATTATCTCCGGTCAGATAATGCATCAGATGCGCAGAACATTACTAAAGAAGATGTATTAAACAATTTTCAAAAAGCAAAAGAATATTTCTTAAAAGCCTGGGCTGCGTCTCCAGCAGGCAAAGACGGCAACGCAATGTTTTTCTATGCGTGCACTCTTTGTTTAATTGAACTGTTTTCTTCAGATGAAACCCACATGACGGTCACCGTCACAAAGGAGGATAAAAATCCCCCCTCACCCCCCTTTAGAAAACTAACCCTTCCCCATAAGTTGGGTATGTCATGG
>MAEO01000013.1 GCA_001683985.1 Smithella sp. M82
TGCCATCTGTGATTCTCCGGATAGGGTAACTCGTTAATTATTTTACTGCTCTATATCACAGATCAGCATATTTAGCACCGTAGCACCGATATTTTACTACTAAAAGAAGAATTGTTTACTTTTTCGACAGGCTCAACGGCCAAGCTCACCGGCAGCTATGGAGCGTAGCGGAATAGCGGTCAGGTGGAGCGACTTGTTGGCATTTTCAATAACAGATTCTGAGCTTCGAGTGCTTGGCAATATGGTCGAAGTCACGGTCATTGTGAAGCAGGCGGATATCGTACTCAATTGCCACGGAAGCAATCATGCAATCAACCGGTTTCCTAATTGTAATACCCTGCTTTCGAAGGGACCTGTAAATCTCCGCTGATCGTATAAATGTTGCCTGCTGCATGGGCAGGAAAATAAGATCGCCAAGATATTCCTTTGTTTTGATAAAGTCTGTGTCAGATCGGACTCCCTGAAGCACCTCCGCCAGAATGACTCCACAGAGAGACAAATCCTCTTCCTTATCGATCAACTCCTGGAGCGTCACCACGTGTGGCTCGTTACGGTCGGAAAAAAAGTCGATCCAGACGGTTGTATCGACAAGCACCATCAATCACGCGCCTCCCGCCATTTGATAAGGTCTCCCTCCCATTTGATGGTGCCCTTCAGTTCAAGCAAGCGTTTTTGCCGGCCACGGCGGCGTACCTCTTGCAGCGCGTACTCAATGAGAGCACGCCGTGTTCTGATTCCGGTCAGTTTTTGACATTCATTGACCAGATCATCGTTAATCACCACGTTTGTTCTTCCCATGTAATCACCTCCAATCGTATACACACAATAAAGGATGTTTTTGTGTATTTCAAGGAAAAAGGTGCAGGATGCCAACGCCCACGATAACCCGCCGGGCCGACGCGTGAGCAATTTGGCGCCGGCGACATTCCCGGTCGGGTTGATTGATTTGTTGGGCAATGCCATTCAACTTTCGGTATTTCCTTCCCTTTCTCTTGAATATCAACGGTTGTTCGGCGATGGAAGCGGTTCGTGGAGTGTGGCACAGTGAATTCCACCGCCGCCTGCCGCAATCGCATCGACATTTAGTTGAACCACCTTGCGGTTCGGAAATAGCTTCGCCAGCATTTGCTTACAATGGGCGTCGGTTTGCTTGTCTCCGAATTCCGGCGCGATCACCCCGTTGTTAACGACATAGTAATTGATATATCCTGCAGCGAATTCCTTTGTTTCCAACTTCCGACGAATGCGCCGTGGCGACTCCAGCGTCACGACCTCCAAGTTCCGATTGTCTGCGTCACGGGCAGATTGGAGGATATTCAGGTGTTCGCGGGTGACTCTATAGTCAAACGATTTCCGGTCCGATTCCAGTCCGGCAAGGATGGTGCCACTGCCGGCAAAACGAGCATAGAAATCAGTGTGACCGTCCGTGATGTCCTTGCCGCGCACCCCAGGCAACCAGATAATCGCCCTTAAGCCCAGCAGATTCTTCAACTCCTGTTCGCATTCAGCATTGTCAAGCTTGGGATTTCGGTTCTTGTTGATGAAGCAGCTCTCGGTAAGGATCGCGGTTCCGTGCCCATCGACTTCGATGCCGCCGCCTTCGCCAACCAGTACGGATTTCATATAGGCCGCGCCGGATTTTTCAGCAACGAACCGCGCGACTTTCGCATCGTTCTTATGGGCCTGTTTTGTTCCCCATCCGTTGAAATTCAGATCGACGGCCCCCAATTTCCCGGCACTGTTCACGACAAAGACCGGCCCGGTGTCACGAATCCACAGATCGTCCAAAGGCGCCTCAATGAGCTCCACGCACTCGCCGCACAGTTGAGCCGCGATCATACGATCTTCGGGCCTGACCAACATCGTCACAGGCTCGAACTCCAAAATAGTCTTGGCGAGCAACGCCAAGTTGGTGCGAATATCGGGTAAGAGGTCGCCCCAAATTTTTTCACTGGGGCCAAACGCCATCCAAGTGCGGCGATGTTTCGTGGATTCGTCCGGCATGAACCATAGATCAGGAGAGGACCGTTTACAGTCGGCAAGTGTCATGGAATCCCCCAATCATGACAGTGCCGCAGGAAGGACAACAACAATCGTCAAAATATTAAATCGATGCATTGCGAGCCTCCACCGCTGAACATTAGCCATGCACGGGATCGCCGCTTCCCGCCGTTTACATGCATGACCTGTTTGGCTTTTACATTGCGTCTATCTCACGGCTTTTCCAATCAAGCATTCTATCCCGCCAACAATTACCGGTCCGTATAGCGTGCCAGTGACAAATGGCTCAGGAGAACCAGTGATGGCCGCCATGAAGGCATTGAAGTCATTCGCATTTAAACGGATATTATCGGGCGTCGTCTTGTGCGTGTGGAATTCATGCACCACAAACACTGCAACAGTAGAACCATCTCGCCGTGCCTGGATGGCAGTTCCGCATATTGCAGTAAGAAGTTGATACCTGATGTTATCCCATAGCTTCTCCTCCCCGGGAACAAGGGAAATCAGTTGAGCGATTCTCTCTGGCGCACGGGTCGATTTGCCCAATTCCCGGCGTTTAGTTGCTGAAAACCTGTACTCCGCGACAGTTTCCTTCCCGAATGGTTCGTCAGCCTTTGCTTCGATACAAATCGTGATTTGCTCCTGATTAGTCCGTCCGAGCAGCCAAAGATCATGATTGCGCCCTTCGCCTCTTTCAGGAAGTGAAGTTACACGCTCGGGAATCCCTTGCAAGAGCTGTAGACCTGTGAACCGTGCCGAAGAATGCAATAATTGTAACAGTTCATTTGGCGGCGATATCTCGAATGCACAGAACCACGCCTTCGCCAGTTCCATTGCGCTTCTTTCCGGCTCCCACTGGTAATCCATCTTGGGTCGAGTCCACATTTCCCAATTTGTGATGGGCGTGCCATCTGGTCGTGATAGAGTCAATGGTACCTTCATATTTGTTCTCCATGCCCAACGGCACGGGTGAGCCTCGTTTTGCCCGCCGCGGGCAAAACGTAGTGCTCCACCCGCTGGTTCGATTGTCTTATGATTTGTCCTTCTTCCATTCCAAGTAGCTGATGAATTCTGCTTGAAACGGGTTGTCGGTAATTGCTGCGAGATCGTCCCATGTGACATCCCTCGTCGCAATGAGTCGCCCGTCGGTTTCTCTGTTTTCCGGTGCGAGCATGCCGCCTGCGAGACTCAAGGCAACTACCACAAACTGTTTCTTCTGCCCGAAAATGCGCCAGTATTTGTCGAAGAGTTGTAGACGGAGTTCTATCTGTCCTTTGTTCTTGTTTAGCCCTTGTTTCTTGGCTTCCGGTGATTTCCATTTTGCCTCACCAAGGAGAACGGCATCCGTTGTCATGATGCCGAAGTCAATTTCTGGCCCGCCCATGTTCATCTTCTCAGGGTGAATGGTGCGACGCCACAGCCATATCTCTGGGGCTTCGACTTTCTGTTGCGGTAATTGCAGCATGTTGAACAGGTCCGCAACGAAAGCGGATCGGGTGTTGGTGTTGGCGTGGGCGATGGGGCCAAAGCAACTCCACGTTATCGCATCCTCGCTTCGGATGGATTGAAGATCGCAGTAGAATCCGAGGTGGGATTGCAGAGCGTTGTGATCTTCTTCTGGAAAATCACGGAGATGATCGCTTTGGTAAAGTTTCTGGGTGATTTCGGGTGGCGGCCACAAGGGGACATCACCGCGAAGCAGATTCTCCAATGGGTTGACCAGCGCAAGCGTGCGTGATTTGCCTCTGCTTCTGCACGCTCCGATTAACTTTCCGTTCCAGTCCTTTATTGTTTCCATTGGTCACCCAAAGAGTTGTTCTGCTTTTGCCGTGCATTCAGTCAGGTAGTGCAGGACCTGGGCAAAGACCTTCTTGTTGAATCCGTCGGAATAGATGACTGAGTCCATCTGGAGCTTGACGGAGTTGTCGTTTTCCTCGACAGTCATGACAATGCCGCGCGTCGCGCAGTATTTCAGCAGGGCGTATGCGTGCTCTTTGAGCGTGGCGATCTTCAGTTTTGAAACCTCGATAACGTCGCCGACTCTGAATCCGGGGTCGTCCCAGCCTTTGGAGATGTAGCCGACTTCGCGCTTTCCCTGCGCGATGTCGTAATACAGTTCAAGGTGTTCATTAGCGTTGAATCCAGTTGGACGGAGTCTGCACTCCTTGAGGGTCTGCTCCACAATCATTCTGTTCTGGATATGCGCTTGGCACTGGGCGAGGGCGCGGACGACTTCCGCAACGGGCGCGTCCGCGTCATTGATGAGTTCAAATATCTTTGAGCGCAGGGATTTGGCATCGTCGGACGAGAATCTATTTCTGATCATCGGCATCTCCTTTCATCATGCAATCGAACGGTTCGCATCACCGGCAGCAAAAAGCAGAGCGACGAGGAACGAGGGGCGCCGCTTTTTGCTGT
This sequence comes from Smithella sp. M82, assembly GCA_001683985.1. Taxonomy (GTDB): domain Bacteria; phylum Desulfobacterota; class Syntrophia; order Syntrophales; family Smithellaceae; genus Smithella. Next base: position 4,420 of record MAEO01000013.1, read on the forward strand.
CCGAGTGCATGCGATTGTTAGGGATTTTCTTTCAATTTAAATGAAACACTGTAGTACCTTACGTCAATGTTGTTTGTCATCTCCAAGGCATACGTCAGTCTTGGGTCATGTTCGCGGCAGATAACAAGCCCCTTGACGGTTTGTCCGTTTTCGCACAGGTTTCTCTTGACCCACCCCATATAGCGGAGAACTTGCCCCACAACACGATCAGAAGGTCGCCCTTTTTTCAGTTCGATCACTACAAATGCTTTCGTCTTCTCCTCAATCGCAAGAATATCAATGGGACCAATGTCGGTTGCATACTGCTGACCATCATTTCCCTCTGAGTCTTCAAAAACACGCAGACGACCACTGAAAATTGTATTGAAGTTACTGACTATGAAGTCCTCAAGATACTTTTCTAAAACGAACTCGCTTGGATCTTCGACTTCGGGTTCGGTTTCAGGTGGAGCGATCGGTAGACCAGAGCCTTCAACGACACTCCGAAACTGCTCTTCCGAGAACTCAGCTAGCGTATGCATTGGAAAGACGACGCTGGGAAATGACTTATTGCGAGGCTCTGGTTGCCATGCAACATCGATAAATCCTGGATGCCCAACATGTGGATTCCTGCTGGGCGAGAAAATGGCTGAGCCCTTAATCTTGCCAATGCCAGCCAATGTCTTTCTTCCTCTCCTTGCGATTACGTAGTCGCCTGATTGCAACTCGTGGTAGAATGCCCAAAGCATGTTTGTGTACAGCCCTTTGGTCTGAGAGGGTTTATCGGGGTAGGTTCTCGCGACAGCTTCCGCCAACTCATCTCTGGTCATAGCTGTAACATCACCAAGTTGCTTCCAACCAATTGATATCACGTTTTGGGCAAGATCGAATTGCCAGACGTTATCGAATAGATCTGACGGTTTTGATTCGACAGGAGCCATTACCCAGTATCGTGACATCTTGTATTCTCCCTTCTGCAATCCCTAACGCTACGGCTCAGTGGCGCGGCGCTGTGTGCCGCGTCCGCTGGAGCCGATTGTTCGGTGATCTGTCATTTGCCCAATGATGACTCAAGCTCATGCT
>MAEO01000135.1 GCA_001683985.1 Smithella sp. M82
AAGGAGTGAAATTCGTCAACGGTATTGAAGAAAAACGGATCGCCGCCTGATTCTTCATACACAACTCTTGACTATATCTCGTTTGATAAAACGAGAGTTAAGCAACTTAATGAGTTGCTCCTGTTTTGGGCAAATCGAGACTCCTATTCGTTGCCAGTTGGTTCAAATGCTAGCCGAATTTTAGCGGAAGCAGCACTCTTAGAAGTCGATAATTACTTATTGTCTATCGGGGTAAAATTTTGCCGTTTTGTTGATGACTACAGACTCTTCGCTCCGAATGCCCACACCGCACATTATTGGCTCACTCAACTCATTGAGTGCCTATGGCTTGAAGGGTTAACAATAAACCAGAGAAAGACAAAAATTGAGGATGTTTCTACCCTCAAACCTAATACTGGGGAAGAATCGAAAGTACCAGCAGAAAGTAAAAAGAAAGAAAAAGCAGCTATCTCCGAAGAACCGGAACCACAATTTCGTTTGATGGCAGGTTATGGCGGAACAATTCCTACTCGATTCCGGACTCCGAATATTGCTGAGTTGGCAAAACTTAAAGATAGCGATCCAGGAGAAATTTTCGAGTCAATCAAAACAAAGAAAATCACCGAACCTGACGACATAAAGTCTTTTGTAAAATCAGTTATAGGTTCTGAGAAATTTCAATATTTCTCGCTAGCTCCTGACATTTCAGATCTTTTTCCACAATTCACACCATATATTGTTGACGTATTAATAAAATACAAAGACAAGATCGATGCTTCTGAAAAGAAGAGCATCCAAGAGCGGTTCTCAAATAAACTTACCAGCAGTGAATATTTGCCGGAATATTTGACCATAACAATAGTACAGTTGCTCGGGTGCGAAGACTATCAAGACAAAAAAACACTTATCGATTTGTTCAGAGAATTGAAACGTAATGCTGGGGCATATATCGGAAGGGTACTCCTTGATTCAATTGAAAATTTGGCATCAAGGAGCGATGTCCTAGAAATAAGAAAGTATTTCTCCCGAGCGGACTCATGGGAAAAAAGACAAATAGTTAGAATCGTAGATAAACATCTGGGTGAAGAGGAAAAACGTCCATTCTTGAAAAACATACTTACCCAAGAAGCGAGGGACATGTTTTTAGTGGAATATATTAGACCATCAAAGAATAAGACGACGAAAAAGAAAAAATAAGGGCGAACCAGGCGGTTCACTTGACGCCGAGAACGGATGCGGTGCTGACGCGGTAAAGCTTGGTGGCGGCGCAAGTGACCTTGGTCGTTGGGCATGATGGCGATGAATAAGATCAACACTGAGTATCTGAAGTACTTCTGGCCCATACGGCACTATCTCGTGACATGCGCGAGCAGTGGGCGGGCCAACATCATAGCCGTTAGTTTCTGCATGCCGGTGTCCAAAGAGCCGCCGATGGTTGCCTGCGCTATTGGACGGACGATGTATTCCGGGGAGATTATCCTGCAAACGGGCGAGTTCGTCATCAACGTTCCTCCGCAGAAACTTAAGCGCCAGATATATTTCTGTGGGCTTCATTCAGGAAGAGACGTTGACAAATTCAGAGAAACCGGATTGACTCCACTGCCCGCCCGCCATGTTAATGCACCAATCATCGCCGAATGTCTGGCGCACATGGAATGCCGTGTCGTACAAACCGTTGGCGCCGGTGATAAACATCTGTTCATCGCAACTGTACTCGATGCTTATGCGGATGAAGACGTAGAAATTGGCCGTCGGACAGTTGAATACGCAACTGGAGACTTCCCTAAGACGGTTTACGGACACAGGTTTGATTTGGCGACAGATGAAGGCGCCCAACAAGACAAATCCAGCGGACGCGGTAAGCCGCGCCGCTGATTTTTGTGTTATGCTCATAAAATGGAGACAAGATGATATATTTCTTCCAAAGAATAATTCAAAATCATTTTCAATGGACAAGGCCATCTCCTGGTAGGCTTGGGCCATCTGGCGAGGGTGAATATGTTCAGGATAATGGCTTTGGACATGAAGACTGGAATTTTAACAAAAATCTGCTGATTGATGGTCATATTTATGGCTATTGCTATTACAATCCTACGGAAAATAAACGCGATGAAAAATTCAACATTGCCTTCGCAACCTACACTAATAAGAGATGGTATTTAATAGGATTTTATTAAAATTCGGAGTTTGTCCCTGACCCTCCAATCAAAACTGATATTTTGTATCAAAAGATGCATGACCTTCATCAGTTAGGCTCCAGCCTCGGGGATGAATATCGAAAACTCAATAATGACAAATTCATCAAAAAACTAAAAGATGAAGCGCAGTATCTTAAATGGCGGGTCTCCCCTGACAACGCTGTCAGGACTTTACAGCCCATTGTAATACCTAAGCCTGTATTTGATACGAAGAACTATCGAATTGTAAAGCCAACAGAAATTAACAAGGATTTATTTAATGCGCTTTTCTCAATGGCTCAAGAATATGTTGCTGATGAAGATTACGGTTTTGACAGCGAGTTTCCAGAAGGAAAAGAAATCGAAAGAAAACATAGATTGAGAGAACGTAATCAAGCTGTAGTACAGTCAGCAAAAGAAGCATTTAAACAAAAGAATGGCAAATTGTATTGTCAGGTCTGTGGATTCGATTTCCAAGCAAAGTATGGCGATAGGATCAGACTTTATTGAAGGGCATCACACTGTACCGATAAGTGAGCTTAAAGGCGAAGTAAAAACCAAGGTTAAAGATGTTGCTTTAGTATGTTCAAATTGCCATAGAATGCTTCATAGACGACGTCCTTTGGCTAAAAATGGAAGATCTGCAGAAATTAATCAATGAAAAAGCATAACAACCGCATCAACTCGGACTGGCAATTCCGCTGCGCTCCATTGCCGGCCGGTTATGCGGAGCGTTATAAGGAGACAATTATGGAAGAGAAAAAAGATTTAACGGCACCCTGTGACTGGACTGCTTCAATTGCGAACTTCACGAGAGCAATTTGACCGATAAACTTGCCGAATTGATTCATACCAAAATGGGCGTACCAAAGGGGGAAATTGCTTGCAAGGGGTGTCGGAGGCAAGACGGAAAGCATTATCACCTGCCACCAGATGGGTGTGCAACGTTGGATTGTGTTAAAGCCAAGGGCGTGGAGCTTTGCTGTGACTGTAGTGAATTTCCATGCGCCTTTCTCGCACCAACGGTTGACAGGGCCGCTCAGTACCCTCATAACATGAAGCTTTACAACCTCTGCCGCATCAAGAAGGTAGGGCTTGAACGCTGGATAGTGGAAGAAGCTGGACAAATACGAAAGAAATACTTCACAGGAAAATTTGTTGTTGGGAAAGGGCAAGCGGAATGAGAGGCAAAGGATGGGATAACCCTTATAACAAATCGCTCAAGAGGGACGCGGCAAGAAACCGCCGCGCCCCTTAGCTTTCCGTTCGGTGGAAAGAAGACATAATGGCGGAATACGGTGAATGGAATCGAAAGGGAGCGACGCTGAGCGATGTAACGGCCAAGGCTGA
>MAEO01000136.1 GCA_001683985.1 Smithella sp. M82
ATAATCCCAATGGCAATTGCCCAATTTATGCGCCCGCCAATAGGTTCTATCAGCCATCGCCTATTATGTGCCGAACACTAGTGTGGCTGTCCCCAGTTTCCTGTCCGGGCTCCGAAAAAGCTTTGAATATTCCTCCGCCACCGTGTCTATCAATTATTCAAAAGACTCATGATACTGGAAACCTGAATATCCTTCAAAACCCGTTAAGGAGCCTGGAGGGCCTTCCAGGTCTCTTTCTGCAAAAAGCTTCCATCAACGTTATCTTCCATTTCCTTAAACATCCGCCAGGGAACGGCAAAGGAGAGCAAATTCCTGTCAAGCTGCTTCTTGAGATTATTTCTTGCAGAAATATCAGTGAGGCCAAGAACAGCCCGTGGGCGCTCAGAGTGTGCCTCCTTGTAGGGGTAAATTCCTATCTGCTGGCATCCGGCAGCAAAAGGAGCAATCACGTTCTCGTTGTCCTCTCTACCGTAATTGGCGAGCACCAGCAGGGCAGAAAGTTGGTCCGGATCGACCAGAAATACAATCACCTGGGGTTGTTCCCGGGTCGGATCTATATCACTTAATGGTTTGAAGATCACATATTTTTTAGGTGCTTCCATGATAGGCAGTTTGTCAATGAATTTTTTGATCAGTTCTGGGGAGTTCATATATCCTTCCCCGTGGCGGAATTTTTCCGCAAAATCCCTGCCTGCAACAGATTCCAGCTTTTCAGCCATATTACGTCCCTTCTCCCAATTATCATTGCCTGAGGACAGGAAATGATAGAAACATTCAATACCGCCGGGAAAATTGAGATATTGGTTTCCGAATCCCAGTCCAACTCCGCCACCCCAGCAGCCGTATGTTTTTTCATCGAAGGCAGCAACTTTCCCTTTGGCCGCAGATGCCAACAGCCACATAACACAGCCCCATTTGCCTTGTTTAAAGCCCAGAGCATTCTCCGGTTTATCATCACTCCAGGCGATGGCTACAGGATGATATTTTAAGTTCAGTGATTGAGCTATCTTGCTTTCCATATTTACACCTCCATATTTGTTAAATTATTTACTTTACTCCCTTTCCTTCCAGAACGCATATTCATAGGGCCATTCTTCCTGATGCCAGTTAATCAATTCCTGCATCCTTTTTCGGTGTTCCTTTTGCATCTTCTCCACCATAGAAAAACTCCTTTTTTCCTCCCAGGCTTTTACCAGTGTCCTGCCCAAACTATAGGCTTGCTTACGGTTTTCTTCAGATACTTGTGTATCCGGCTCGCTGGTGCCCATGGTTGCCCATACAGCATCAATAGGGGTCACACCGCTTACTATGAGAAAATGATAAAGGTATTGGACAATGGGCAACTCATCTCCTCCACCGGAAGTTACCACGCATGCTCCGTATTTGCCCTCAAGTGCCATACAATGGATCAGACTGGAACAACGATCGAGAAACACCTTTAATTGACCGCTCACCTGGAAAATATAATTGGGCGTGGCAAGGATGACCCCATCTGCCGCCAGCATCTTTTCCTTTATGGACTCAAACTCGTCCTTTTGGGGGCAGTGGCCCTTTTTGTGGCATTGATCGCAACCCATGCACGGCTTTACGGAATTACCTCGAAGAACAATAGTCTCACATGCCGCTCCCTCTCTTTCCGCACCTTTTAATACTTCACCAAGCAGTTTTCCCGTATTACCTTTTTCCCCATGTGGGCTTCCGATGATGCTAACAATTTTCATACGATTCCCTCCCTGCACATTTTATAATGGTTTCTTATTTCTCATTATTAATTTCACCGATTTAAGCTAAATAATCTTGATTTGCAAAACACTTGCCTCCAGTTCAGTTATGTCTGAAATCTATTCTTATACCGTATCGCTACCAACTAATCAAGGTTATAAACAAACCTGTTAATTAAGAATTAAAAGTGAACCGTTTTTTACAAATTTACGAATTAAAAGTGAACACCTGAAAAAGTGTAATATGAGCCTCAAAAAAGGAGGCTCATATCTTGGCACAGTTACA
>MAEO01000014.1 GCA_001683985.1 Smithella sp. M82
AGAACTTGCTTTTCGTTGTCGGCAGTATAAGAAACGTTCACTTGTGTGTCAAGAATATTTTGCCGGAAGATGTAGGGTGCAGCGCTAATGACCGTGCCGGAGACATATTGCGACATCCGTCTTTTTGAAAAATTTATTCACCTTTTAGCCGCGTCACCTGTCAAAAAGATAATTTTCCCCGGAATTCGGACAGACATTTCCATCACGCCTTAAATGATTCTTGAAAAAATCACAAAACGTTATGACTGAATGTAATCGTCCCATACGTATTCAGGGTCGGCGTAACAAACAGTCGGCTTGTGGATGTGGAGGATGCGTGCAGGAATCGGATAATGTAGCGGCACAGATTTTCGGCCTGTCTGCCGTGTGTGGGCGCAGGCAGGCGGCGGCCTTGATCGGATCAACCAGAGTTCTAGATGCGTGAGGATGTCCCGAATGACCTGCGCGTCTTCGATGAAGCTGATGATGCGCATGGTTTACTTGTTTCAGGGCTGGAGGAAATTTCATTAAACAATCTTATAGAAATTGACAAATCAATGAAACTTCTGGTAAGAATATTCGGCGCTCAAACAATACCTCCAAAACTTATTTTATCGGCTGAAGTAAATGTACCGAACAATTCAGGTGTTGAAAATTCTGATAAGAATAAAGAACGCAGAACAAACTAAGTAATAACCAATATAACTTTAGCATTGAATTTATCTAACGTATACAAGATCCACGAAGAATAAATAATTAGACATACAAAATGTAAATTTTTAAGTTACCATATATTTCTTACCGTTTGATACGTTTGATATGAGAACACCTGTCTAAAATTGACAAAATCAAGGACAAACATATGTCGGATATTAATAATATTGTGTTAGGCATTGATATTGGCGGTACGAAGACATCCTTTGGATTTGTGGATCGCAAAGGAAATATAATAGATGCTAATACCATAGAAACCAAGGCAAATGAATCTGCAGAAAAATTTGTGTCCCGGCTTTATCAGAAAATTGAAGAAATCAGGATATGTTTGCCATCAACCAGCAGTTTATGCGGAATTGGAATCGGCGCCCCCAATGCAAATTATTATCGGGGAACTATCGAAAAACCTGTTAATCTAAACTGGGGTGATATTGTCGATTTCGTTGCATTGATGCAAAAATTTTATCAAGTTCCCATATCGATCACCAATGATGCAAACGCCGCAGCCATCGGCGAAATGCTCTTCGGCGATGCCCGGGGAATGAAACACTTTATGATTATAACTCTGGGTACCGGTGTCGGCAGCGGTATTGTGGTTGATGGCCACCTTCTCTGTGGCGCCAGCGGAGTTGCCGGAGAATTGGGTCACACTGTCGTAGATCCTGAAGGAAGGCAATGCAGATGCGGAAAACGAGGATGCCTTGAGGCCTATGTATCATCAAATGGTGTTGTAAGAACTGTTTTAAAATTACTTGCGGAGCGATGCGAATCTAGTCCTCTGAGAGAAATGACCCATCACGAAATAACATCGAAAAAAGTTTTCGAATTGGCACAAAAAGGAGATAAAATCGCATTGGAGGCTTTTGATCAGACCGCACGAATCCTGGGAATGAAACTCGCTGATGCTGTAGCGCATACGAGTCCGGAAGCAATCTTTTTAACCGGTGGTCTGGCCATGGCTGGTGATGTTCTTCTGAAGCCAACAAAACAATACATGGACTATTTTCTTTTTAATGCTTACAAGAACACCGTAAAACTGTTACCGTCCGGAATAGAAACAGGGAAAGGCGCCATTTTAGGAGCAGCAGCATTAATCCTGAATGAGTTAGCATTGTAAAAAATTAAGATATCATATGTATAGCACCTGAATAATACATAGGCATAGGGATTATTTTATGAAGAATTCTCTTGAACTTGGATTAATCGGCAACTGTCAGATCAGCGCTCTGATTGATGAAAGGGGTGAAATTGTCTGGAGTTGTTTGCCCCGTTTCGATGGAGATCCGATATTTTGTTCTCTCCTTAACGAACATCCCGACGGAAATGGTTATGGCTATTACTCCATAGAACTCCTGGATCAAGTATCGGCTCAGCAATCATATATACCTAATACAGCCGTCCTTGTTACCCGTCTGACGGATAAACATGGCGCAGCTATTGAAGTAACGGACTTCGCACCCCGCTTCCATCAGTATGGACGAATGTTTATGCCCATGATGCTGATCAGGCAGCTTCGACGCATAAATGGAACCCCGCGTATTTGTGTGCGCGTTCGCCCACTCTGCGAATATGGCAGCCAAAGCTGTACAATAACCCACGGGAGCCATCATATCCGTTATGTCTCTCCATCCTGGATTATAAGACTGACAACAGATATATCAGTAACTGCAGTTATACAAGAGATACCTTTTTTTCTTGAAACTGAGGCCACGCTTATACTCAGCACAGATGAAACAATTCCTGATCCCCTCACTGAACTTTCGCATCGTTTTCTGAATGAAACCATTGCACACTGGCGCGAGTGGGTCAGAGATTTATCCATTCCCTTCGAATGGCAGGATGAAGTCATCCGTGCCGCTATAAGTCTCAAATTAAACACTTTTGAGGATACAGGCGCCATAATAGCAGCCATGACCACATCTATTCCTGAAGCGCCCGACTCGGGACGTAATTGGGATTACCGTTACTGCTGGCTTCGTGACTCCTATTTCGTTGTTAATGCGTTAAACCGCCTCAGCACGACCAACACGATGGAGCGTTATCTTAGCTATCTTATCAATATGGCAGTAGGTGCACCCGCAGGTCATATTCAACCGGTTTACGGCATAGATGGAAGGGCAAGATTGGACGAATGCGAAATAGAAAGTTTGCCCGGGTACCGCGGAATGGGACCTGTGCGGATTGGCAATCAGGCTTATGAACAAAGCCAGCACGATGTTTACGGTTCAGCCATTCTGGCCGTAGCTCATGTTTTTTTCGACCGTAGGCTCGCACACAAGGGTGGGGTTCCGCTTTTTAAACGACTGGAACCCTTGGGAAACATGGCCATTGCCGTTCATGATCAGCCGGACTCCGGTTTATGGGAAGCCAGGAAATCTTTGCGTGTCCATACTTTTTCCAGCATAATGTGCTGGGCTGCCTGCGACCGTTTGGCCGGAATTGCATCTTACCTGGGACTTGCGGACCGTGCGGTTTACTGGAGGAAACAAGCCGATAAAATTCACAAAACTATTTGTAAGCATGCATGGAACGAAAAAATGCAATCTTTTACCGCCACATTTGATGGAAATACATTGGATGCCAGTCTTCTGTTGCTTCACGACACGGGATTTCTAACAACCGACGATCCTCGATTTACCAAAACAGTAACTGCTATTGAAAAGGAACTTAAGCATGGCCGTTATATTTATCGCTATATCGAAACGGATGATTTCGGTGTGCCGGAAAACGCATTTGTAGTCTGTACTTTCTGGTATATCTATGCCCTGGCAGCCCTTAACCGCAACGACGAAGCCCGATCACTGTTTGAAAATCTTCTGTCCCGTCGTAATCGGCACGGTTTTCTTGCCGAACATGTTGATCCGCAAACAGGCGAGCTATGGGGAAATTTTGTTCAAACTTACAGCATGGTAGGACTGATAAATTCTGCCATTCGCTTAAGTAAGCGGTGGGACAGTGCATTTTAATTAGGATGGAAAACTAATGAGTCCTCAATCGGGAAAAAAGATACGGTCTTTTCAATCCATGAGACTGACTATGCGGTTTATCATTCCGCTCATCATAGCAATGACTTTATTGGCATACGCGTTATTGCCTTTGGTGGACAAACTCACGTTGCACTGGTTTACCCGAGATCTTGATATGCGTTCACAGCTTATTGCCAATACTATTCAGGAACCTCTTGGCGAATTTCTGGAACAGGGCAACACTTACAGAATCAATTCGCTAATGAAACGGGCCCTTCAAGATGAAAGGCTCTTTGCTATGGGGTTTTGTGATGGTCAAGGTAAGTTGCTTTACAGTACGCCCAAATTCCCTGAGGATATTGCTTGTCCCTCTCCTGATTCACCAGCACCCGAAAAACCTTCCATTCTCAAACTGCCAAGCGGACTGGTTCATGTCGCGGTTAAACCTTTTCTCGTTGACGGAGTGCCGTTCGGATATTTATTTCTTATCCATGATATGAGTTTCATAGAAAGCCGCAGCGCGGATACCCGCAAATACGTGGTGTTTTTTTTCGTCATCCTGTTTCTTGTAATATCTTTTATTACAGTGCTTGTTGCTCATCTTAGCTGGCGCGGCTGGATGTCCGGAGTACGTGCCCTTCTACGGGGAGAAGGGCTGGTAAAGCCTTTTGCCAAAGAATCCAGTTCCGAACTTCAACCTCTTATGGGTGACCTCCGTGCTTTGTTACGTACAATTGATGTAGAGAGACGGCTTGCCGATGATGTCACCATTTCCTGGAACCCTGATAAATTAAGAGAACTTCTTTATAAACAATTGGCAGGAGAACAGATTCTTGTTGTTTCCAATCGAGAGCCATACATCCACATGAAGGGAAAGGAGGTAATTGAAGTCAATAGACCGGCCAGTGGTCTGGTAACGGCAATTGAACCTGTTATGAAAGCTTGCTCAGGCACATGGATTGCCCATGGCGGCGGCACAGCCGATCGAGAAGTTGTCGACAAAAATGATCACGTTTATATACCTCCGGAGAATCCTAAATACACACTGAGACGTATCTGGTTATCCCGTGAAGAGGAAAAAGGATATTATTATGGATTTGCCAATGAGGGATTATGGCCACTTTGCCATATTGCCCATGTTCGTCCGATCTTTCGAACAAGCGATTGGGAACATTATATGACAATAAATCAGCGATTTGCCGATGCTGTAGTCAAAGAAGCAAACAAGGAAGATCCGGTCGTTCTGGTCCAGGATTATCACTTCGCTTTATTGCCGGACATGCTGCGCAGGATTCTGCCCAAGTCAACAATAATAACCTTCTGGCACATACCCTGGCCCAATCCGGAATCCTTCGGCATCTGTCCCTGGAGGAAAGAACTGCTTCAGGGAATGCTGGGAAGCACTATATTAGGATTTCATACTCCCTTTCATTGTAAAAATTTTCTGGAAACCGTGGATAGATATATGGAAACAAGAATAGAACATGAATCATCAACGATTTCGCACGGCGGCAATCTGACATTGGTTGAATCTTACCCTATTTCCATTCAATGGCCGCCTCCCTGGCAGGAAAGTCAACCCTCGATAGAGCAGTGCCGTACTGAAATCCGAAGGTTTCTAAAGATTAATAATGATTGTTTAATCGGGTTAGGCGTCGATCGACTGGATTATACAAAAGGAATTTTCGAACGATTAAGGGCGGTGGAAAGTCTTTTGGAAAACCATCCGGAAATGATCGGACGTTTTTCTTTTGTCCAGATTGCCGCTCCTTCACGGTCGGTATTGGAAGAATATCAGGTATTCGAATCCCGCGTCAGGGCATTGGCCACACATATTAATCAGCGCTTTGCCAGTGGCGCGTATCAGCCGGTATATTTGAGAGTCGAACACCACGAACCTGAAGACGTCAACCGTTTCTACCGTGCTGCCGATGTCTGTATGGTCACAAGTCTGCATGATGGAATGAATTTGGTAGCAAAGGAATTCATTGCTTCCCGCGATGACGAAAGAGGTGTGCTGGTCCTCAGCCAGTTTACCGGCGCGGCACATGAATTATACGAGGCTTTGATAGTTAACCCTTATCATATTGAACAGACTGCTGATGCCCTTTATCGTGCTTTGACCATGCCTGAATTTGAGCAGCAGGAGCGGATGCACAGTATGCGTTCAATGGTACGCGATTTCAACGTTTACAGGTGGGCGGGTCGGATGCTTATTGACGCTTCCAAAATACGTCAGAGAGAAAAACTGGCCGCCAGAATTGGAATGGAAACATGATTATGAATGAACGATTATCATATATCTTTGGGAATTCCGCGCTTTCTAAAATGAGAGATTTCATCGATCACTCTACACTATTTGCTTTTGATCTCGACGGTACTTTAGCCCCCATAGCACCTAAACCTTGTGTTATAGGAATTCCCGACTCTATTCGCCAGGAATTTTCACTTCTCAACGAGCAAGCAGTAGTTGCGGTTATTACAGGACGTTCATGCTCGGATGCTTTGTATCATCTTGGCATCTCTCCACGCTACCTAATCGGAAACCATGGTGCAGAAGGTCTTCCCGGTTGGAAAGATCGAGAGAATGAATTTTTCTGCATCGCAAATCATTGGCAATCCCAGTTAGATAATCTTCTCCCCATCAATAATCGTCGTGGCATTATGATAGAGAACAAAGGCACAACTTTGTCGATTCATTATCGTTATGTATGTAATATTAAACATGCCCATAAAATGATTCTTCAGGCAATTGACAAGCTGGATCCTCAACCGCGGCGAATTGGTGGAAAATTTATTGAAAATCTTATTCCGGTTAATGCACCGGATAAAGGTATTGCCCTTAGAATTTTGATGCAGAAATCGCAATGTCAGAAAGCTTTTTTTGTCGGAGATGATGAAACGGATGAAGATGTATTTCGTCTGAATGATTCAAATCTTTTCACCATTTGCGTAGGGAGAAATATTTCCAGTAATGCACTATTCTATCTTCGGGAGCAAAATGAAATTAAGCGACTCATTGCTGAAATTAACAGCGTGCTCAGGGAAAAAGGGAAATATTCCGGAGAAGAACCAACAGATATCTTTTGACAAAAATCATTCATGATGTTTTGTTGACTATACGGGCAAGTTTTTATGAAATTATCGGGGATTACCGGTTATTTAGCCAAAAAATCAGGAGCTTGGATATTAAGTAACCGTATCTTAGCTGTACTTCTTTTGGGTATCACGGACTATATAAATTGACACTCAACAATTTAAATATAGTAGAGTAGAGGCGTATGCTTAATTTTAAAAACATTTTATATCCAATTGATCTGGATTCAAAAGATAATCCTTCCTTGCACAAGGCTCTTGAATTTGCACAATTTTTAAGTTGCCGTTTACATATAATATATGTAAACGATATCGAGGCCGGCTATCGTCATCCGACCGATTATGAAGACGCCGTTGCATTAAAAGTTAAAGAAGTTGTACCTGATTCGATCTTAGGAAATCTGAATATTATTTATGCTGTTTCCAAAGGAGACACCGTGGAAGAAATTGTTAAATACGCGCAAAATAATAACATCGATCTGATCATAATTGGGCATAAACATCGCGGCAAACTATTTTCATCTATATTTGACAGTACAGATGTTAATGTTATCGATACCATTTTATTGCCTGTTTTAATTATCCCTGAACAGTAATTTCTCCATAAACGAATTAACGGAAAAATCAAAAATTCATAATTTTGAAACAATAATTAAAAAATAAGGAGAAAAAATGGATTTATTTCAGGAATACTATCTTGGAAATACATTACAAAACTGGCTTTGCGCTTTTATCACACTAATAATCACCTTCACAACGCTGAAAATTATTCAAAGAATACTAATACGTAAACTCTCCAAGTTTGCAGCAGCAACCGACAATCAGATCGATGATCTCATCGTCAATATGCTTAAACAAACGAAAATTTTTATTATACTCATCGCATCAATCTATTTGGCTTCATTGACTATTACCCTCAAACCTTCTATTGCCGAATTATGGCAAAAATTTGTTATTCTGATGTTAATATTCCAATCGGGATTATGGGCCAGTTCAGGAATTTCTTTTGCACTTGGTAAAATAATTGAGAAACGCTCACAAGAAGATGCATCCAGCAAAACCACTATTACCTTCTTGGGATTCGTATCCCGTTTTGTCTTATGGGTTATCATTCTTCTTTTGATTCTTGATAATTTAGGAGTTAATATAACAGGACTTGTCGCCGGATTGGGCATCGGTGGCATAGCCGTAGCTTTGGCAGTACAAAATATTTTGGGCGATTTGTTGGCCTCACTTTCCATTGTTTTAGACAAACCATTTGTCATCGGCGATTTTATAGTAGTAGATTCTCTTGCCGGAACCATTGAAAATATCGGCATAAAGACCACGCGCATTCGCAGCTTAAGTGGAGAACAACTGATTTTTTCCAACAACGATCTTCTGAAAAGCCGTATACACAATTACAAGCGGATGTCCGAACGGCGCGTGGTCTTTAATTTTGGAGTAATCTATCAGACATCTGTGGTGAAACTTGCAGCCATTAAAAAGATTGTTCGAGATATAATTGAAAAACAGGGAAGCGCGCGTTTTGATCGTGTTCATTTTAAAGAATACGGGGATTCATCACTAAACTTTGAGGTCGTTTATTTCGTTATGAGTTCTGATTATAATACTTATATGGACGTTCAGGAATCCATTAATCTGGAAATATTCCGGCAATTCGGGAATGAAGGTATTGAGTTTGCCTATCCGACACAAACAGTATATGTCTGCAATCAGTCCGATGAAATAGATGAAATAAGAGATGCGGAATGACAAAAAAACTCATTGTCTTACATATCGTCCTGTTTTTCTCTCTCATCACTCCTTGTATAGGCCTGGGAGCCGATCATTCAACAGAAATAGGCAATCTACTTCCTTTATGGTCTATTTTGCCTTTCGCGGGGATCTTACTTTCCATAGCTTTGATACCCCTTGTCTTTCCTCATTTCTGGCATGATCATTTTCCTAAAGTATCTATTTTTTGGTCGCTCGTATTCGCAATGCCTTTTGTATATTTCTTCAAAGAAACTGCGCTTCGTGAAATAGCATATATCATCATAATTGATTACATTCCCTTTATATTGTTACTTTGGTCTTTATTTGTAGTTTGCGGAGGTATTCATATCAAGGGAACTTTAAAAGGAACACCTGCCGTCAATTCGATTATTCTGCTTATCGGCGCAATACTGGCATCTTTCATAGGAACAACCGGTGCGTCTATGCTTTTGATTCGGCCAATTCTCCGTTCCAATTCCTGGCGCGTCCATAAAGTTCACACAATTGTGTTCTTCATTTTTTTGATTTGTAACATAGGCGGATCACTTACTCCACTGGGAGATCCGCCACTTTTCCTGGGATTTTTGCACGGTGTTCCCTTTTTCTGGACAATGAATATTCTGCCGGAAATGATGTTTGCGAGTATAATTCTTTTATTCGTTTATTTTATTTTTGACTCTCACTATTATAAAAAAGAAATATTAACTGCTGTGCCCTATTCCGAACGAGAACCTATTAAAATCGATGGCGTCCATAATTTTATTTTTTTATTTGGAATTATCGGCGCTGTATTATTCAGCGGCAGCGTCAAATTGGGGCAAATAAATTTGGGGGGGATTCATCAGACCGTAGAAAATCTAATCAAGGATGCACTCCTTATTCTTATGGGTATTGCATCTCTCATAACCACGCGGCGGGAAATTCATAAAAACAATGATTTTAGCTGGACGCCAATTTTAGAGGTTGCTTATCTCTTTGCCGGAATTTTCATAACAATTATTCCCGCTCTGGCAATTCTAAAAGCCGGTGAAAATGGAGCTTTGCATTGGTTGATAAAATCAGTTGATTCACCTGCACAGTATTTCTGGGCGGTAGGAATGTTATCAAGCTTTCTGGATAATGCCCCCACTTACTTAACTTTTTTCAACAGTATGCTTGGTAAATTTTATCCGGAAATTCCAGAAGCTGCAGCAGTGGCCTTGCTGATTGTAAACAAAATAGCTCATCTGACTGCAATTTCTGTGGGAGCAGTTTTTATGGGAGCCAATACCTATATAGGTAACGCACCCAACTTTATGGTCAAGTCCATTGCTGAAGAAGCAGGTGTGAATATGCCCGGTTTCTTCGGATATATGTTTAAATATTCTATTCCTATTTTAGTAGTTTTATTCATCATAATGACGTTCGTGTTTTTCTGAAATTTACAGGAGTTTGATTAATTGAAATTATTCAATTCCGATATTGGGAAATCGGGAATTATCAATCTCCGGAAGGTATTGATTTAATGAAACCCACATGACGGTATCCGTCACAAAGGAGCATGAAAATCCCCCCTCATCCCCCTTTAGAAAACTAACCCTTCCCCATAAGTTGGGTATGTCATGGGGGTGGTGGGTCCGGGGTTGTATGAGTGCATTG
>MAEO01000137.1 GCA_001683985.1 Smithella sp. M82
GGTTCTTTCTCATTTCAAGTGGGTAAGCCAACTTTTGTATAGTCCAGTTTTCCTGTAAGGATATAGATCATGGTTTTAAGGTTCTTAAAGGTTCTGTAGCCCCTCGCTTTTGCCTTGGCTGCCTGAACGAGACTGTTGAGCCCTTCCAGAATCCCGTTATTTATCCTGCTTATGTGCCAGCGTAACACACCGGACCAATGGCGTTTTATTGTCTTGGCCGCTTCTTTAATTTCTACAATGCGGCTATGAGTGGCCCAGAAATACCACTTCTTCAATGCCCTCTCAAAGCCTTCCTGTGTCGTCTCTTTGTAGATCTCCTGGAAGTTCTCACGAATATGATAGGCCTTTACAGTTTTCAGATTGATTCGGGGCATGGACTCTATGTTCTTCAACGCTTCAAGTTGGGATTCAGTAAGGTTCTCACGGTTCTTGAGGAAAAGATATTTATGGCCCCGTAGCAGCCACTGCTCTTTTGTCTCGGCTTTCCGAACGCTATCGACAGCAGCATTGATAATCTTCATGATATGGTATTTATCGAAGGTAATTGCAGCATTTGGCAGGTTCTCCTCAACCCCCTTAATAAAGGCAGGAGACATGTCCATGGAAACGTCTGTGATGCTCGGAGGCTCCCCATGATGTTCCGTGAAATCTCTGACAAATGCAGTCATTGTTTCTGAACCCTTGCCTTCCCTGAACAAAGATCGTTCGCTTTTTCGCCAAGTCAACAAAGAGAGAAACATAGTCATGACCTTTTGCTTTTGATGTTTCGTCTACCCCTATCTGCTCCACGCCGGAGTAATCTTCCAACTGACGGGCTGCCTCAGTATAGTAATGCATCATTCGCCAAAGCTTGTTATCATCAACCTTGATGATTGGAGATACCTTATTGACCGGCATCTCCCGTGCCAGGGTCATGGCGAAAGACTCAAAAAGAAAAGTGAAGTCCGCACCTTCCCGCGCCCAAGGCACATCTATCTGGAGTATGCCATGATCGGGACAGTTAATCCTCGGAACCCGCACCACCAGGTAACAGGCATATTGGAAGAAATTGAGATGTCTCCATTGCTTCT
>MAEO01000138.1 GCA_001683985.1 Smithella sp. M82
CAGGGACAGAGTAGGGCGCATTCCCCGAATGCGCCGCTTTACGGATTGTTCGGGGAACAATCCCTACACCCAGAACGTAGCTTTAGGGATCGTTCAGGGAACAATCCCTACACCTAGAACGTAGCTTTACTTAACCGAAAAAAGGAAAAGAAGATGAGAAAAAGCAGCCTGTTCCCCTTTTTTGCTCCTGGGCGTTCTACGCCGGTAAGATTCTGAAAAAGTGATTTGGGCAACAGGCCGTTAAAACTTAAATCTGTCTTTTAATGAACATAGAACCTGGAACTCGAATTTCTTACTTCTTGAAAATCAAAACTAATTGTGCAAAAATATCGGCGCTAAAATTAAAGTTTTGGGAGGTATTAACATATGCCAAAACATGCAGAAAATATACTCGCTGACGCGTTGGAATTGCCTCCGATGGCGCGAGCTGAATTGGCAGAAAATATTTTATCCAGCTTTGAGTTTCAAGGCAGAAATACTATTAATGCATTATGGGCTCAAGAAGCCGAGGACAGAATAGATGCATTCGAGCGGGGTGAAATGTCCACAATCCCGGCAAAAGATATATTCGCCGAGATCGAGAAAGCCAGATAGCAATGGAAATTGTCTTTCTCCCGCCTGCCAAAGGTGAATTTACTGAAGCCATAACCTATTACAATGGCCAGAGCGAAGGTCTTGGGTATGAGTTTGCTGCCGAAGTAAAAAAAACTTGAACGAATAGTTCAATACCCCGATGCTTGGTTTAAACTGTCAAATCGTACTCATCGTTGCAGGACCAATAGATTTCCTTATGGAGTTATTTATCAGATTAGAGAAGAGACCCTGCTCATCATAGCAGTGATGCATTTAAGCAGAGAACCAAAAACATGGAAGTTGCGGCTCAAGAAGAAAGAATTATGAATCATGGTATAAAGACAAACGTTTCACCCTTCACTAATTTTCGGAAATTAAACCTTGCATAAAAAAGCCAAAGACTTATAATAAAGGCAAATCGATTATACAATGAGGTATAAACATGAATCATTATATACAAATCGACCATCAAATCTGTGGCGGTAAACCTGTAATCTGCGGAACCAGGATAATGGTAAAAAATATATTAGGAATGGTGGCAGGCGGCTACACGATAGATCAAATTATAGAGGCTTATCCTGAATTAACCCGCGATAAAGTTCAAGGCACCTTAGAATACGCTGCAGAAATCATTGATGAAGAACAGGTAATTGCCAATGCCTGAGGCGTCATTACGCTTTCTGATCGATCAAAACGTACCCTTCGCGGTTACTGAATGGTTAAGAACACTACGCCCTGACTGGACTATCCAACACGTAAAAGATTTAGGATTTGAGGGCAAACCAGACAACTTCCTATATCAATAGGCACAACAAAATGGAGCAATAGTAATCACCTATGATGAAGACTTTGCTGACGCCCGTATGTATCCTTTGGGAGCACACCACGGTGTCATTCGTCTCAGAGTTTGGCCTACAACAATAGAAAACACTCAACAAGCCATTGCACGAATGTTAAAACAAATACCGGAAAGTAACCTGCCACATAGCTTAATTATTATAGATAATTATAAAATTAGAGTCCGAAAAGTCTGATACATTTTAAAACATGTCAATTGTGAATGATTTATTATGGGCTTATCAGAGCGGACACTATAGTTCGATCGGGTCGGGAATAACTACCTTTTGGTCATTCCTCACGTAAAATCTCCCCTCCCTTGAGAGCCTGCCCGGCGCATGCCGGGGGAGGGGCTAGGGGAGGGTGGAAAGTTTTGTTGCACCATTCACCATTCACATGTTTTTAGCGTTACTTAATACTTAACTACTTAAGGTTCTTTCTCAAACTGAGTGGGTATGGTAAACTGGAGGGAAAAAAGTGGAGGTTATGCAAATGGATTGTTTAGAGTCACTTTTTGCCAAAGCACTCAGGCTGGAATTACCATGGGAGATTAAGAAGGTAGAATTTCATGAAGGTAGTGGAGAGATCAAGGTATATATTGATTTTCCCAGAGGGAGTGTTTTTTCATGCCCTACATGCGGGAAAGAGGTAAAAGCATACGACACCACAGAGAAGCAATGGAGACATCTCAATTTCTTCCAATATGCCTGTTACCTGGTGGTGCGGGTTCCGAGGATTAACTGTCCCGAT
>MAEO01000139.1 GCA_001683985.1 Smithella sp. M82
CAAATTTTCAAAGAGCGGGTCGCAACTATAATGGACAGTAAAAATGTTAATTTTTATGGTTGACTTTGAATGGAATAACTGATTCCATCGCTATCATCGGCTTGTCGTCAAAACCCAATAATATTCCACGTCTCGTTTTGGAAAACCTCATCCGCTGGGGCTATAAGGGGCGCATTTTCGGTATAAATCCACTTTCCAGCGATCTCCAGGATGGTATTAAAATGTACAAAGAAGTCGGCGACTTGCCGATTGTTCCCGATCTCGTTTATGTTCTGATTCCCGCGCGTTTTGTGCCTGATGCTATCGAATCATACGGCAAGGCAGGAGTAAAACGCATGGCCATTCCCTCCGGCGGATTTAATGAAATGGGGGAAGAAGGCAAAAAACTCTCTGAGCTGGCTTTGCAGAAAGCCAGACAATATGGCATTCGATTTGTAGGACCTAATGGACTCACTGTTGCCAATACAGTTAATGGTTTATGTCTTCCCTTCGTGCCCTCATTCAGTCCGCCCAAAGGGGGGGCTGTCAATTATCTCCCAGAGCGGCGGCGTGGGTCTCATGCTCTGGAATCTTCTAACCGATGAAAATGTCGGCATGGCCAAATTTGCCGGCATAGGGAATAAACTTGATTTGGATGAAGCAGACTTCTTGGAATATTTTGGTCGTGATCCGGAAACAAAGGTTATTGGGATGTGCCTGGAGAGCATTCCCCGCGGAGATCGCCTTGTCGAAATCGCTTCCCGTATAGATAAGCCCGTGATTGTTCTGAAATCCAACACGACTAACGCCGGCAAAAAGGCTGCGATGAGTCATACAGCAGCTCTTTCCAATAACGAGACGATAAAGAAGCTATCTCTGTGGCCGAACGAATCGGTTATCCTGTGGTAGAGAACTGGATATTAATCCTGTAAGAATTCTCGCCGATGGGTCCGGTGTTTTAGCACTGGATGCGAGAATTAGGATAGAGGATTGAAGTTTTGTCTAATTTCAGATGCCATTATGTTTTAATGATAAACTATATTTTTTAAAAGTAAAATGGTATATTGTTTTTATTAAGTTATTGCCCTTTTGAGGTGATAACATATTATGGTTTAATGATTTTAACGTGCGCAGAGCAATCAGCTAAGAAGGTAAAAATTTATGTGGAAATATAAAGTAGTTCCTCCTCAAGAAGTTCTTTCTAAAATCGAACCGGGCATGGTTATTTTCCTCGGTACGGGCATGGCGGAACCGCGAACGCTGGTTAAACATCTTATGGCGTCAAACGAACCGAATCTGCAGGATCTAGAATTGATTCAACTGGTGAGTCTCGGGGATACGATACCAATTGATGAAAGGTATTCACGTAAATTCCGATTGAAGACGTTTTTTTCCGGCTGGATTGCTTCCGAAGCTATCAGCGCAGGCCGGGTAGATCTTATACCCAGTAGATTCTCAAGGATATCCGGTCTATTCAAATCAGGAGCCATTCATATTGACGCTGCCTTCATTCAGATTTCACAGCCGGATGAAAACGGATACGCTTGTTTGCTGGGCGTAGATGTAGAAAGGCAGGCCATGGAATCTGCAAATCTTGTTGTTGGTGAGGTCAATGCTCATGCTCCCCGCATCATGGGAGATACCTTGGTTCATATGGATGAATTCGATTGTTTTGTCGAATCAACAGAATATCCTATTTATATTTCCCGCTGGCCGGTGACGGATGTTTTTATGAAAATCGCCGCCAATATAGCGACAATAGTCGAAGATGGAAGCTGCATAGCTCTTGGCATAGGTCCTCTTTACGAAGCCTTAGCTGTTGAGCTGGCTGCCAAAAAAAATCTTGGAATTCACTCTCCGTTTTTCACCGATGCCGTGATGGATCTTGTAAAAAGCGGCGCCGTTACTAATCGTTTTAAAGGTATTTTCCGGGGTAAAAGCTCATCTTCTTATTTAATGGGTAGCGAAGAATTAATGCGATGGCTGGATAAAAACCCCCTTGTTGAATTTCAGCCTGAAGATGTGATTATGGATCCAAAAGTGATAGGTACCAATGATAAGACGGTTGCTATTCTTCCGGCAAGAAAGATTGATCTGACGGGAAATGTCGCTCTGCATACCGGTAAGGGGAATATGAATGCCGGGCCGGGCAATGTCCAGGAGCTTTTGATGGGTGCGGGATTGTCGAAAAAAGGACGGATAATTTTTGGTCTTCCCAGCCGTAATCTTAAAGGTTTGTCAAATATTGTCTTATCCGTGGATAATCTGCCTTTCCAGTTTACCAATCGCGAATCAATGGATATGGTCGCAACAGAATACGGAGTAGCTTACCTTATGGGCAAGACGATGCGGGAACGCGCACAAGAGCTGATTGATATTGCGCATCCCGATGATCGGGCTGAACTTGTCCGACAGGCTAAAGAGGCAAAATTACTTTACGCCGATCAGATTTATATCGAGGAATCAGGATCACTTTATCCGGCTAAATTATGTGCCTTCCACGAATTTAAAGGAGCTCTGAAAGTTTGCTTCCGCCCGATCAAACCCTCTGATGAAGATAAGATGCGTCTTTTGTTTTATCGATTCTCGGATCAGGCAGTCTATTACCGGTACTTCACTTCCATAAAAACAATGCCTCATACCAGGATGCAGGAATATGTTAATGTAAATTACCGCCTGAACATGTCTATTGTCGCTACTATTGAGGTGGCCGGCGCCGAAAAAATAATTGCCGAAGCTCGGTACGTCCGTCTGAAGCCGGATGCTTTTGCCGACACGGCATTTATTGTCGATGAAGAATACCAGGGCAGAGGCATTGCTTCCTATCTTCTGGAATTATTGATTCGTGTGGCGCGTGAAGAAGGAATTAAGGGATTTACGGCGGATGTTTTGGCTTCCAATAAAGCGATGTTAAAAGTGTATGAAAAAGCACCGTTTCCTGTTCAGGCCGTTTTGACAGGCGGGATCTATGAAATAACCATACCGTTCACTTCTTCATCGGAATTGAAAGAAAAAAATTAAAAATGCCGCTCAGGCTGGCATCCGCTGAACTGATATGATCCAGGATAATGCACAAGGCGCTCATACCCTGGCCGATGCTGCCGCATTCTTCAGGCAACGTCGCTCCCCCAAGGCCCACCTCATATGCTTTGGACACAGCTGAATCAAAGAATCGTATATAGTTTGCCCTACGGCTTCGCAGGTCATGACCACATCGTCAGGCTGCATATATATTCCCCTCTGCGTGAAAGGGCATGGCTGACGCTTCCAATGAAACGGCGCGATGAAAAGAACCATGTCAAGTCCCTTATCGTAGGGGTTATTAATCCGGAACATTTATCGATATAGTAGTCAATGGGGTGTACGCCTCACATTACATACTATTTTGCTGAATAATTGGGCAAATGGAAAATCCTATCTTGTAAAATTGTGACAAA
>MAEO01000140.1 GCA_001683985.1 Smithella sp. M82
GTCGGTTAACTGTCGCTAAACAATCAACCGATGGATACACCACCTATCTTCCTAAACACAACTTTTGTTTATATCTCGAGTGATTAAAGGGATATTTACCGCCGTTATCGCCACGGATAAACCGAATCCGACCAAATTGAACATCCATGATTAATTCATCTTCCTCTAAGATTATCTATCTTGACTTATACTGAAATTAACGAAGAAAGTCCAATTAGGTCATTGATAACACCTGCTAAGTGCGAGTGTGACGATGTTCACAGAACTGAAGATTAAATCAATAAAAAAGGCAGAGCTATTTATGATCCTGTCTTTCATTAACAAATCAAGAAAATGACTTAATCAGATTAAATCACATACCATCAACAATTGCCTTCCTTTTTTGTTCGTATTCTTTATCAGTTAAAAGACCTTCATCTTTTAATTTTTTTAACTCTCGCAATTTCTCAGCATATTCCGAAGAATCGGAACTTTTTGCTTTAGTTTCCGAATTGGTTTGAGTAGAGATAGCTGGTTTTGTTATTTCGGCAGAACCTGAAGAGTTAGATTTTTTAACTTCAGTCCATCCAGTATCTGATTTTTGATCTAAGGTTATATGTTTTAAATCATATGAACATGCAAAAATGCACAATCCTAAAAATATAATCAGTGGAATAGTATATTTTTTAATCATTTTTTAAAATCCTTTTTTAGAATTATTTATTCTTTTCTAACAATAAAAATCGTATCTCTTTAACTATTTCAGGTAAGCTTTTTTGTGTTACTTCAAAAAAATTATTTTCCATAATCCCATCTGTCCATATCATTGCTGTCGATTTATTATAAGTCACAAATTTTCTAATATAATATGAATACTTATGTGGTAATTCTACTTGAGCTTCAATTTTAGATATTCCTACAAGGGAGGCGCTCCAAAAACCAACCCATGGCTCAAGAAACAATTGTTCTATCTTTAGAGTAATTTGAATATTATTTTGACCGTTCTCAACATTAAATCCGGCCATCTTAAGTTGTTGGTCAAATCCTTTCTTTATCCATTCATCCACGTTTTCAGATAAATAAATTTTTGCAGTTTCCTGACCATAGCCATTTTTCTTAACCGCCACAAGCTTTGGTTCTGTTGGAATTTCAGGTTCATAACTAACTTTTGTAGAAATAGAATATTTTCCGACATCATCATATTTTTGTGAAACAGGCGTATATTGTTTCTCAATTTGGTAATTGTTTAAAGCGCAACCTGAAAATAATAGCGTTACTGCAATGAGTAAAAAAATTTTTACTTTAGTCATTATTTTTATTTCCTTTGTATAAATTGGTGAAAACTATATGTAATCGTCTTTGAACAAGATATGAGCTTTATTAGTACATATGAAACCCACGACGGTCTCCGTCACAAAGGAGCATGAAAATCCCCCCTCATCCCCCTTTAGAAAACTAACTATGTCCCATATCTTTTTGC
>MAEO01000141.1 GCA_001683985.1 Smithella sp. M82
ACCTGAAAGAAAAACTTGTTCAACCACCGATGAACCAGGGTTACCGGCAGTCTCGCTGGGACGGTCCCTTGGTCAGGAAATACCTGAAAGAGAAACATGATATTGACATCGGACGCAGTCAAGTGATTAATTGGCTTCATTCTATTGAGTTCTCCGTACAACGGGGGCGTAAAAAGTATAGCAAAACGGACACTGAAAAACAGGATGCTTTTGTCGACACTTTAAAAAAAACTTCAAAATCTAAAACCTGATGAAGCGATTCTTTTTTCAGATGAAGCCGGCATTCAGTTGGATCCGACCATTGCCGCCCAATGGGCGCCGAAAGGATGCCAGCCTCAGTTGTTCTCAGACAGCGCCCGTGAACGTATTAACCTTTGCGGCATCGTAGATATAAACACAATGGATGCTATGGTTCAAAAAATTCCTAAAGGCAATGCAGAAAGCTTCATATCGTTTATGCAGTGGCTCATGGATATTTATTCAAACTATTCGCGAATCTGGCTATATGTTGATAACGCCAGATGGCATAAGGCACAACCGGTCAAAGACTATCTGGCTCAACAAGACACCATTGTTTTAAATTTCTTTCCACCCTATTCACCAGAGCTCAATCCCATGGAA
>MAEO01000142.1 GCA_001683985.1 Smithella sp. M82
GGGAACAATCCCTACACCTTTCTGTCGCGGCAGGATGGTTGGAGCTTTTGAACAGTGAAAATCGAAGAATTGAGAGGAATGCGGGAGCAAATTCTAGGGATGGCCAAGCGGCATGGTGTCAGGCGAGTGCAAATATTTGGGTCCCTGGCGAGAGGTGAAAGCAGGAAGGACAGCGATGTGGATTTCTTGGTCGAGCTGGAGCCGGGGAGAACCCTTCTCGACATAGTCGCTATCAAGCAGGATCTCGAAGACCTTCTTCAACGCCGAGTCGATGTGGTTACAAAAAATGCAGTGAGCCCTTATATCATAGACGAAATCGTTGCCCAGGCGATCAGCCTATGAAAAGAGACACAATTTATCTCAAGCACATTCGGGATGCGATCGGTAAGGTTAATCAATATGTCTCGGTAGGCTATCAGGAGTTTATGGCCCATTCGCATTGGCAAGATGCAACCATGCGGCAGTTGGAAATAATCGGGGAGGCGACGAAGCGGACTTTCTGATGATATTCGGATTCAGTATCCGGATATCCCATGGCGGCGCATTGCCGGAATGCGTGACGTCTTAATTCACGACTACATGGGTGTAGATCTTGAGGCAGTTTGGGAAGTGACTCAACAAAACCTGGACGATCTGGATGTAAATATTGCAAAAATCCTGAAGGATTTGGAAAAGACCGGCTAATAGAACATCCATGCTATCGCGTGCTCCTAACGGATAAAATAGACCAGATAGACCAGATAGACCAGACAGACGAAACAGACC
>MAEO01000143.1 GCA_001683985.1 Smithella sp. M82
AATTTTATTTGATTTTTAAGCGCTTTTTTCTTGGAATTCCGCTCAAAAAAGAGTAATATGGGCTCCATAAATCGGAAAAAACCAAGTTGGCATATTAATCGTTAGGCCACAAAGGAAATCCGACAAAGGAGAAAAATATGAGCAGATTTGAAGACATTCAGACGAAGTTAGAGAATTTAAGCCCAATACCCGTCAATATGCCAAAATTGTATCTTTTAGGTGATACCGGGGCAGGCAAAACAACAATCGTCAGAAATATTATCGGAACGAATGCTTATAAATTTCCGTCAGTGCTACAGAAGCGCTGCACAGTCGCAGTTACCGAATATATGTGCTTAGTAAAGACCTGCCATACAAGGCAACGTACATATTCAAAAAGGAAGAGCAGGTAAATGAATTCGTAAAGGAAATATTGGAAATATCAATTGAAAAAGCTTATTTGAGTTTTCGCAAAAAAGAATTGAGCCCTGCTAATGTTGCAGAGGATATCGAAGAAACTCCTGATGAACGGTTTAGACTGAAATACATTCTATCAACTGAGCAATTAGAAGACGTTGTCAAATCAATAGTTGAATTGCTCCCAAACATGGACAAGGCAATCGATTCATTGAAAATCGAGCTCAAAGTAAGGAGGAAGAGATAGGGGTAGTTGTTGACCTCGCGTTGGAGCAAAATGAGGAAATATTAGACAAGATAAAAGCCAAAATACTTGACTGTATAAAAAACAAAGTGTCAGAACTGTGTGAAGGGTTCACACTATTTTCTGACGATGATTTCTATCAACATTCCTCTACTGACATTGAAAATTTTGTAGAACAAGCGAAGAAACTTCTTTCCAGCGGAAAAAACTCCGTTTCTCCGGTTGTGGAATATGCAAGACTTCAGGGCAATCTTTTGGCAGACTGGTTGCCAGCAGACACTGAGCTTGTACTAATTGATGGGGAAGGTATCGGGGCACGACACGCGGGAAGCGAGCAGGCTTTCAGCACGGCATTTGGATTATTTCCACTTTGCGGATTTTATTGGCTTGGTGGAGGAATGCAAGAAACCATTTGCATCCGGCGGGAAGAGTGCAATCGATGGAATTGTAAGAAACGGTTATTCAGAGAAATTTAATCTAATTTTCGCGAAGCTGGATGAAGTAGAAGTTGGAGACGATGTAGGTGCAAACCGTGAAGAAAAAGTCAGGGCTGTAAAGAAAGGCTTTGCGAATGTTATAAATGCCTTAAAAGAAGACGGTGTTGAAATTAGTATAGGAAATGACCACTTATATTATCTTTCAAACATGAAAGACAAGGAAACAAATGCAGAGAGCATATCGGAAATTGATAGGCTACTTACAAATATTAAGAAAAAATTCCACGAAGAAAGGCCGCAATTTGTAGAGCCAGTTTATGACTATGAAATGCTGTCATCTTATTTAACTAAATCATCTGGAAACTTTACAGACAAATGGGTTTCAATGCTTAATTCGAGGCACTGGCAAACAGTAAAAGCATTCAATAGGCGCATGTGCTGGGAGTGGGATGAATTCAGAGATATGAAACCCGTCTCGGATTTTCATGGTGAAGTTACGATGGAGATAGAGTATTTCATTTCACATCCAAGTGCCTGGAAGGAATCAGCCACTGCATCAATGCAGCGAAAAAGCGTTGACAGGATTAAACAATCGTTTTCAAAACAACTTCTTGCCTTTGCAAGGCTTGTTATCCTGAAAAACTATGACACTGATTGGGATGACGCGATGGCACTTAGTGGTACAGGCTCAACAACATTTAGAAAGACTAAAATACAAAGCATTATTCAAGAAGTACTGCCAGACCATCGAAAGCCAGAAGCCATAAAAATAAAAGACTCCATAAAGAAGCTGTTAATTGAGGCAATTGAAGTATCTAAGGCATAACAAGCGGGTCAAGCGGACGGCGAAAAGACCGCCGCCGCTTACCCTTAACGTTCGCCCGTATAAATGATGATTAATAAATTGGGTTCGTAAAAAAATGCAATATGACATACAATTTAAACCAAGAGCAGTGAAGGATATCGAGAAAATATCGTCACGCATGCAATTAAAAATCATAAAAGGTATTGAAATGTTGGGTGATAATTTGGCTGGAGATGTTAAACGGCTTACCAATTTTACACCTGAGTATCGTTTGCGAATAGGAGACTACAGAGTTTTATTTGAAATCGAAAACAAAAGTCTAATCGTATACAGAGTACGTCATCGCCGAGAGGTGTATCGATGAAAGGAGTTTTTATGGAATTACATGCCCAAATAATAAAAAAAAACGGGGAAAATGAATTTGTTGTTTTACCCTATGACGAATTTCAAAAAATACAGGAAGAAATTGCTTTGTATGAAGACCTTCGATGCCTTAGAGAAGCTAAGGCAGATGAAAAGGACGCTCCGACTATTTGTTTGGAAGAGTTGAAAAAAAAATTTTCAGGGCGAACAATTAAATCCAGCCGACCTCGTAAACTCGGCGTCTGATTTCAGCGTTAGCTCAAGAAAGGAACGATATGACCAGACATCACGATCACCCCTTCGAGAGGGTCTTATCCGTCTCGATGGAAGACATACGCATGACGCTCCGGGCGATGGAATGCCCCCTGGGCGGAGTTTCTGCTCAACCCCCGCCGTCTCCGAGGAAGCGATTTCCTTATGCGCTGGTCCCAGGGCGTATGGAGCGAAGAGCGCCTCACCCAAGCTGTGAACGCGACGGGCAGGTATTTCGCACTGCCGTATGGACCGAGCGGAACCGCGCCGGACAATGATGTTCGCGCGTTTGAACTCTATTTCGAGCGCCTTAAGGAAGCCGGTCTTGGCAATATCAAACGACCCGACCTGCTGATCTATCGGGCAAGCGACAAAGTCAAAATAGATTCCGCGGTCAAGTCACTGAGCGGAATTAGTGAGTTGCCGTTCACGCCTAAAGACGATCCCAAGATGCAAGACCTGTTGGAACATGCCATCATTGCCGTGGAGTGCGAGAATAGCCTTTGGCGGGCCAAGCAGATGCCCGATTACGCATCACCACTCACACCGCAGAAGCGCCTTGGCGGCCGCGAAGGTTTGAAAAAGGCCGCCGTGGTTCCGACGATTATCATCAAAGAGGAGGACAGGGAACCGCTGAAGATCTGGCAGAAGAAGAGGAAGATTCCGATCCATGTTTGGCACGCTTTCTTTGACGAGGCGTACGGTATATCTTTTGCGGACGCCGAGCGCCTCTTTACGCGCGGCGACATTGAACCGACAGAACAGGTGTTTCAGGCTCCCGGCGGTGCTACGACGAAGAAAGTAATCTACAAGATATACTACAGGCACGCCTATCCCTTGGCGACGACGGTGGAAGAGCCGAGATTGGTAGCCGACTCCATCACGGACAAGAACGGCCACATCCTCCCTTACGTGCGGTTTGTGGGCGGGAAGTCCCAATTAAGCGAACAGGCATTGAGTGTTTTGGATTCCGTCAAAGAGGCCAGATGAAGCGAACACGACATCCGACACTTCCAATGTCAGGTAGCAAGCGCGAGGCGCTCCGCACCAAAGGTCAGTTCTGGACACCCGACTGGGTAGCGGAGTTTATGGTTGCCTACGTTTTGCAGGACCAACCGGCAAGACTCCTCGATCCCGCTCTGGGTGAAGGCGTCTTCTTTCGTGCCGCAAAACGCTTTGCGGAATCGCATCGGGTTGATCTTATCCTTTATGGGCGAGACGTTGACCCTGGCATCATTGCTCAGGCGCGCCAATCAGGATTGAATGACGCCGACCTGCGGCATGTGGAAATCCGGGACTTCGTTCTTGATCCACCGTCCGAGAAGTTCCCGGCGATTGTCGCAAATCCACCTTATATACGCCATCATCGCCTTTCGCAGTCACAAAAGGCTGCATTGCGCGACTTCGCGCGAACAACTACCGGCAGACATATTGACGGACGCGCAGGACTCCATGTCTATTTCCTCATCAGAGCGCTCCAGACGCTATCGCCAGGCGGGCGACTCTCTTACATCGTGTCTGCTGACATTTGTGAGGGCGTGTTCGCTGAGGCGTTGTGGCAGTGGATTGCCTCCCGGTACAGGCTGGATGCCGTGATCGTATTCTCCACCGACGCGACGCCGTTCCCCGACGTCGACACTAACGCGCTCGTCTTTTGCATCCGGAACGAAAAGCCCGAAAAGCATTTCGACTGGGTGAAATGTTGGCGTCAGGACTCCGAGGAATTGGTCTCACTGCTATCGGGAAACAGGCGGAAGAAGTACCAGACGATAGAAGTCCACCAAAGGGCTGTTGTTGAAGCGCTTTCAACCGGGCTTTCGCGCCCGCCTTCACAAGCCGTGACCGACCGTTACACCCTCGGAGATTTCGCGACGGTCATGCGGGGGATCGTGACCGGCGACAACGATTTCTTTTTCATGACCCTGACGCGAGCAAAAGAACTGGGCATACCGGAATCACTGCTAGTAAAGGCCGTGGGGCGAATGCGTGATATTGAGGGCGAGCAATTTTCTCCCGAAGACGTTGATCGGCTCGAAGCTCAGGGCAGGCCGACGCGTCTACTCAGCGTCAACGGTCTATCCTCCGATCAGCTACCGACTGCTGTTCAGAGATATCTAAAGGAAGGCGAAAAGAGCGGTCTTCACAAGAAGACGCTGATTCAGACGCGCAAGCCTTGGTATCGAATGGAAACTCGGAAGACCCCTCCGATCATGTTTGCCTACCTTGGGCGCAGAAACGCGCGCTTCATCAGAAACTCTGCACGTGTGGTCCCTCTTACGTGCCTCCTATGCGTCTATCCGAAGCGTGAGAACCCGGATTTCATTGAGCGCCTTTGGAAGGTGCTGTCACATCCTCAAACAATCAGCAATCTCAGAAAGGTCGGCAAATCATACGGGGGAGACGCGATAAAGGTAGAACCTCGTGCGCTTGAGCGTCTGCCGTTACCTGATGAGCTTGTGCGGGCAGAAGGTATTGAAAAGTATGCACAGGCGAAACAAGCAACGCTGTTTGATTGAGATGAGCCAACAATCGCATGCAGCGGACGCGGACAGGCTGCGCCGCCGACGCGTAACGTTGAGCCTGTCGAAAAACCTTAAATCGGGTTTTTTCGGACACGTAAGTAGTTGATTTTACTATATGTGAATTTTCTAAAATCGCAACATTTGGGCTTTTTCGACAGTCTCGTTATCCGTGAAAAAAAATGAAAAATTGGAACCAACAAGAAGTTGAGGAAATTGCGGGGAAACTGGGGACAGCCACTGATTATTTAGCCACGTCTTCGGAGAGGGGCGAATGCCCCTTTTATACGGATTCCACAAAGCCATGT
>MAEO01000144.1:0-17632 GCA_001683985.1 Smithella sp. M82
CCGTCCAGAGATAGTGGCCTATGCCAGGGAAAAAGGGATCAGAGTATATTTTTCTTATGAGTTTTGATAGATGATTTAACTGCTAGGGAGGGAGATAGGGGACGTAGATAAAAAACATAAGAAACAATTGACATAAGTTGTGAGATGTGATACTTATTAGCCATGCCAAGAAGCTCAAGATTAGATGCACCCGGGGTGTTACATCATGTAATAGCCAGGGGGATAGAAAGAAGACAAATATTTTTGAATGCAACAGATCAGAAAGATTTTCTTAATCGGCTGACTGAGATTATAGGTAAAACGGGGATGAAATAAGGTTAATGGGGGACGTTGGCAGGTTTGTAAGGTTATTGGGAAAAAGTGGGGTCAGAGTATCATTAATCGTTGCTTGTGATTGTGTCTGGCAGCTCATCACCTCCATCCGCAAAGCCTTCAGCGTGGCGGTCAATCTGGAAAAGATTCATCAGGCGTCCAACGATCCCGCCTTGGCGGCGCTCATCAACCGGGCGCAGATGTTCATTTTGTTCCTTGATAAACGTAGGCCGCTGAACTATATTGTTTTACATGAAATTTGAATGGGACGAGGCCAAGAGTGAAGCCTGCTTCCGCGAGCGCGGGTTTGATTTTGAGTACGTCGCAAAAGCTTTTTTCGACCCTAACCGTATCGTATGGGCTGATAAGCGCTACAGCTACGGCGAAGATCGATGTCAATTATTGGGGCAAATAGAAAATCGGTTGTTTGTCGTAGTCTATACGCCAAGAAGGGGGCTTTGAGAATCATATCTGCGCGTAAGGCCAAGCGAAGAGAGGTAAAGCTATATGAAGATTGTACGCATGAAAATTGATGCCGCCATACCAGGAAATGGGCGAATCGATCCAGACCGTGTCGATGCTATGAGTGAAGAGCAAATCGCCGCGCAACAAGCTTCCGATGACGCCCAAGTCAGGCAAGAAGCTGCCAAGTACGCCAGGCGTGTGCGAAAGCGATTAGGTTTGAGTCAAGCGGAGTTTTCGGCGCGAATCGATGTTTCCATCGATACGGTTAGAAATTGGGAACAAGGTAAACGTTGCCCGACGGGGGTTGCCAAAGCTTTGCTGAAGGTACTGGACAAAGCGCCAGAAGCTGCGCTGACGGCGCTGTCTTGAGGGACGTAATGGGGGGACGTTGGCAGGTTTGGGGAGGGAGACAGGGGGCGTTGTTGACTAATTCAACTCATGGTTCGGAATGCCGTTTACCCGACTGCCCAATCCTCGACCCGCAATTGATCAATACGTTGAAATTCTTTTTTTTCTTCCAGACATCCTCTACGGGCGCCGTTCGCAACTGGCGGCAGGCAACCTTTACATGGCCCACCGATGCGGCTTCACGCAGAAGGTTTTGATCGGAACATTGCAGGCGGCCGGGTTTGCCGGTGTTGCCAGCATGCGCCGGGGCCATCCGTATTATGACTTGTATGCGGTGGCCACGAAAATTCCCATGCCGGAAGCCGACCTGCGCGCTCTAGCGGCAGCCCATTTTCCGGGGTAATCAAGAAAAAAATAGTGATTGTTGTTTAATCAAATGGACCGACAGTTTGGAAATGCTGTTGGAAAAGCAGGTTTGCATAGTGCACATTTTTCTTGACATGTAGTATCATATATAATACTATCTGATTATGAGCACGGCAGAAAAAACCCTCTCGAGAATGCGGAACAACCCAAAGAACTGGCGGATTGAAGAGGTAATTGCCGTGGCGAAAAACTTTAATCTGCTCATGCGGGCAAAGGAAGGCAGTCATCATGTATTCAGTTTCCCAGGCATCAAAGATTCGGTAAGCGTGCCGGCTCACAAGCCGATAAAGCCGGTATATATCAGGCAATTTGTCGAGCTTATTGATAGATCAAGAGGTAAACTATGAAACCGAAATTTGAAGATTATTCTATTGAAATCAGACCCTTGACAGAGGAGGAAGGGGGCGGGTTTCTCGCTACATTTCCCGATTTGCCCGGTTGTATGGCTGATGGAGAAACGCCGGAAGAGGCTGTTATTGAAGCAAAAGACGCCTTTGAATGCTGGATGGAGGCACAAAAGGAGTGGGGGAGGGAATATCCTAAGCCCACAGTGTCGGGGATGTCCGGCAAATTTGTACAGCGTCTTCCGAAATCGCTTCATGCAAAACTTGTGAAACGGGCAAAACAGGAAGGGGTGAGCCTAAATACCCTTGTTCTCGCCCTTATCGCCGAAGGTATAGGAAAGCATGAGAAAAAAAGGGAACAGGCTGCTTTTTCTTAGGGACAAAAGGGGACACGAGCAGAAAAGGGGACAGGCTTGCTTTTTCTTATCCCCTTTGGGGATCAGAGGGGAGGTTGTTGAATTCTTGCGCTTTCCTTTATTCCGTGAAATGTAAGCGCGTGAGGCGTGAAGAGCAGGAAGCGAAGAGCTGAAGGCGGTTGTGCTTTATTTACAGGGGCGCGCCATGCGCTGGTCGGTCCGGAGAAGTTGTTTTGAGGTTTTTAATATAGTATACTAAAAAAATCAGGAGGTGCAAGTTGGTCACCAAGAGGATAGAATCCTTCCCCCCTTTTCTAAAGGGGGAAGTTCCCCATCAAATCCCCCTCAATCCCCCTTTTCTAAAGGGGGAAGTTCCTCATCAAATCCCCCTCAATCCCCCTTTTCTAAAGGGGGAAGTTTCCCTCTTTGGCAAAGAGGGGTTAGGGGAGATTTTCATCCTTCTTTGTGACGGAGACCGTCATGTGGGTTTCATCTGAAAAAGTTATTGTTTATAGTGGAGACCTTAAGCAAAAAGGTTAACAAATGTCAAAAGGTCCCCCCTCTCCCTTGATGATGGGAGAGGGTTGGGGTGAGGGTGAGAAAATTGGGGAAAGTAGTTTGTGACCATCCCATCAAGGGGGAATCTACCCACTTGAAATGAGAAAGAGCCACAGTTCTTTAGCTCTATTGCTCACAATGGCGGTGGAGGTTATCACTTATTATGAGCGCAGCCAGAAGAGGCCTGATATGACACAATCGCCACAGCTTACCGCTATCAGCGCGGAGAAATTCTCCGGCAAAGCCTGGCGGCGCTATAACGGATACGCTTTTGCCGCCAGGGAGAACCTTATTTCACTGGTCATTGCCGAATTGGCCAAAGCAGTCCCCGCCATGCCCTTGGGCTTCGTTCAGATTGGCGGGGGCTTTCAACTGGTGGCCATCACTGCTATTGAACCGGGCGTCAACCTGTTTGTCGCCCCTGATGGTCGGTGGCTGGGTTCTTATGTCCCGGCTGCCCTGCGTGGCTACCCTTTCCGGCTTGCTAATGTGGAAGGTCGGAAAGAAAGCATTCTATGCATCGATGAAGCCGCCGGCCTGGTGGTTGAAAGCGGACAGGGCGAACCTTTCTTTGACGGGACCGGTCGGCCCGCTCAGGCGGTAAAAGATGTCCTGGACTTCCTTTCCCGGGTCGAACGCAACCGGATGGTGACCCAGGCGGCAGTGGACGCCTTGGCCGCTGCAGGCCTGATGCAACCCTGGCCGTTGAGCATTAAACAAGGGAAGCAGAATGTGGCGGTGACCGGTTTGCACCGCATCGACGAAACCGCACTCAATGCGCTGGACAACGAAGCCTTTTTCACCCTGCGCCGGTCAGGCGCCTTGCCGGTGGCCTACGCCCAGTTGATGTCCATCAACCAGCTTGCAGTGTTGCAACAGTTGGCTCAGATTCAAGCAAAGTTACAGGCGCAGGTCTCCACTGTTGCGCAAAAACTCGCAGGCCTGGAAGGCATCGGTTTGTCTCAGGATGATGAAACGCTGAAGTTTTACTGAGAGAGGGGGGGGAATGCCGGCAGATGACAAAACGGGCCGCCGGAAGGAATGCTATCTGCGCGGTGATGTAAAGTTTTTCCGAGCCCTGGTCTATCAAAAGATATGGGGAATGTTTTCCTTATTGAAAAAGACAGCGCTGACTTTGAGGAGGGAAGGTTGGCAGGCAACCTGTCACAAAATAAAAAACAGATTGTGGTCAGGGATCGGAAAGAAACTAAGACCAAAAGGCGTTTTAAAAGACATGGGCCTCAAAACCTACCTTCCCCCTTCTGAAATAGATATGAAAGTCGAGAGAGAAGAACTGAGAGAAAAATTAAGAGAATTTATAGAAGAGACGGCGAGGAAGCTCTGAAGATGGGAAGGTCAGTTTCGATCATCATTGTTAACCGTGACGGGAGGAAATTCCTTGCCTCATGCTTTGATTCCCTTTTCAGCATGGAGAGGGGTGATTTTTCTCTCGAAATGATTATGATTGACAACTTCTCGCACGACGGCTCTGCCGATCTTGTCCGAGAGAAATTTCCGGAAGTGAGGATTATCGAAAACGATGTCAATAATTATGCAAGGGCGCTCAATCTGGGCATCAAACATTCCAGGGGAGACTGCGTTGCTTTTCTCAATAATGATACGGTGGTGGAAAAAAACTGGCTCAGGGGGCTGATAGAGATACTGAGTCTGGATGAAAAGATCGGCGCCGTGCAGAGTAAGATACTGTTTTCTGACGGGAGAACGATAAATAGCGTGGGGGGGGAAGAAATAGAGGACTTTTATTTCCGGGATATTGGATTCGGCGAGAGGGATGTGGGCCAATACGAAGGGGCGGAAGAGCGGGAATATGTTTCAGGGGGATCGGTTATCTTCAAGAGAGATTGCCTGGAAAGTGTGGGCGATTTTGACGAAGATTTCATGATGTACTTTGAGGATATGGACTATAGTATCAGGTGCCGTCAAAAGGGGTGGAAACTGTTTTATGCTCCCCAAAGCGTTGTCTATCACGAATATCATGGCGCTGCCTCTTCAGAGTTATGCGAATATTTCTGTTCAAGAAACAGGTTTCTCTGTCTTGCCAAACATCTTCCCCGAAGATTGCCGCGAAGCCTTAAGACATCCCATTTTTATCTCCACAAAGAGTATGAGCGCCTCTATCACTCCCTCATTCAAGCGATCAGGAAACTGGTGGCACATCATGATACGGAAACCGTATTGAGAACCCTTGATGAATTAAAAGATGTTGTTCTTGAGGTTTTCGGGCATCAGAGGGCGTATAATTTTTTCCGTCAATTGGAGGTTGCCCTGGGTCTAAGAAAAATAACGGTCGGCATCTATGACCATGCCTTTCACTTCGCCGGGGGCGGACAGCGGTATGTGGCAAAACTGGCAGAGATTCTCCAGGATAGGTGCGATGTTACATATATTGCTAATAAAGACATCGCTCTGGAAAAGTATAAGGAGTGGTTTGATATAGACCTGTCAAGGTGTAAACTAAAAATTATAAAGATGCCGTTTTATGAAAAATTTGAGAGATATTTTATTGATGAGGGTTTAGTCGTCAAGGAGAAGACGAATCCCTTTGCCGTCATAAGCAGAGAAAGCCTTCATTACGACATATTTATAAATGCGAATATGCTGACCAAGGTCATGCCCCTGTCCTGTCTGTCCATTTTCCTCTGTCACTTTCCAGACAGGGTCAAAGAGAGATTTTTCAGTGTCGACCAATACGATTACTTGATCACGAATAGTGATTACACCTCATTCTGGGCAAGACGTAGATGGAGGATCAATCCTACAATTCGTCTGTATCCGCCCGTTGATATGTATAGTAAAACAGGAGGAACAACCGATAAAGAAAAGATTATCCTTTCTGTAGCCAGATTCGAGATAGGCGGAAGCAAAAAACAGATAGAAATGATCGATGCATTTTGCAATCTTTGCAAAAAGGACCAGCGTGTAAAAAACGAGTGGAAACTCATCCTTGCCGGTGGCAGCAGTCCGGATAATCCCTATTTTAACAGGGTCAGGAGAAAGGTTGATTCTCTTCAGTGTGATAACATTGAATTAATATCTAACCTGACGAATGCCCAGTTAATGAAGTTGTATCGCGAGGCATCTATTTTCTGGCATCTCTGTGGTCTGGATGAGAGGAACCCCCAACTGGTGGAACACTTTGGGATGACGACGGTTGAAGCAATGCAGAACTACTGTGCGCCTATCGTCATTGACGGCGGAGGACAGAGAGAGATAGTCGAGCATGGGATAAGCGGGTTCAGGTTTAAGACGACAGGCGAACTGGAATCATATACATTAGAGGTGATCCGAAACAGGAAACTGAGAGAAGAGATTGCCGAAATGGCATACGAGAGGAGTTTCTGTTTTACCTCTGTTAGATTTGAGGAGAAGTTTCTTGAGTTTTTCTCAAATGTGGAAAATAGATTACTGGGAGGAGAGGAAGCGATAGGATAGGGGAAATCTGGGGACGCCATTAATAGTGTTCGGCGCGGATTCTGCTTTTTAATATTATTGTTTCTTTCATACTAAGAAAAACCAATTGTCATGCGCAATTATTTATGACGTTGTGTATATAATTCCTGAGCATTCCCCTCGACCCATTGTCCCGATCTTTTCGGAAAGCCTTGCGGCAATGGATGCCCAGTTGTAGTGAGAAGAGGCCAAGGCAAGAGACCTCTGCGCCATATCCTGAAGCGCCTTCATGTCTCTTAAAGGTTGCTTTTTCAGGATAGCCGCAAATTCCTTGACATCCGCCGCCAGAAGATGCTCCCTGTCTTTAAGGGCATACCCTCTTAAGCCGAATGGCGTGGTTATTACCGGTATGCCGTAAGCGATATATTCAAGGAGTTTCAGGTTGCTGCCCGAGCCGCCTGTAACGGGATTAAGGCCGATGTCGGAGGCATTGAGCACAACGATCTTTTCCGCCTCGCCAAGAACGCCAAGAAGCCTCATGTTGGCAGGCGCCGCAGATGCCTCCCCATGTTTGCATACGCTGCCTATGATAAGAAAGATATACTCCGGGCATTGCCCGGCTATATCTTTAAGAACGTTCAATGCCTCTATGTTGGGGCCGTGAGCGCTGCCCACAAAAAGACAGACAGGAGAACGATTCAATCCGAGCCTCTCCTTTAATGCCTTTCTTTCTAAGGGTGCAAGGGTATTTGCCTTTGCCGACTCAAAGTCCATGCCATTGGGAACAATGACGATTTTTTCTCTTTTAATTCCATACAGCTCTTGAAGTCGAAGGGCATCTTCATCGGATACGGCCATGACCAGCTCGGAATCAAGGCAGCATGCCCTTTCCACTTCTCTTACCTTTTCAAGATGCCTTTCCCTTTCTGCGGATGGCGGCAGAACAGCGTTCTTCATGTCGTACTCTACGTTATGGGCATCATATAAGAGTCTTCCCCCGTAAACCTCACGAATCGCATTATACAGATAGGGATGAGAGGCGATTGCCATATCGGCATTTTTGCACTCTCTTCCAAGAACGTCAAGAAATTCAGGCGTAAATCTGCAGCCATCTATTGATGCGATGTCCTCGATGGAAGCCTTAAGGCTTAAAGAGAGTTCTCCTTCATAAGAGAGATGCCTTTGTGATTTCGGGATGGCCATCTCCACGAGATTTGGGGCTATCTCCACAGGTTTAAGGGGGCTGTCCGATGATGTAAGGGTGATAAGCAGGACATCGGCAGTTTTTGCTATTTCTTTATAAAGGTGAAATATCCTCTTCTTCCCCCCGCTTACAGGAGGATAGACCTCGAAGGTGGTGGTCAGCACGATCTTCTTTTTTGCCTTTGCCGGGACGAAGACCTTTATTTTACTGTCCGATTCGCGCAAAAGGCGTGAAATCGTATTTGGCCAGTTTATGTGAGAAACCAAATCCCTTCCCTTTATGCCCATCTTGATTGTATTTTCACGGTCATTGATGAGGCGGTCGAGGGCGCGGGCAAGGTCATCCACACGCGGGGGAACAATTATCCCATTTACTCCGTCAACAATAAGCTCCTTCACGCCGCCCGAGTCTTCTGTGGCAAGGACCGCCTTGGATGATTGCAGGGCCTCAACGGTGATGAGTCCGTAATCCTCATCATAGGGCACAAAAGGCACAAAGAGGGCATCCGCGTATTCTTTTATGAGTTCCTCATCTGTAATAAAACCCAAGAAGCGGATCCGCCGGTCTTTTTCGGCCAACCTCCTGAGCCGCTCCTCTTGACCCCCGGTTCCTGCAATCCTCAATTCAATGTCGGCGCTGGTGGACATGAATGCCTTGATAAGCATATCTGTCCGCTTTAGTTCTTCAAGGCGGCTTGCCGTGAAGATGTGATTGTACCCTGACGAATGAAGTCCATCGAGGCTCGAGGGATGATGAATTATCTCCACTTCTACGCCTTCCGGGAAATAACCCTCCCTCCGGGCGACATTTTTTGAGATGGCGCTGTAGCTTTTTATCTCTGAGGTGGACAGGGCGATCCTGTCCAGCCACCTGACAACAGCCCTGGTAAATGGTCCCGGGAAAGAAAATGTCCCGGAAGGAAGACCGGCATCACGAAGGCGGAAAAGTTCGCGGAAAAAAGGCTCCAGAAGCGAACGGTCGGGGGCTTTGTTCTCGAGCATCCTTGTTATGGCCGAAAGTCTCCTGTCCTCCGGAATGAACTCATTTGGCCGGCCGTTTAGATGGTACAGGTCGTATAACCCCCTACAGGTATGCTGCATGTAGAGGCAATGGTTTTTGTGATGGATCATCCAGGCGGGGTACTTTGTCGTGATGACCATCTCGAAGTGGCTCAGATCGAGACGACTGAAACGGTGGTAGGCCTCCATCAGGGACCAGAACTCCTGATCGCGGCAGGGTACCTTGATGAGCTCGACTTCATGGGAGGTCAGCTTGTTCATATGGTAATGGAGTCCCAGGAAGAGCTTTTCCGCTCCTCCCACGAAGAAGGGAACAGGAGAAGGCGCGACAATGGCTATCTTCAAAAGGGCTTCCTCCCTATCCAGACATAGTCCCTGGAGACATTGATATAGTCTTCCATGGTCTCAAAACGGTATTTTCCTGAGGGAATAAGTTCCTTACGTCCATCTTTGAAGAAGTATGCCGTGGAATCAACAAATCCGATGTTCCGGGCGACAAAGGCCAGGGTATCGGGAAAGACCGGGGTAATATGTTCGGGATCACGGTAGAAATCGCCTGATCCGACGAAGATATTCCTCGGATTTGGGGTCTCAATGATGGCCATTCCCCCGGGGATGAGAACGCGGTAGATCTCATCGAGCAACAGGATGCGGGAAGATTGGGGCAGGTGTTCGATGAGATGAAAGGCGCTCACAGCGGTGTAAGAGGAGGGACTGGATTCCTTCAGGAAGGAAAAGGCATCGGCGCTTACGCTATCCAGACCATTTTCCTTAAGTTCATCGATAAAGACAGGATTTATATCAACACCCGTTGCCTTGACGCCGATGTATCTCAGAAGCTCAAGCCATTCACCCCTCCCACACCCCAGATCAAGGGTATGACATTCACGGTGAGAATCTTCGAGGGATTGGATAAAGGGCAGAAAGACCCTCAGACCTTCTTTTATCTCTTCCTTCAGGCCTCTGAATTCGTCCTCAAAGTCCGCATAAAGGCTGAAGAAAGACTCGCCTTTTCGTATTTGCCCGTCGGGCATGCAAGAAGAGGCGTTCGCCGGCAGTGAACTTTGATTTCTATGAATAAGCCTTATCCGCCTCTGTTGCTCAATAAGAGATCTCCTGAGCGTGTCCATCTTTTCATCGCTCTCTCTTGCCATAGCAGTCAGGTTTTCATTAAATCGCCTGTCCATGTCCTGCGTGGTTTGGAGCAGGGCGGTCCGGTTTTCATGAAGCCGCCTCTTCGTCTCCTCTGTGGTTTGGAGCAGGGCTGTCCGCTCTTCATGAAGCCGCCTGTCCATGTCCTCTGTGGTTTGGAGCAGGGCGGTCCGGTTTTCCTTTCCCTCCGCCACGAGCCTTGAACCAAGGCTGTCCATGGATCTTAAAAGATAGGGAATATACCGGAAAAGACCCATCCAGCGGAAGAGCCTGCCGGCAACAGGCAGCCTTCCCAGGAGGCGCCTGAAGATAAAGGGCATTAGTAGCCCCTTTATCTTTACCCCCTTAGCGCGTCCTTCAGGGGAATATCTGAGAAGGACAAGCACATCGAGCCTGGTCAGCTTTCCTGATTGGAGGCTATCGAGGTAATGTCTGGCGCCTGATGGATCCGGAAGACGGCAAAGGATGCCGGCATAGGCATGCTCAATAAACTCCTCACCGTGATAGGATAAAAAATCAGAAAGACAAAGAACATGGGGGGGATTTTCTTGTTGAACAATCAGGTTCTGCCGTTTTGTATCAGGAACGCAGGTATCAGGAGCATCTTTAAATAGATGCGCCTCTCTTTTTATCCTCTCTATAAGGTTATCTGGATAGACTTTAGACATTAGACTTCAGACCTTAGACATCAGACATTAGACTTTAGACTTTTCTACGTAAGAAATTAGCCCATGGAGTATCCTTGAACTCTCCTGACCTTTTTCCATAGTTCTTCATATTCATTGGTGTCTAAGTACCCCAATTCCTTTGTAAACCTGATATAGTAATTCAATTCTGCCAACGATGATATAGCTATATATAAAAATTGCAAATATTCATTCCTGTTCTTCCTGGCTGAACCTTCTACTATATTTGCCGGCGCTGATACAGCGGCTCTTCTCATCTGAGATGTTAATCCCCAGATCTCGCTCTTTGGAAATTTTTTCGTAGCCTTATATACCAAAAGCGCCAATTTATCCGCTATTTGCCAGGCCTTTATTTTTGTGTAATCTCTACCCATTCCCTTTCCTAAGTCCGATGTCTATGGTCTATGGTCTATAGTCTATTATAGTCTGCAGTTTTATTCTTCTTTTAAAGAGGCGGCAAGGCGGTCAATCAGGGGACGAATGAGATAATTCATAAATGTCCTTTCTCCTGTCTTGATTATTACCTGAACAGGCATGCCGGGCTGAATTTCCCCTGCTTTAGCGATAAGGGCATCCAAATCCTTTGTTCTTGGCCTCACCTTACAGAGATAATAGGGAATGCCTGTCTGTTCGTCCACCATCCTGTCCGCGGAGACGAGTATCACATTCCCTTCGACGACATGTGTCTTCTTCAAACTGAAGCTGGTGAATCTTAGATCGGCCTCGAGCCCATTATGCACCTTGTCTACATCCTGAGGGTTAACCTTCGCCTCAACGATCAGCTCCGAATCAATGGGAACGATGTCCATAATGCGTTGCCCCACGGTGATTACCCCTCCTATGGTATGGATATTCAACCCTAAAACTATGCCATCCACAGGAGACCTTATCTCTGTTCTTTCAACAACATCCTGAACAGCGGCATACTGGTCTTTTAATGCGGAAAGCTTCTTCTTTATGTCACTCAACTCCGCCTCAACCTCCCTCAGAAATTCCTGCTCGGTAAGAAGAACCCTCATCTTGTATTCGCTTACAGATTTCCTTGCCCGGGCAATATTGCCCAGTTCCTCGCTCCTTTTACCGGTGAGATCTGCTATGGTGCTTTCCATCTCAATAATCTTATTCCTGGGATAGTAGCCCTCATCCGCCAGCTCCCGAAGTTGCTCCACCTCTCTGGTGAGCAGGTCTACCTGCTTCAACTGATACTTCTGCAGCTCCTCCAGTCCGACAATGTATTCCTGCAATCCTTCTATACTTTCCTTAAGAATATTCTTCTCATTTTCGAGCGCCCTTCTTCTTGCCTGAAAGAGCTCTATCTGTCTGCGCATGAATTCAGAGATATCAGGGTTGTCTTTATGTAAAAACAACTCTGCGGGGAAGGCGATTCTGCCGGCCCCTATCCTTTCCGCAAGAAGCCTTGCCTCTACTGCCAGCGCGACAAGATACTCGCTTCTCACTGCGGTAAGATTTGCCCTGGGCTCGGCATCATCGAGTCTGACGAGGACCTGGTTTGCCTTTACCTTATCTCCCTCTGAAACAAGTATCTCCTTCACAATGCCTCCGTGCATATGCTGAATCGTCTTTCGGTTGGATATGACAGTGACCACACCAGGGGCAACAACACCTTCGTCCAGAGGCGCCACCAATGCCCACGTAAGAAACGAGCCGAAGCCGAGGACAAGGATCAGGGAGGCGATGATAATCACCCGCCTGATATTTGTGTGGAGAGGAAGCTTCAATGAGTCATTTTTTTTATCTTTTTTCATTACAACACCCTTTTCAACTGGACACCTTGAGGGCTCTGCGCCGCCGCCTGCTCTTTCGCCCTCTGAAGAATGGCCATCACCTCATTTCTCGACCCACATGCGGCGACCGCCCCGTTGGCAAGAAGTATTATCTTATCTACTATCGAAAGGATGGATGTTTTATGGGTTATCACAAAAATGGTCTTCTGGTCGCTCTTTAATTTATTGAATGCATTAACGAGGGCAATTTCTCCCGCATCATCGAGATTGGAGTTCGGCTCATCGAGCACTATCAATACGGGGTCGCCATAAACCGCCCTGGCAAGGGCTATCCTCTGCCTCTGTCCTCCCGACAGGAAACTGCCTCCCTCGCCGATCTGGGTGTCATATCCATTGGGAAACTGCAATATCATCTCATGCACTCCGGCGATTTTAGCGGCCTCAACGACCTTTTCTGAATCGATCTCGCCAAACCTTGCGATATTCTGAGCAACAGCGCCCTCAAGAAGCTCTATATCCTGAGGCAGATAACCGATATAAGGCCCAATTTCTTCTCTGGGCCACTTCGAGATATCGGCTCCATCAAGCCTTACCACCCCTGCCATGGGCTGCCATACGCCGACAAGATGCTTGGCAAGCGTTGATTTTCCGGAGGCGCTTGGACCTATTATCGCCGTTACCTCACCTGCCTTTGCCTCGAAGTTTATGTCCCTGAGAATCGGCTTGTTTGTTCTTGGAGCGCCCCCGGTTAGATGTGAAACTGTAACCATCCCCAGCGGTGGAGG
Organism: Smithella sp. M82; assembly: GCA_001683985.1. Taxonomy (GTDB): domain Bacteria; phylum Desulfobacterota; class Syntrophia; order Syntrophales; family Smithellaceae; genus Smithella. The sequence continues at coordinate 12,812 of MAEO01000144.1, forward strand.
CAAAGACATGCCCATCTCATGCTCCGGAAATATATTGAAAAGCTCATCCAGTCTTTTATAAGAATCCCTTGCAGAGAGAAACTGTTTCCATGCCCCTATCGCCATATCTATGGGGGATAGCGCCCTGCCCATAATGATAGAGGCGGCAATCATCCCGCCCGGCGTAATGATGTCCTTCACCGCCAGGTAGGCGCCCGCGCCAAGCATGAGGCTCTGAAAGCTCAACCGGGAAAATTTGGTAATCGCCTGAATCATGCTTGCCCTTTCGCTTGCCTTTTCCTGAAGCTTTAAAAATTGCTCATGTTTTGGAAGCCAGCGCTTTTTCACGTTATTGAGCATTCCCATTGCTTCTATGGCTTCGGCATTTCTGAAGTTTACCGCGGCAAATGAACTGGCGGAATTATATACTTTATTTGCCTCGGAAAGAGGGTTTCTGCTGCTCAATTCGGTAAGGAGCGCCAAACCGAACAGGAAGAGGGCGCTTCCAATGGAAAATACCCCGAGCATAGGATGGATGATAAAAATAGCGATGATGTATATTGGTGTCCATGGTGCGTCAAAAAAGGCAAAGAGACCGGTGCTGGTAAGAAATTGTCTTACATTGGTAAGATCATGAAATGGCTGTGATGAGTTGCCTGAGCCCAAAGCCAGAACCCTGCTGAAGGTGGCAGCAAAAACCCTGCTGCTTAAGCGGTTATCCATCACATTTCCAATACGTATCATGGCCTGAGATCTGAACCGCTCAAGAAGCCCAACGAACAGATACATCATCAGCATAATGATTGTGAGCATCAAAAGCGTGTTCTGGTTGCGACTCATCAGGACCCGGTCATATATCTGCAACATGTAGATCGCGGGAACCAGAAGCAGGATATTTATGACACCACTGAAAATGCCAAGGGCAAAAAATGCCCTCCGGAAGGACAGAAGCACCTTTAAAAGCTCCCCTTTTTCGGTCTTCGTTCTTGCCGGCATATATTGTTTAAAGATATTAAACATATCGCAACCTCTCTATGTCTTTTGAAGCCATTCGCTTATGACAGCTAAATCTTCTTCTGACAAGACCCCCGCTTCAGATTTCAACTTCAGGAAATTTATAATATAATCATATTTTGTCTTGAGGAGACTCATTCTCTCGTGGTAGAGTTGCCTCTGAGCATTCAGGATATCAACAATAGTCCTGATGCCTGCCTTCAGCCCCATCTTGTTGGACTGAAGCGATATCTCAGCTGATTGTACGGCAAATTCCAAGGCCTGAATCAACGCCATATTGCCTTTGATGCCCAGGAATGCCTCGCTTATTTTTTGAGCATTTTCACTCAATACACCGTCAAAATCTGCTTTCGCCTGTTCCAGTTTTGCCGCTGCCTCTTTTGTCTTCGCCCTGGTATAACCGCCCTGAAACAGGGGAAGGGTTATCTGGACCATAACACTGTTATAGGTAACCTCTTCCGTCCTGTAATACTGTATTGTGTCTGAGGTATGGTGATCAGCTACAATGTCCACATTAGGAAAATATTGAGCCGTCATTTTTCTGTGTTCCTGTTTATAAAAATCTACATTATAGTAATAGTATTTTATGATTGGATTGTTTTTCTTTGCTATTTCAATCCAGCCATCAAGGTCATCCGGCGATGGCGCTGAAAAGGGGATGGTTTCTTTAAGGGGACAGAGGTCTTTCGGCTCTACACCTGTCACCCTTTTAAAGGCCTTGACATTTATGTTGATGTTATTCTTAGCTTCGATCTCGTCAGCCAGCAACGTATTATATCTGGCTAAGGCATCATGAATATCTGTAATGGTGCCGGCCCCTGCCTTAAACAACCTTTTTGCCTGCTCCAACTGTTCCGCAACAGCCCTTTTCTCTGCCTCTACAATTTCCAGTTTATCTCGGGCAGCCAGGACATCGAAATACACCGTTGCCGTCCTTATAATAAGGTCAGACTCTGCGGCTGTAAATTTAGCTTTGCCGAGATCCGCCCGCACCTTGTGTTGGGTATATTCAAAGATTCTTGCCATGTTAAAAACAGGCTGTCTCAAAGTTGCGCCATACGAACACGATGAATAATTCCCGGAAGTAGGAGAGTCGGTGTCGTAGTTCCCAGTCATATAGTGGGCCTCTACAGAAGGCAAAAGGTACGAAAGGCCTTGTGCCGGCATCGTCTGGGCCGCCTCATACTCATAACGCGCAGAATTAAAGGCGGCGTCATTTTTTTGCGCCATGTGATATGATTCCAGAATCTCTATCGCAGCCAAACTGGAATGTGTGTATAAGACAAAACAGGATACAAATATTAACAAACTGACATATTTCATAATAAAGCTTTCTTTGTATCTTCTCAATAAATGGGGTAACTGATTTTTCCATGCAGGGTGTTCGTCATTCCGGCATAGACCGGAATCAATATGCGTCCTCAAAAAATTTGTTCAAAAAATCCATCGTTCAAAAATAAGCCGTTGTTCAAACTTCAAACCTCTCTTTTCGAGCTGAAAAAACCTCCGGATGCGCTAATTGAAGCCATTTTTATCAGGTTATGCAAAGCATTCCTTACAGCTCCGCCTTTGAATTACTTTGGATTACAATAAAACTGATCCGCATAGAAAAAAAACAATGGCGATTATTGCTACTTTTATATTTAATACTTGAACATCTCCCCATTGTCAAGTATAAATCAACAATATAATTTAACCAATTTGTTATTTAACCGATTCCTCATCAAATCCCCCTCCATCCCCCTTTTCTAAAGGGGGAAGTTCCCCTCTTGGGCAAAGAGGGGTTAGGGGAGATTTTCATGCTCCTTTGTGACGGCGTGCCGTCGTGGGGGGTTCATTTTAAAGAACAACCGATACAACTGCAATTTTTGATAATTCCTCCGCTAATCAGGTATTGGCGGGAAGTATAAACAGCGATTTTGCGTTGACCGATATTGGCGCCCAGCAGCAGTTCGATTGCTTCCCGGGCAGTTTTACCTACGTTGTCGGTAACACCCGGACGGAAACCAACTTCGATCAGCCAATCGAAATCACCAGCTGTGAATTATGCAACTTACAAATTTGTTCCTTAATTAATATAAGACATTGGCGTGATACGCGGGAAACTGATCAAAAAAGCATGAAAACAGCATTTCACTTGACACACCGGTATTTTAACCGATATATTCAGCCGTCATTTTCAGAGTATTCATTTTGAGAATGAATTTTATCCGGCTGGTTGCGGAGAAAAAATGGAAGTAACTCTGGTAATCATTATAGTCTTGATAATCGCCGGTTTTGCTCTGTTGTATTGGCGGGCATCGAACCGTTCTGTTGATTATACAAATCTTTTAAACAGGCTGGACAATTTACGGGATTTTCAGGAACGAACCGATCGCTTGGTGCGTGAAGAATTCGCGCGTTCGCGGGTTGAGACGCAGACACAGGCACAACAGGAAAGAACTGAGCTTGCCCGATCATTTAAATCATTTGAGGATTCTGTGCAGATGCGCCTGGCCGAATTAACTGCTGTTACTGAGAAAAAAATCGAAAATGTCAGAATGGTTGTTGATGAAAAGCTCAGGCAAATTCAGGAAGATAATACACGCCAACTCGACCTGATGCGTGAAACTGTCAATGAAAAGCTGCACACCACTCTGGAAACCAGGTTAGGCGAAGCATTCAAACTGGTGAGTGATCGGCTGGAACAGGTTCAGAAAGGATTAGGTGAAATGCAGAGCTTGGCAACCGGAGTAGGTGACCTGAAGAAAGTGCTTTTAAATGTAAAAACAAAAGGTGTACTTGGTGAATACCAACTGGGTTCGATACTTGAACAAATCCTTACGCCTGCCCAGTACGAACAAAACATTAAGACCAAAGAAGGGAGCAATGACCTCGTTGAGTATGTTGTAAAGATTCCCAGCAAGGAGGACTCTTCAAGAAATATCTACCTTCCGATTGACGCGAAATTCCCAACAGAAGATTATACACGTTTAGTGAATGCCTATGAGAACGGGGATATCGCCGAGATTGAATCAGGCACCAAAAGTCTTAAAGCAAGGATTGAAAAATTCGCGAAAGATATCAATTCTAAGTATATCGATCCTCCTAACACAACAGATTTTGCCATAATGTTTCTTCCTTTTGAAGGCCTATTCGCGGAAATTCTTAGAATTCCCGGCCTTTTCGAGAGTATTCAAAGAGATTATAAAATAACGATTACCGGACCGACTACGATTTCAGCTTTTTTGAGCAGTTTGCAGATGGGTTTTCGCACGTTGGCTATTGAGAAACGCTCCAGTGAAGTCTGGAAAGTTTTAGGGGAAGTTAAAACAGCGTTTAGCAGATTTGGCGACACACTGGATGCTGTGCGCAAAAGATTGGAACAAGCAGCTACTTCAGTGGATGATGCCCGAAAGAAATCAAAAACTATTCAAAATAAATTGCGAGATGTGGAAGTGCTTCCCGGCACATCTGCCGGGATTATTATTGAGAATAAAATATCTGCAGAGGAAGATATTTAACAGGAATTTTATGTTCTTCAAGACATAAGTTTTGTAGTTTGTAATGTTGGGACGCAAAACGACTCAATGATGCCAACGGGAAATCGGCTGGCAACATTGATGTCGTCCTTCAACAAACAAGACTATCGAAAGGCCATTTCGGGAATGACACATAAACAACCATCGCTAGCGAAGCCCATTTCGATACCCGGGCGGGAAGACATGGTTTGTTCCTACATTCCGGGCCTGGATTAGCAACATTTATCCCAAGCCCCAGGTTCTCGTGGAGCCTTTCGCCGGCGGAGGAATCATAAGTCTTACGGCACTCTTTGAGAGACTTGTAGAT
>MAEO01000144.1:17931-26941 GCA_001683985.1 Smithella sp. M82
AGTGTTGCAGGCATTTAATGCCTTATTTTTTTCAATATTTCGATTAGCTTATTGTGGTAATAATAGGCTATGACAAAAAACGCCGCTCCGATAAGCAAAATAATGGTCAAAAATTTGTATTGTCCGTTACTGGCGAAAGATCCGGTAATAGAAAGCATTATTGTTCCAAAAATGCGTCCTGCTGTGGAAATTACTATAAATGTGCCGGTTGGGATGCGGCTTACGCCCATAATGTAACATAGATAATCCTTGGGAAATCCGGGAATTAGAAAAAGAAGGAAAGACACCAATAGACCTTTGTGTTCCATAAAATGGTCGAATTTTTCAAAAACTTCTTTTTTGACCACTTTTTCTAAAAGAGGCTCACCAAAAAATCTGGCCAGCATAAAAGCAGCCCAGGAACCGAGCGTCAAGCCAATTGTCGAATAAATAGTGCCCCAAAAAGGTCCATACAGGATACCACCAATAAGGCCGGTAAGTTCTCCGGGGATTGGAGCTGCGACAACCTGTATTATTTGGACTGCTATAAAAATAAGCTGATCATACGGATATGACCGGATGAAATTCAGTAATCTGTGCCTGTCTTTAAATAGAAGATAAAAATCATAATGAAATAAAATATAGGTAGATAAAGCAATTAATAAAGATAAAGATAAAATTCTGAGGGTCAGACGTTTATTCATTGGTTACTGTCAATAATCTTATTTCCTGATATTATTTTTCTATTCTTTTTGTTTCTTCTTTTGTTTTTTCATCTTGTTTATTCATTTCTTGTTTAAAGCCTCTGATCGCTTTACCAATCGATCCTCCCAATTGCGGAAGTTTTCCCGGACCAAAAATAATCAAAACTATAGCCAGTATAACGATAAGGTGCATTGGTTGAAAAAGTCCTTCAAACATTGTAATACCTCCGATAAATTTTCTGCTAAAAACGTATAATATAAATTCGGTTTAGTCAAACTGATTGTCCTAAATACCTGCCGGATTTTCAGATGATGCTTAAATCTTGATTGTTTAACAGTAATACCAAAAGGGTTGACATTAAAAAAACTATATGCAAGAAAGCAAAATCTTTTTAAAATATAGAAATACTAAATTTGTTTTGCTTCAACAGCAATGGAGAATGCTTATATGTCAAAAATACCGCAAAAACTGGAAAGGAAAAAATCTGAAATTTATAAAGATGCACCCATTGCCAAATTCGGTGAAAGAAAGCCGGATTTCAGCGCCATGGGCAGAAAAATAAAAAATGTTCATAAAAAATTCAGGGAAGTCGTCTGCGTGGAAGCATGCCGCACGCCCTATGGACGTTCCGGTGGAGCGCTGAAGGATTTTTCGGCCATGGAACTGGGTGCGCTGGCGATAAAGGAAGTCTTGCGGCGCACGGAAGGAAAGGTCAAACCAGCCGATATTGATTATATCTTTATGGGGCAGGTGGTCCCTGCGGGTTGCGGACAGATTCCCGGACGACAGGCGACGATTCTTGCGGGCATTCCGGAATTCGTTCCGTCCATTACCGTTAATAAAGTTTGCTCCTCCGGAATAAAAACCATTGATCTGGCATTTCAGATAATTTTGCTGGGACGCGCCGAAATCTGCATTGCGGGCGGTCAGGAAAGTATGAGCAATTGTCCGTTCGTTCTGCCGGATATGCGCTGGGGAGCGAAGATGGCGCTGCCCAACGGACGCGTGGTGGATTCGATGGTTTATGACGGGTTGTGGGACGCTTTTTATAATAGACATATGGCTATTCACGGTTCGGAAGTGGCCGATGAATTTGGTTTCAGCAAGGAAGAGCAGGATGAGTGGGCGCTCAATTCCCAGATGAATGCCGTTAAGGCAATGAATGAAGGCAAACTCGATGATGAAATTTTCCCGATCGAAGTCAAACAGGGCAAGAAAGTGATTGTCATGGACAAAGACGAAGGTCCAAGACCGGAAACTACACTTGAGGGCTTGGCAAAACTTCCTCCAGTATTCAATCATCTGAGTACTGTTACCGGCCGACCGGGAAGTGTCACCGCCGGAAACGCTCCCGGTGTCAACGACGGCGGCGACGTCTGCCTTATCATGAGCCGCGAGAAAGCCGATGAACTGGGATTGAAACCAATCTTTACGATTGTTGATTATGCCGAAGTTTCCCAGCCGACAAAAGATATCGCTACAGTCCCAGGACTGGCAATTAAAAAAATTCTGGAACAAAACGACATGACGCTCGATCAGATGGACGTTATTGAAATCAATGAAGCTTTCGCCGCGGTGGCGCTGGTGAGCTGCCGTTCTATTCTGGGCATGTCCAAAGAAGAGATGTTTAAGAAAGTAAATGTCAACGGCGGAGCTGTGGCGTATGGTCATCCCATCGGTGCGACCGGTGCAAGGATCTTAATGACACTCGGTTACGAACTAAGGCGGCGCGGCGGAGGCTGGGGAGTGTGCGGCATTTGCTCGGGGCACGCGCAGGGCGATGCAATGCTCATCAAGGTTGAAAAATAATTATTTGGATTTTATATGTAACGTTAGCAATATGTTATTGATAAAAATTTTCGTTACGATAAGAACCAAATGTATTATGAAACCCACATGACGGTCTCCGTCACAAAGGAGCATGAAAATCTCCCCTAACCCCTCTTTGCCGAAGAGGGGAACTTCCCCCTTTAGAAAAGGGGGATGGAGGGGGATTTGATGAGGATACTTTTAAATAACAATATAAACAATGACTTAGAGGTGCATTTTCGAGTGAAATTAATTACAATTGATCTTTTATAGAATTCCTATCTTTATCGAAAGCCATAGCCAGATACCGGCTGAAATTCCAATATTTCAAGAAGTTTGACAAGATTAGATTATGAAAAGAATTTTCTTTTATCTGTCACTAGCAGTCATAATATACATACTGACTTTTTTAATATATGTGCCCGATTATGATTTGTGGGCAAGGCTCGCTGTAGGATCGATTTTCTTTCAAACAGGACATGTATTAAAACACGATATTTTCTCGTATCTCCCCACGAAAGACTTATGGATAGATCACGAATGGGGATCGAGCGTCGTTTTCTACTTTTTAACAAAGTATTGGGGAGAGTGGGGGCTCTTTGCTTTAAAAGCGGTAATTTTTCTTATAATTTTTATATTAATTATCAAAATAATAAAATTACAGACGGGTAAATATACAGGAATATTTTATTTAACTTTTATAGGATTTTCAATTCTTCCCGGGTTTGCCAATCTAATAAGATGCCAGGTATTCACTTATATGTTTTTTACATTATGGTTATATGTACTGGAAAAGATCAGACGGGGAGAAAATAAATTAATCTGGATGTTCCCGGCAACGATGTTATTTTGGGCAAACATGCATGGAGGCTTTCTTGCGGGAATAGGAGTGGTTATTATTTATGCTTTCGGAGAACTGTTTAATCGTAAAGATTTTCTGAAATATTTCGGGATACTTGCTCTGATAATTCCTGTAACTTTTATTAATCCTTATGGTTTTGATTTATGGAATTATATTATTGAAGCGGCAGTTATGCCCAGACCGTATATTGGGGAGTGGACTTCAATTAGTTTAAAGGGTCCGGTTCACATTTTTGCAGGGTTTAAAATACACATACTTACCGGTTTTATGCTTATTGTTTTGTTAACGTTTATTGTAAGTATTAAACTGTTGCTCCAAAAGGAAAAACCTGACTGGACAAAAATTATACTGGTTATAGTGTTATTATATTTAGGCATAAAACACCAAAGGCACACTGTTTTTTTTATGCTGGCCGCTTCCGGACTTTTTTATCGCCAGTTTGTTGATTTGTTTAATCCTTTACAAAGGTTTATCAGGGATATTTTAACGGAAAAGGTTTATAAGGTATGGAATATAACAAAATATAGTTTGGGATACATTGTCCTTGGAGGAATATTCGTTTATAGTATGCCTCATTTATCAGACAACATCATAGTAGATCCTTTCGTTTATCCCGTCGGCTCACTGGAATTCATAAAACAGAATAATATTTCCGGTAACCTTGCCACTGCCTTTGCTTGGGGCAGTTACGCATTTTGGAAATTGTATCCTCAATGCAAAGTTCTCATTGATGGAAGGTATGAGGAAGTTTATTCCAATGACGTATACGCCAAAGCAATGCAATTTTCCGAACACGAAAAAAACTGGCAGGAGGTTTTAAAAGAATATCACTCTGATATACTGGTCTTGCCTAAATTTGTATATAGTCGTTCCGACGCATTGAGTTTAACTGATTGGGAAATTGTTTATCTGGACGAAGTAAGCGCTCTGCTTCTGCCAAAAAGGAAGATAAAACATTCTTATATTTATCCCAACTACAAAGACCCTATATACTGGAAGGAAGATCTTTCTAAGGAAATACCTTTGGATTAAAAGTTTTTAAAGATCGAAAAAAATGTCGTTCTTCTGTATTAAACATTTTCGAGTATTGAAAGTTAGGTGAGAATCTTTTTCACTACTTCCGCTATCCGGCGGCAGTGGGCTTCGGTTTCTTTTTTAGTGGGGCCTTCAACCATAACTCGGCACATGTTTTGGGTGCCTGAATAACGCACAAGTACCCGTCCTTTATTACCCAGCGCCTTTTCGGCATTTTTGATGGCGGCCATAATTTTTGGCACAGTTTCTATTGCCGGTTTTCTTTTGACATCAATATTGATAAGCATTTGCGGGAAAACCTTCATTATGCGGGCGAGCTCCGACAGAGGTTTCTCTTCCTTTTTCATTGCGGCCAAAACCTGCAGAGCCGTAATCAGGCCATCGCCGGTAGTATGATGATCAAGGAAAATCAAATGACCGGAATCCTCTCCCCCGATAATCGCGCCTTTAGAAATCATTTCTTCCAGAACAAAGCGATCACCCACATTGGCAAAAACGGAATCTATACCCAGTTTCTCAAAAGTAACTGTCAAGCCAAGATTACTCATAACCGTGCGGACAACCAGATTGTTTTTTAGTTTTCCTTCTCTTTTCAGAATAGCCGAGCACACAGCCAGCATGCGATCACCGGTAAGAATTTTGCCTTTATCATCAATGGCGATTACTCTGTCGCCATCGCCGTCGAAGGCAAAACCAATGTCGGCCTTCTGTCGCAATACTTCTGCTATAAGTATCTCTGTGTGCTGTGAGCCGCAGTTGAGGTTGATATTTTTACCGTCAGGCTGATCGCAAAGAGTTTTTACTTCACAGCCGAGTTCAGTGAAAACTTGGGGCGCTACGCGATATGTTGCGCCATTGGAACAATCAAGAACTATTTTTATGCCTTCAGGATTAAGTTTTTTAGGGAAAGTGGATTTTACAAAATCCACATAGCGTCCGATGGCATCATCCAACCGCGATAATTTACCCAATTCTTTAGGAGAGGGATCAAGCCGATGCATGTTATTGGCGAAAATTAGTTCTTCAATTTTGTTTTCTTTTTCATCGGAGAGTTTGAAGCCCTCGCTATTGAAGATTTTGATGCCATTGTCCTGCGAAGGATTGTGAGACGCGGAAATCACAATGCCTGCATCAGCGCGCATGTCCTGAGTCAGAAAGGCGATTCCAGGTGTGGGAATTATACCTACTGAAATGGCGTTGACGCCCATGGAACAAATTCCCGATACTATCGCACTTTCAAACATATCGCCGGAAATTCTTGTGTCCCTGCCGATGATAATACGCGGTTTGTGACCTTTTTTCTTGGAAAGATAGGCTATGGCCCGTCCTACATTTGCGGCAATCTCAATTGTCATGGGGTATTCGTTAGCAACGCCCCTGATACCGTCGGTGCCGAATAAGTTTCCCATAATTTTCTCCCTGTACCATTGCGCCTTCGTCGGCTAACTTTGTTGGCTTCGCGGAGCCTCCTCCTTGCCGCCTCGTTATCCTTTGAATGCGAAATGGTATTATTCTTTATGTTTTTCTATCGTATGGTAATTGTTTTTGCAACAGGGGAAAAGATTCTTCCTATATACTAATTGTTTAGGGATGGGTAAAATTATGGTATTTTACTAAGACATTAAGGATTGGTTATTGTTTGCTGCTCTGTCGGCTGGCCGGCTGGTACGACCAAATGAATATAACGTCTTGCAAGGATGAGGACGGGAGTATTCCAATCGCGTCCTGAACCGTCGATTGCCTTTAGTTCGGCATTCACGATAGTGAGAAATTCATTATTTTGAAAATTCAAGTAATCGGAAAGACGATTACGATAACTTTCCTGAAGCAGCTTCAGATCGCCTTCCACACGATAGCGGTCAGTTTCCGCCACTATTCGTTCGTACTTTACTTCTACCGGAGACATCAGGTTACCTCCCTAAAGATATTTTGAGAGTACCATCAATTAAAGAAACATACAAAGACCCAAATTAATCAATTTGGCGTTACTTATTTTTTTAAATTATAATAAATTTAATTTTATGTGTCAATAAAATATCTGTAAAAATATCTGTAAAATATCTGTGATCTTCCGGATTAAAAACATGTTATTCGAGTTTTTTTAAAATTTCCTGCGCTATTATGTGGTTGATTTTTCTGGAAGCGTGTGTGTCGTTCATATTTACTATTCTTTCAGCAACAGGAATATTCCTGGCCAGTTGAGAAACATTTATAACACTTATATTGTCGGCCTGGAAAAAATTGACAATATCGTTTAAATACATGGCCTCACTCATTTCAAGATCGGTTAAAAAAGGAAACAAAACTACAATAAGTTGTATAGAGTATTTTTTGGAATAATCCACAAACAATTGAAGATCATTTTTGTGCTTCGATAATATATTATCCTTTTTGTAAGCGTTGGTTAAATAAGTTACGTATGGCAGGCCAAGATACTCTCTGGGATAGAGAAAATACAAGTAATTGAAAAAATAAGAACCTGAGCCAATGAGTACAAGAAATTTATTCATGCCGTGGGGAGGTTTAAAACCATCGAATATTAATCCGTTATTTGTGGCGACACCTTCAATATCGTTTCCGCAATACTGAAGTATTATTTTTGAAGGTTTGATTCTGGTCAGATAAAGAAAATTTATCATCTCTTCATATTCGTTTTTTGAATCAAGATTGGGTTTGCCGATATTTATAACAGTATATTTCTTCTCCATTTTATTTAGTTCTTTTCCGACAATGTCGGAGAATCTTTCATTCACAGATTTCAATCCATGACCCGCTGTATAAGAATCGCCCACGAATAAAATAACGGGATTGTTGTTGTCAGGTTCCTTATCTCTAAAACCCAGAGAGTTGATAGGCTCCCAGTATTTGGCGTACCATAATTTGGAGGCTAACGTGTAATCGGCAGAATGAGATCTGGGAATAAACATGAATATTGCTTCCAGTAATATGAAAATTACAAAAATTGAGAACAGAAAAGTTGCCGCATTTGATATTATTTTATTTATTTTTTTATTAATGAAAATTGTTTTGAATAGTTTCAGGCTTTCAACAAAGAGCAGAATAAGTAACAACAATCTGAAATAAACCGCTATCCCGGCCGGATAAAATAGCGGCAGAAGAAAAATCAATATCAGCAATAAAATTATTATCAGACTTTTGAATAAAAATTTTTTCATAATCAAACCGCTGTGAATTATAACACAATAAAACTTTTAGTTTAATACTGCGCGAAACCAAGGCTTCTTATTTTTTTCTTTATTTATTTCCTTAATAATACTTTTTGCGATTAGTTGATGCGCTTTTGAGTTCGGATGATAATCTATAAGTATACTATCCTTGCCGCTTGGTTTCCAGTGACAGAATTCCAGGTAATAATCTTTGGAAGGACTTCTTTTTAAATACTCATTTAAAAAGAAGTCTGCTTCAGCAAAGTAAACTTTCTTATTTGTAAAAAGACTGTGAGAATTTTTTGAATATTCAATATCGCCTAAATTTAAAATAATTAAAGTTGAACCGTTTTTTTCAGCAATCGTTTCTATTTTGTTAAAAGCATATATTTCCACTTCTCTCAAGTTAGTGGCGGGCTGAAGGCGCTGTCCGGTTATTAAAAGAAATTCGGTTTTTAGATAAGACCGGATTTCATAAAAAGAAAACACGAAAGCTTCCTTAAAAAGAAATTCTAGAAATTTTCCTTTATACAATGATTTAATTCGCCGGGCATCAAAATATTTGAAGTAGCTGTTATAAACGGGCAGTTCCAGAACGATGCTGTTATTTCTTCTTGCAAAGTAAGGAACAGGTAAAGACATGAAATTAACAGGGGCAAACATATTTACGCTTCTAGTGGTTAACCAGGGGCTGTATTGGACAATAACATAATCGGGTTTGTATTTTGGAATTAATTTTTCAGCAAGAATCAGCATGTGCGCCAAGCCATAGCTGCTGATGCCTGCGTTGATATAGGAAAGGTTTGTTTCTTTTGATACTATATAGGGGAATGTTTCTTCAGCATAGCAGCCGGCGCCGAATGTAAAGGAACAACCGAGAAACAATAAATCGATTTTATTTGATTCGTTGATTTTTGATACACCGGATAAAGGAATTCTAAAGCCATTGTTGTCGTAAGCTATAGGTATTTTATGACCTGTGATATAAGTCTCAAAAACCACTGCATTAGGAACAGATTTAAATCCTAATATTTCATCCGCCTGATACTCAACACCTTCCAAGCCGGTCTTATTTTCTGCCATCAGATATTGATATGCTTCCAGAGCCCTAAAGACCAAATTAGTTGAATATAAAAAAAACAGAAAAGATATGAAAGTAATTGAGAAAAACTTTATGATACCTCGTATGTTTCTAAATGTTTGAAACGACCGGAAATGTTTGTAGAAAATCGAAAGAAGCAAGAAAGTCAAATACAACGCGACAATGAAGGCCGTTACTCCAATGCCCAGCTTTTTGGAAATTAGATATAGAGGAGCAAAAAGAAGGCTCCAAAGGGCAGTCAGAATAACTATATTAACGATTATTAAAATTATTTTTTTCACTCGAAAATGCACCTCTAAGTCATTGTTTATATTGTTATTTAAAACTATCCTCATCAAATCCCCCTCCATC
>MAEO01000144.1:27274-29452 GCA_001683985.1 Smithella sp. M82
TTAAAAGGGGGGTGAGGGGGGATTTTCATGCTCCTTTGTGACGGAGACCGTCATGTGGGTTTCATAATAAATTATTTTGCGGGTTAACCCTTTATTGTGAACAAGCAACACGTGCAACAACATTTGCCTGGTGCAATCAGCAAAGAAATATTTAAACGAGAATTGATATTAAACGTTGAAACGGAAGGTGATAATATCGCCGTCCCTGACAATATATTCTTTTCCTTCCAGATGCAGACGACCGGCTGATTTTACCGCAGCCGCAGAGCCGCCGCTTGCCATAAAATCGTCATAGTGCATGACTTCGGCTTTGATAAAGCCCCGTTCAAAATCATTGTGAATAGTTCCGGCTGCTTGGGGAGCTTTGGTTTCCCTGGGGATTACCCACGCCTTGACTTCGTCCTCACCGACAGTGAAGAATGAGATGCGTCCCAAAAGGGGAAAAGCCGCGCGAATAATCCGCCCAAAAGCCGGCTCGGCAATACCCATGGAATCCAGATATTCTTTCTGGTCTGCGGCATCCAGTCCGGCCAGTTCCGCTTCGATTTTGCAGCATATACCCATGATCGGTTCTGATAATTTCGCTTCAGCGGCAAATTGATCGGCAAACGAAAGATTATCTTCCGCAACATTTACGACAACCAATTCCGGTTTGATAGTCCAGAAGGAGAAACTTCGCAAAGTAAAAACTTCTGCAGGTGTAAGACCTGCCGTACGCAGAGGTTTGCCCGCTTCCAGACACTCCTTTAATCCGGGCAGGAGCTCGTTTTGTGCGGCTTCCTGTTGTGGAATCGCTTTTTTAGGCATTTTGGCCAGACGCTCCAGTTTCTTTTCAATGATTAACAAATCGGAAAGAATCAGTTCATCTTCCAGTTTACGATAAGCTTCAAGGCTTAGCCGAATATCAGGTAATGAAAATCCGTCAACAATATGCAGAATACCGTCAGTACCGCTTAAGTTCTGGCGGATTGCCTCCCACGGATGCTCTCCTACGGCATGAACATCAACAAAGGGAACTTTAGCCGGAGATACTTTAGCCGGTTTGTATATTTCGACAAGTTTATCGAAACGTTCATCCGGTACGGAAGCCTGACCGCGTACAACCGTTTCGTTATGCGACTGGCCGCTTTTCACGTCCGTCATGATTTCAAACAATGTGCTCTTCCCGCTCTGGGGTAGCCCCAGTATACCCATTTCCATATAAAATCTCTTTCTTGCTTTATTGAATTGCTATGCCGTATTTTAGAATTTCCTGAGCCAGCGCACTATAGCGATCGTTAATATCTTCTGGCGAGAACGGTAACGGTTCAATGTGCGAATCAATTTTTAAGGCGATTCTTCGTAAGAGCATCATTTCCTTCAAATTATTTTTCCCGAACTGAGAAGAAATAATTGCAATATCTATATCACTTTCGGGTTTTGCAGTTCCTTTTGCATAAGACCCGAAAAGAATCGCTTTGGATACGTCAATTCCTTCCTGCTTCAGCAGAGCGATGTATTTATTGATTGATCCAAGTTCTTTCTTTCTTAAAGGCATTCTTTTAGCCATGATAAAATCTCTTTTGTCATCTTAAGATACTTTGCGGCAAATTTCTTGTTTGCTTTCTTGAAAAAAACTAAGTTTGTAGTCGTCATATCGTGCCTGGATGTTGAATACACCGATATCTGCGAATTCGTTTTTTTATCTTATTTGTTAATTTAATATCTGTTTTTTCTGCGAGTCGAACCAAATCATGAATGAGTGGAGGAGCTTTTTTTGTTCTTTTTACAATAATTGCTTTAAGATATTTTTCCAGACTCAAGTGACAGAAAAACAGCGCATGATGATACTTTTTGTTTTCAAAAAGAATTTCTGCCGTTTCCAAATCTTGTTTCGACCCGCTTGTCCAATTCTTTAATATCTCTTTCTCATTCATTCTTGATAATTTAGCACATTATATCATTGAAGTAAAATTCATTTTTGACGGAAACTGGGGACGACGGAAACTGCGACGGAAACTGGGGACGACGGAAACTGCGACGGAAACTGGGGACAGCCACTGATTATTGTTGACAGTCGGAAGACAGAAATATATTAATTCTTCCATACCGGCACGGTGCAGGATGCGGGGATTATCAGTTCAGATAATATGCTTCAGGAATTGATTGGAGACTGGAAGACGTATTTGAGGGAGATGG
>MAEO01000145.1 GCA_001683985.1 Smithella sp. M82
TGACATTTTTTATTCTCCTTCCTTAATATGAATATGAAACTCATTATCAATAAAAGCGCAAATTAAAACCGGATCGGCAACCTGAAAAGCGATCGCGCCAAACCAGTACACATTGAAAAAGGCCCAAGCGGGTTTTTTCATCACCGCAAGCCCGGCAGGCTGTCCGCTTGCGCCGTTTTCCCGAATACAATTGATGCCGGTTCTATGCCTGTGCCCCCCGGCGTCGGGTATGTTAGAACGCAAAGGCAAGCCGGGCAAAGATTTCATCCGCCTTGTCGTCAGCGGCACTGCCGGCGGCGTTTTCGTAATTGCTCCGACGATATTCCATCATCAGCGTCGTCGTAAAGGGGCCTTTTTCGAAGAGCGTATAGTTTGCCCCGACCGAGTATCTGTTTTCCAGATGCTCGTCCTGGTCGCCGTCTATATCGTCGTCAAACCCTTCATAACGAGCCGCTATCTCCAGCGGATCAATAACCCGGTAAGCGATGGCGGCAAACCACGCCGATTCCTTGTGTTCAATGTTGTCGGATTCGAATCTCTCCCGCTGGAGAGCCTTGATGTACTCGACATCGAACGTCACCGGACCGATCGAATATTCGCCCGAGCCGCCTGCTGTAACGTTGCGGTCATTCCCGCCCGGCTCCGAATCGAAATACGTGCTGAGACGCAGACCTTCGATCGGGAACATGGATACATTAAAGATATAGGAATTGACATCATCCGTCGGATCGGGATTCACTGTAGGATCCGTCGGATTCGATATGCTGAAATCCCTTTCCCATCCGTAGCCCGCTTCCGTCAGGTGATCCACAAGCGTCTCCCCTTTGTAGAGCGTGGCCGATACGTCAAGGCCCAGAAATTTGTGGGTGACTCCCACCGTCACACCCGTTTTTACAACTTCATAGCACTCCCAGGTGATCGTGTCGTTGATCAGATGGCTGTTGAAGACCCCGAACGGCTGCGTGCGCTTGCCGCCGACGAAATACAGAGGAAACCCTTCTTTTTGTACGGTAATTGATGCCTCGTCCCAGAATACCCTGTCATCATCGCTGTCAAGATCTTCACCCTTGAGAAGGAATTTACCGGTTACCCATTCATGAAATTTTACTTCGGCTCCCAATTCTACTGTCCCGATATCGAATTCGGATGTGGAATCGCTGTCTTTGTCGGTAATGTCCCGCGGATCGGTGTACGAATAATCCAGTTCAACCGCGCCATTCAACGTGATCTTGTCGGCAATCCTGTCGAGGGTTCCCGGCTCCTCCTGCGCATCTACCTTCTTCTCAAGCTCCTCGAGTCGAGCCTTGATATCTTCAACCTCTCCGGCATATACCGGCGCAGAGGCCAGAAGCGCCCACCCAAAGATGAGCGCCGTTGTTATAAAGAATAGTTTTTTCATGCTGTTATGCTCCTTTCTCTTGACATTTGTTTAAAAACAATATTAGAAATAAAAAAGGTCTGGAAGGACAAACAATCCTCTTCTTTCAAGGGGGTCTTCCTGACTGTTGAAGGGTCCGCGGGGGGAGCGGCCGCCAAACCTCATCCCCCTGCCGATCCTTCTTCCTATTTCATATCCACCGCCTGAACCCAGATGACCGCATCAAGCGAGAGCTCTTTGCCGTTGTGCTTCAAATCACCGCCGGCGCCGAGCGCGGCAAAACCCCACCAGCCCGCCTTCGGAATGCCGAACGTAAAGACGCCGTTTTTGTCGGCCTTGATCGTCAGCGTAACCAGCGCGTCGTGCGGAGCTTCAACCTTCGCCTCTTTTGCAAAAGAATTGCCCACCACGTCGTGATTCAGGTATTCCACCTCAATCTCGGCGTCGGGAACCGGCTTGCCGCGGCGGGTGACAACTCCCCGAAAGACATTGCCGACCCAGAGCGCATACGGCTTGTCCAGAGGGACGATCTCGACAGGCAGGGGGCTGCCCACAGGGCTGTCCCAATCCGTTGGCGCGCCGGCCACGTTGAAGATTACCTTGGTGCAATGCTGGATATAGATGTCCTCCGACGCCTCATAATACGGCGCGGGAACAAAGTAGTAGATATAGTCCCCCATTCCGCTAAGCTTGACATCGGCCTCATACGCCTGGCCGCTGTTGGTCAGACTTGTGAACGTGATCGGCTTCAGGCTCGAAAGAAGGTCCTTCTTCTCGCCCTTGTGCATGACGCCGAACGCGAGCGGCGGGTGGATTTTCCCGTTCTCGTCCTTGCCGATGTCCATCGTGTGGCCCGCCTCAAACGGATGCGTGAAGACGAGCTTCAGGGTCATTTGTTTCGACGCCGGCACGCTGTCGGGAGCGTAGAGCATCTGGAAATGCGCCGATGCCGGACCGGACAGCATCAAAACCATTATTAGAACTGCAAATAACGCAATTTTTTTCATATCATCCTCCATTTTCGGCAACCTCAAACGTTGCCCCTTGTTTTATTGTCCCGTCGGATCCGTGCACAATCTTTGAAACTGTTTTTAAGGCTCCTTAAGCTGTACAAACCCTCCGCGCAGGCGTGTGTTTGTTGTCCCTATTCCGTAATCGTCTTGCCGTCTATCTCGACGACATGGCCGGGGCCCGCGTCGAAGATGACCTTGTAAGGTCCGGCGGGCTTCTGGAACGTATAGGAACTCATCTTGTCCATCTTTCCTTTGGTCAAGACCTTGCCGCTTTTATCCTTGATTGTCATGCTCACGCCGGCGGCCGACGAGCCGTCGGAAAAACCGCCTTCGCACGTGATTGTTCTATCACCGTTGTCGTTACACGAGCAAAGCGGCGTATGGGCATAGGCTGTAGCGCCTAGAAGCAGACCCGCTGTGAGGACCCCAATTCCATAAGCTATAAACCTTTTCATACGATTACCTCCTTTCTATTGTTATTTTTTTATACTGTATTTCTTCTCCCCGACCGGGTCGGGAAAACCTCTGCAAGATGTCAAAACCCCGGCGCCCCGCGTTGATGTTCCCACCGAAAAACCGAAAAACAAGAACCGAATGCTTTGGATTGTGTTAACCATAATCTTCCGCTGTATCCTTGTTTTTGATAAATCCCAGGGCCGTTGTGACAAGTAACGCGCAAATATAAAAAACAATCATTGCCTGCATCCCGCTGAGACCGAGCAGATTGCCGCCGGTAAAGACAAGGATCGCCATCAGGAAACCTAAAGCAATAGGATAAAAGGTCGCAAAGAGCGCCCATTTCGTGCTTCCGGATTCCAGCCTGATCATCAGAAGCGTCGGGATGCACGGCGGATACATGGTCATAAAGATTATCAGAGCTAAAGCATGAAGAGGCGTCCAGTTTGTCTCCTTCTCTTTCATCCTCTCTTCGAGGGATTTTTCCTCTTCGCCGCCGGCACTCTGGTAGATGCTTCCCAGGGTTGCCACGCTGTTTTCCTTGGCTGCAAAGGCGCTGATGAGAGCGATATTGACGCGCCAGTTGAATCCCGCATACGTGGTGACGGGTTCCAGGGCGCGTCCCACACGCCCCATAACACTGCCCAGGATGGTTTCTTCCTTGATATTCCCTTTAATCCTATTTCTTTCACTATCCAGCTTCTTGTATTCCCTGTTCACTTTCAGGGCATCGGCGTCCTTCAACATCTTCCCGCCCATCTCATATTTGCCTCTATTTACGATTTTGAAAAATTCACCGTTTCTTTTCATGAATTTCTCATCGACAGCCGATTTTGATTTCTTGTCTGTTGCGCTCATCTTCGCCTTTTTGTAATCATCCTGATAAACCGTAAATGCGGTCAATCCCGATCCCTCAAGAAGCTTTGCATAGGGGTTGTCCTCTCCTATCGCGCTGAAAAAGATCCGGACATGTTGATTTGTTTCACTTTCATAATAAGCCCTTCGCTCCGCGCTCAATCCCGGGAAGTTCAACAAAAGATAGATGATCAGAACAACCACCATAACGATGGTTACGATCTTCTTGACGAAAAGCCATGTCCTCTCCAGGCAGCGGCGTAAAACACCCTGTATTGTAGGCATATGATAGACGGGCAGCTCCAGGACAAAGGGCGCCGTTTCCGCTCTTCTGAGGAGGGTAAGGCCAATGATCTTGGCCACCGCGAGCGCAATGATAATGGTAATCGTGGCGATGAAGAACATCGTTATCCCTTTGTATGCGGGGAAAAACATGCCCACAAGGAGGACATAGAGGGGGATCTTGGCCAGGCAGTTCATAAGCGGGCAAATCAGCATGGTGGCCAGTTTTGCCTTTTCATCCTTGATCGTGCGGCACGCCATGACACCCGGTATTGCGCATCCCCCTACAAAAACACCGCTTACTATCATCGGCATGGCGGATTGACCATGCAGCCCGAAATATCTGAAGAGACGATCCAACAGAAACGCCACCCTGGCCATATAGCCCGAGTCTTCCATGATGGCTATCAGAGCAAACAGTATAAGAAAGATGGGGATATAATTAAACACCGCCGCGATTCCATCAACAAGTCCCAGTGGTATGATTCTGAGCAGGGGATCGAAAACGAATCCCGGTGACGGGAGGATGGAGGCAATAAAATCCCTGCAAGCGGCAAGGGCAGGCCATGTGTAGGCGGTAATCTTGTAGCCCTGGACTATGGACAACTCATAAAAAAGGAAGATAACCATCAAAAGGATAAGGGGGCCCAAAAACCGGTGCAAGACTATCTGGTCGATTTTGTCCGTTGATGTTCTGGGAATTTCCCTCTCACGCCTGACGGCAAGCCCCGCGATCCTTTCCGCGGCCTCATAACGCTTTCGTGCGACGATCTTTTCCGGCGTTGTCTTGTGCTGCGAAAGAAACTTTTCTCTCTCGGTTTCAACGTGGGTTAGAATATCCATCCCCATGATAGTTCTCCTCTATTTCCTTGACAAGTCTGCGAGCCTCGTTATCGTTCTCCATAAGTTTCACCGCCAGCCACCGTGCCGGATACCGGAAGGAAAACTTCGGATCATTCAGAAGCCTCTCTTCAAGAGGCATGAGAACCGACTCCAGTTCTGCTCCATAATCGATGCGAAAGGAATCCTTCTTTCGTGATATGCCAGGGCTGACGCTGCCGGCTTCCCGAGTCTCTCCATAAGGCGTTTGAGAATGAGCGTTCTGACAGGCGCGCAAAATTGCTTCCTTGATCTCGTTGCCGCCTTTGTGCTTCTTTCCCACGGTGGGTATGACCGCCGCCCCCAGAAGTTCACTCAATTTGTGTGCGTCTATAGCGAAACCGCGGTCCTTCGCCACATCCATCATGTTCAATGCAATAACCAGAGGGATTCCCATCTCCTCAAGTTGAAACGTCAGATAGAGATTGCGTTCAAGGTTTGCGGCATCCACGATATCAAGGACAACAGTCGGCTTTTCATGAAGCAGATAATCCCTGGCGATCCTCTCCTCCTTGCTGTACGAGGTAAGACTGTAAGTTCCCGGAAGATCAACCAGTGTCACCGTATTCCCTTGGTAGCGGTATCTTCCTGTTTTCTTTTCCACGGTCACACCCGGATAGTTGGCCACATGCTGACGCGAGCCGGTCAGCATATTGAAAATAGTGGATTTGCCGGAATTCGGCTGACCGGCCACGGCTACGGTTATCTCGTTCATAGTTCCTCCACTTCCATGCCTTCGGCTTCATGATGTCGTATGCTCACATGAAATCCCCTCAGCAGTAGATCGATCGGATCCACCAGTGGCGCGTTGCGGACGACCTTGACCTTCGTCCCCGGCATGAAACCCATGTCCATCAAACGCTGCCCTGTTGAACCAGTCAGGTTTACCTCCTTGATGAGGCATTCACAGCCCGGTTTAATGTTGTTCAGAGTCATAATATACTCCTGTAGAAAAATGTCCGGCTGTCAACCGGAGGAATTCCCATTTTCTGAAACCATAATCCTCTGCGCCATTCCCATGCCGATAGCCAGACGCGCTTCTTTTGCGGCAATGATAAAAGGTCCTGGAGCGCCCTTTCGTATAATCTCAATCTCTGAACCCGGTCCCAGCCCCATACTTATCAATCGTTCCTGCATTCCCCGCCCGCCTCCAAGGGAAAAAATCTTTACTCTTTTCCCCAGGGGCGCCATGAGTAAAGGCATTATGTTAACTTTCATACTCAACCACCAATGATCTCTGTATATGACGGGATGAGGCTCGAAATTGATTAAGAGTCATAACGTAATTTCCTCCGTCTCCATGATGAAGGCAATGACGATCGTTGCAAGGCGCGCTGTAATGACAATTTCTGTGCCGGTGTCTGTTTCCATGGATGTTTGCTCTATGCGGTGCGTCGGGCGCGACAATGACGGCTGTTTCTCCTTCCTGTAAGAATGCCAGTGGGAACATCTAATCTCCTTTATTTTTTTCAATTGCAATTGATAATCATTATCCTTTTGCAAAGGATTAAAATTGCCGATCTTTTCAGGTCGGCAATTAAATTTAAATAAATTCCTTTCTAAAAAATGTGAAAGTATTTATTCCCGCTTGTGAAATTACTGCCTTTTCTGTCTGCAATTTTCGCAATATCCGTAAAGATACATCTCATGGTCCGTTAATTCGAAACCGTAACTTTCTGCAACACGTTTTTGAAGTTTTTCAATTACGGAATCGACGACTTCCAGCGTTTTACCGCAACCGCGGCAGATAAGATGATCGTGATGAGGATGATTGTATTTGTGTTCATAACGAATTACACCATCCCCGAAATCAATTTCCCTGGCCAGCCCTGCTTCGATAAGCAATTTTAATGCTCTGTAAACAGTGGCTTGGCCTATGGAAGGATCTCGTTTTTTAACGAGATCGTAAAGTTGTTCCGCTGAAATATGCCCTTCCCGCCTTAAAAAAATCTGCAAAATGAGTTCACGCTGCAGAGTGTCCCGCAAATCATGTTTCTCCAAATACTTATGAAATATATTTTGTTCTTCGTTCACTTAAAAATCCTTGATGATAATGATTATCATTTGTGTCAGTATAGTAATTCATTCTTAATTGTCAAGAGATTTTTTATTTAAGCAAAAAAATGTTTATTATAATTTACAAAAGCTCACTCTTGGATTTCCGATGAGAACAGGCAGACAGCCTGGCCTTGCGACAGAAAAGACTCAATATTTTTCATAATATTCAAGAAATATATTTATATTTTAATTAGGCAAAGAATGAAATGCACCGATTGCATCTTTCTTTTTTCTTATACAAAAAAAGAAATCAGCGGTTGTTTCAATCGTGCAGTAATGATGATTTCGCATAACAATTGCCTTGACTAATTAATCGTTTTGACTTACTTTTCCCCTAAACTATCAAGGAGATTTGCTTCCGGATAGCTGGAGATCTTGTTGTGAAAAAAAGAATTAAAAAAAATAAACAAAGCATACATAAATATGTATCATGGACGATTCGCTGCCTGCTGATTGGTTCGATAATAATCAATCTTATTTATATAATTCTTCACTTGCTTGATCAAAGCCTTGCCACAAAAGGCGCTTTAATGAATGCCCTGGATGAAAATATTACCATCATATTTTGGGCGGTTGTAACTTTCGCTGTTACATTTTTGCATGATTATTTTGAAAAAAATAAGAACATACATATTCCGGACATTCTGGAGTCAATAATAATTATTTTTATATATGCCGGTATTTTTTTGAGTGTGCGTTTTAATCTGTACGATGATGTATTTTGGTGGGATGTCGTGTTGCATGCCGCTTCAGGCGTAATTCTTGGATTTATAGGATTTCTGCTCATTTATAAGCTGAACAGCAGGCACAGTATGAATATAAGTCCGCTACTGGTTGCCGCTTTCGTCTTTACTTTTTCTGTAACTATGGATGTGATCTTTGAAATTTACGAATTTTTTATGGACATAATTTTCGGAACGGACATGCAATCGTGGGATTTGCCGGCAACCACGATAGAACTAGGCAAATCATTTCAGGGAATAGGTTTGCGGGATACGATGTCGGATCTTATTTTTGATGCTATCGGCGCTTTATCGATTTCTATAGTCTGCTTCTTTTTATATAAAAATGAAAAGAGAAAATCTTTAAGATTGATGCATGAAGTTTTTCCTAATAAATAAACAAATATGACAGACTTAAAATCCGTTCATGTTTCTCCCCGTATGGTATATGTTGATTCCAGTAAACCTGATCTTGTCGAAGGATTCACGAAGAAGACATTTGCCGCAATGACAGAAGGTGTGCGCGAAGCTGCCATCATGGCGGGAATAATTGAAGAAAAAGTTTTTGATCAGGGGATACGGGATTTGTAGCGGAGCGCGGAAGCTGACGGAGTTTTTTGTTATACATTCTTTAAAGCAATCGGCATAAAATAATTTACCAGGTCAAGCTTTATCTGCTGAATTAAAAAATGCGTCAAAAAGAGAGAGAAATAAAAGACAGAAAAGCCATTGATAATATTATCAAACGCTGTCTTGTTTGCCGCCTGGCGATGTGTGCTGACGGACAACCATATGTTATCCCTCTTAACTTTGGTTATGATGGGAAAAATCTTTATTTTCATGCCGCGCTTGAAGGAAGGAAAATTGACATTATCAGACGAAATAGCAGCGTAGGGTTTGAGTTTGATATCCTCCATGAGATTATCAAAACCGAAAGCGCCTGTAAATGGAACACGAAATATGAAAGTGTTGTGGGATCAGGCAAGGCGGAAATAATAAAAGATGTAGAAGGCAAAAAGTCCGCATTAGAATATATTATGCGTCAGTACGGAAGTGAAGCTAAAGATTTTCCGGAAGAAGTTTTAAAAAAGACCCTGATTCTTCGCGTACGAATACTCGAAATCAGTGGCAAAGCAATAAAATGAGTTTTAAAAACCACCCCAAGATAGGCCGTCCTTACCCGGAATTTTTCAGGCGACAAGCCCCCAATAGCCAAAATCAAGCCGTTTTAAAGCATGTATAATATTTGCATGTTATGGTGAATAGCTTTTCACCCGCTCTGCGATAAGCTTTTCAAAATCCCCGGAGTTTTCAAACGAGCCCAATTCATTGGTCAGCCTCAGCCTGAGCGCTTTATCCTCCCACAACTTTTTCCGGATAGACGCATTCGTAAGAATGCTTTCAGCAAGCCGCTTGCTTTTGATGAAAGATGTCACCGCTATCTTGGATGTCGTGACCTTTTCAAAAATTACCTTGGCAAGGCTGCTTTCCATGTCGAAAAATCCGTGCACCAGTTTTTTATCTTTTATTATCTCATCCAAAAGCCATTTCTCACCCATGAATTTATTCATGGAACTGGAGTTTGGACATATTTTCTTTTAAGTATACGCATAAGCCATGATATTTTTCGCGATGTTACATTTCAAAAAGTCGG
>MAEO01000146.1 GCA_001683985.1 Smithella sp. M82
TGATTCCCTCCCCAATTGTTTTGGAAATCAATATGCCATAAACACATCAATATGTAAATATTTTATTGAAACCTTATACTGGTAAATTGAAGATTCAACTTTCAAACAATTAATAACGCTACTCGAAACCGGTCAGCTTTCGTCGGAAGGGTTCGTTTATTTCTTTTTCTCTTTAGGTGCTTTTTTCTTTGCTGTTTTTACTTTTTTCACGACTGCCTTTTTTTTCGGCTCGGCGGCGGCCTGCAATAATTTCAACTTTGATACGCCGGTGTGAACCATCGGCTCTTCACAACAAATAATATCAGCCGAAGTGCAACCACATTCTTCATCTACTATTACGGTCAATCCGCATACTTCACAACTCAGAACATCTCCATATCTTACTTTTACCATTGGTTTTTCCTCCTCGTTGCGAAGGGTTTAAATATTCACCCTCCAAGTACTTTTTCATTCTAATACATAACGACGTAATTATTTGCGCATCCGTTACCCTTCGACAAGCTTAGGGTGACCGGTCATGGTGAGCCTGTCGAACCATGTACCGGGTGTTTTCTCTCGACAATGATAGTCATGCGCAATTATTTATGACGTTGTATATAATTAAAAAAAATTTATTTTTCAAGTATAAATTGTCGAATTCTTTGAAAGATGCAGGCGGCTTGACTTTAATCAACGATTTGATATTATCCATGAAAATTTATCCTGGAAAAAATTTTTATCTAAAGGTCTCTGCAAATAAGTACAGAAAACATCAAATTCTATAAGGCTGCAGGAAATATTTAGAAAATCTATGGGAATAATTTATGCCGTTAAAAAAAGACCAAAAATATCGCAGCTGGGTAGAAGTTGATCTTGATAGTTTTATCGGTAATCTGAAAGAAACAAAAAGACTGATCGGCCCGCAAGTTAATTTTATGCAGGTTGTCAAAGCTGATGCTTATGGACACGGCGCCATAGAAATTTCCAACACCGCCTTAAAAAACGGCGCGGGGATGCTTGGCGTGGCCAATGCCGATGAAGGCGTTCAACTTAGGATTAGTGGAATCGAAGCACCCATTGTTATTTTAGGACCGTCAACCACGGCGGAAATCGAACAAATAATCAAATACAACCTTACCCCTTCTGTTTCAGACCTCTATTTTACAAAAAAACTCAACATTGCGCTTACCAAAACGGATCATAAACTTCCGGTGCATATCGAAGTGGATACCGGTATGGGGCGCGGCGGAACCATATATACAGAAGCGCTGAAGCTTATTGGCGAAATATCCAAATTACCCAACATCATAATGGAAGGAATTTTCAGTCATCTTGCTTCCAGTGAAAAAATAACTTCTTACAATGACAAGCAGTGGAGTTATTTTTCCAATTTGCTTTCAGAAATTAAGAACTTGGGGATAGAATTTCCCCTCCGGCATATAGACAACAGCGGCGCAATTATAAACTATCCTGATTTTAAACTGAATATGGTTCGTCCGGGAATCATGACTTACGGTATTTCCCCTTCGCCGGATGATGAATCGGGAAACAAGCTTACACAAGTTATGTCTTTTAAAACCAGCATTGTTTTATTAAAGGATTTTCCTAAAGGTTATGGCATTGGCTACGGCAGCACATACATTACCAAAAAACAAACCCGAATCGCGACTATTCCTGTTGGTTACGGAGACGGTTACGGCTTTATTCTTTCCAATCAGGGAGAGGCTTTAATCCGAGGCAGGCGGGCACCTATCGTCGGAAGAATTTCAATGGATATGTGCACAATTGATGTCACACATATTCCCGATTGCGCTGTCGGTGATGAAGTTGTTCTTCTGGGCAGACAGGGAAAAGAATATATCAGCGCCAATGAAATCGCCGCCAAGGCTCAGACCATCAGCTATGAAGTCCTTTGCGCGTTGGGAAAAAGAGCGCCACGCATCTTTCTGCAAAAAGGCAAAACAGGTGCTGTGGAGCCACGACT
Source organism: Smithella sp. M82 (assembly GCA_001683985.1). Classification (GTDB taxonomy): domain Bacteria; phylum Desulfobacterota; class Syntrophia; order Syntrophales; family Smithellaceae; genus Smithella. The sequence goes on from MAEO01000146.1 coordinate 1,964, forward strand.
GCGGCGAATATTTATTCCAGACGAAGAAAAATCAATTTCCCGTATTGATAATATTATTCGTCGTTGTCTGCAAACTCGTGCACGCGATGAAGAATTAGGTAACGCCATCTATTATGAAATGTTCGAAACACTCTTCGGCAAGGAAGATCGTCGGCTGGAATTGCGTTCAGGTTTTCGCTATGACATCAGCATAGCAAAACTGCCAAAAGCAAGAAATACCATAACCTCTAAAGATTATCTTTGCGTCAGCACCCGGGTTGAATATAAAAAAACATTACGTCACAACATCTTCATGATCGGCTGCGCTTCCAACCATTCCCAGCTAGCCGAGTTATTCGAAGACCCGCGTTGTGAATACCGCTGGCTTATGAATAATGGAAAAGATTTAATCACGGACAGAGATTTTACTGTAGAACAGGTACGTATCGATAAAGAAAAAATTCCTATTATCGAAACAAAAAACACAAAGCGCGGCTATGAAATCTGGTGCGGCTCCGAACATCTTAAGAAAAAAATAAATACTGAAGTAAGACTGGAAATAGAAATCTCCACCAAAAAAGCCAGGGAAAACAAAATCTTCCCCATATATCTGGTCTATCCGGTACGAGGATTGGAAATTAATTTCAATTATGAAAAGGCGGGTATAAAAAACGTAAGAGAAGAAAGTTTTTTTGCCGGAAGACACTCGCAGCCTTCTGTTTCCATAAAGAAAGGAAAGTCCAGCATCAAAATCTCCGACAAAGACTGGATTTTCCCCACCAGCGGCGTGATATTCACCTGGGATATTTAAAAAAGCTAAATCATTTCTTTCCGGAAATTTGCCGGATTATACCGAGAAACGCGTCCGCCTTTAAAGACGCGCCACCGACAAGTGCGCCGTTTATATCTTTCATTGCAATCAAATCGCCGATATTATCTTTGGTTACGCTTCCTCCATAGAGTATACGAATATCGTCAACTGTGCTGCCACCATACAAATTTTTTAAGATATTACGGATGAAGAAATGTACTTCTTGCGCCTGCTCCGGTGTGGCTACTTTACCCGTTCCTATTGCCCAGATCGGTTCGTAAGCAATAACAATGTTATCAATTTTTTCCACACCATTTAATCCTTCCTTCACTTGCCTGCCGACCACTGACTGGGTAACTCCTTTTACTCTTTCTTCATCAGTTTCTCCCACGCACATAATTGGTTTTAACCCAGCCATCAACGCCTTTTTGACTTTCAAATTCACATCATTATCTTGTTCATGAAAATATTTTCTGCGCTCCGAATGACCAATAATTACGTAAGTGCATCCAACATCCTTGAGCATTCCCGGTGATATTTCTCCCGTGAACGCTCCCTTATCTTCGTAATACATGTTCTGGGCAGCCAGCAATATCTTCGAACCACTGATAGCTTCTCCGACACTAAACAAGGCAGTAAAAGTCGGCGCGATAATGATTTCTCCATTTTTAACAACAGGCAAACCTTGTTTAATAGCCTTGGCCAGGGCAATAGATTCGTTAATAGTGTTGTGCATTTTCCAGTTACCGGCAACAATCCATTCTCTCATTATTCCCTCCTTATCGTTCCAGCGCAGCAATTCCCGGCAGGGTTTTTCCTTCCAGCCACTCGAGAAATGCTCCACCGCCTGTTGAAATATAAGACATCTTCGCACTCAGCCCCGCTTTTTTAATGGCCGTATCCGTATCACCGCCACCAATTATGGAAACTGCTCCGGAATCGGCTACGGCTTGTGCCAGACCAAAAGTTCCCTTACTGAAGGCAGCAAGCTCGAACATACCCATAGGGCCGTTCCAGATTATTGTTTTTACACCCTGCAGCGCATCACTAAAAAGAGAAATCGTAGCCGGACCGATATCCAGACCTATCCAATCTTTGGGAAATTCTTTCATGCTGCAGACTTTGGCTTCTGCTTCCGCCGTTGCGGCCCGGGCAATCAAGGCATCCACTGGAAGTAAGAATTTCACATTTTTCTGTTTGGCTTTATCCACAATTTTGCGCGCTGTATCCAGCATATCTTCTTCGCAAAGAGATTTACCGGTCTCGTAACCAACTGCCCGCAGAAAGGTGAAGGCCATACCGCCACCAATAATGATTATATTCACCTTTTCAATGAGGTTTTCCAGAAGGCTGATTTTATCAGAGACCTTGGCTCCGCCAATAATCGCAACCAAAGGATGTGCCGGATTAACCATGGCCTTTTCGAAATATTCGACTTCATTTTTCAGCAGGAATCCGGCAGCACACACAGGAACAAATTCTGTAATCGCTGAATTGGAAGCTGCCGCCCGGTGCGATACGGCAAAGGCATCGTCAATATAAATGTCGCAAAGCGCGGCCAGCTGTTTGGCAAACTCCGCATCGTTTTTATCTTCACCCGGATGAAATCGAAGATTCTCCAATAGAATAATATCTCCTTCTTTCATTTTGCCTGTAGCCTGCTGTACTGCTTCTCCTACACAATCGTCTAAAAACATGACCTCTTTTTGCAGTAATCCTGAAAGTACTTTTGCCACCGGTTTTAGCGACATCTGCGCAACTTTTTTACCTTTCGGTCTGCCCAGGTGTGAAGCGATGATTAATTTAGCTCCTTTCTCCAGCGCAAAATTTATCGTGGGAATACTCGCTCTCACGCGTTTATCACTGGTAACATTTCCTTCTTTATCCATCGGAACATTAAAGTCCACCCGTAAAAAAACCCGTTTATTTTTCAGGTCGATTTGATCAATATATTTCATGTCTTACCCCTTGATTATTTATTTCACTTCATTATAAAAGAAAGTAGTTCCAACATTCTGTTGGAAAACCCCCATTCGTTGTCATACCAGGAAAGCACCTTTACCATATTGCCGCCGATGACAGATGTATTCTGCATATCCACTATAGAGGAGTATTTATTGCCGTTGAAATCACGCGAAACCAATTCTTCTTCAGAACATGTAAGAATTCCTTTCATAGCTCCTTTTGCATATTCTCTGAATTTGGCATTAACTTCATCCTTCTTCGTACTTTTTGAAAGTGTTGCCACAAAATCAACAAGAGAAACATTCGGTGTTGGAATCCGGATAGCCAGCCCATCGAGCCTTCCTTTCATTTCCGGTATAACTTCCGAGATCGCTTTGGCAGCTCCCGTTGTGGTCGGTATCATGGAAAGTGCGGCAGCACGGGCTCTTCTTAAATCCTTGTGCGGTTCATCCTGCACAACCTGATCATTTGTATAGGCATGAATTGTCGTCATCAATCCGTATTCAATGCCAAATTCCTGATGCAATATCTTAACGATCGGCGCCAGGCAATTTGTGGTGCATGATCCCATGGAAATGACATTATGTTTGGACTTGTCATACACTTCCTGATTGACACCAAGGACAAAAGTTACATCCGGATTTTTTGCCGGCGCGGAAATAACAACTTTTTTTGCTCCTGCCTTGATGTGTTTTTCAGCGCCTGCTTTGTCCGTATATTTCCCTGTGCTTTCCAAAACAACATCAATTCCCCAATCTTTCCAGGGCAACATTTCCGGTTCTCTGACAGAAAAGGTCTTGATCTCTTTGCCATCAACAAATATTGCGTTGTTGCCGACTTTAACTTCGGCATTCAAAGTTCCGTGATTTGAATCGTATTTCAACAAATGAGCAAGAGTTCCGGCATCTGCGAGATCATTTACCGCCACGAATTCCACATCTTTGCTTTTATATCCGGCTCTGAACACAAGCCGGCCAATTCTTCCAAATCCGTTAATCGCAACTTTGATGGACATATTAACCTCCTTTATATTTTGAAAATTATTAATCAAAAGATGTTTTCTTTGTCAATTGATTTTGCCTCCCGTATCGTAAGGCAAATAGCTTTCAAATAAGTTTGCCATTATAATGAAGAAACTATTTTAAAAAAAGTACAGATGTATTTCTTCTCTTCTTATGTTCTATTTTATGAATAAATCATTGGTTGAAAAATTAGGATCAGTCGTAAGATTAATGCCCAAACGTCGAAGTCCTGTTTCATCGCCGGGTGTAGGAATATGAGTCATATGGGCTTCATAATCACGTAGTTCTCTAAGTTTTTCTAATGCCAATTGGGCGGCTGGATTATTTGCCGCACTGATGCTGATGGCAATGAGCGCTTCTTCAAGATCAAGACTTGCCGATTTTTCATCAAGGATTTCTGTTTTTAAATTCTTTACCGAATCGGTGATATGCGAAGGCAAAAGTTTTATTTTGTCCGGAATTTCTGCCAGGTGCTTAACGGCGTGCATCAGAGATAAATTGCTTCCGGTTATTATCGTTCCGTCTTTTAATTCCAGAGCTGCACCGCAGAATATTCCTTCATTGCCCCTTTCATAATCTCTCGCTTCCGCGGGAGCTGCTCCCGCAGCTTCCCGCGCCGGTGTAACTACAGAGCGCTTTTCTGGCACAAGATTAAAATCTTTTAAAAACAGTTCAACACGCTGAACAGTTTCCCTGTCGGCAAATCCCATTGCGTATTCACAGCGGTAACGGAAATAACGGCGGATCATTTCCATTTTTGCTGACAATCGTTTCCACATCCGTCGGATAACCTTTGGTAAAACGATGTGTATAAACGGATATGCCTCGTCTTTCCAGTTTGTTTTTGAATATTATGGCGGCCGGTTGTTCATCGAAGCGGGTAATGACGACACCCAGCACATTTATTCCCCACGCCCGGAGATTATCTATAAGTTTCAGAGCATCCGTATCATACGTAATGCCAAAATCGGCACGGATTTTCTTTCTTTCAATGTCACCGGCAAAAATACACAGAACAACATCCGCTTTGTCCTTCAATTTGCTAAGAAGACGCATCTTTACATTGGGATCATAACCGGGAAGAACACGGGCGGCATAGTAATCATATAAAAGTTTACCGCCGAATTCCAAATAGAGTTTGTTGTTAAAGCGATCAACTCTTTTAAGGATTTCCGCTGTCTGCTCCTTAAAGTATCTTTCGTTGTCAAAACCCGTTTTCTGGATCATTCCATCACTCCCCAGTGAAATTTTTTGATAAAACATTGCTTATACGAGATTTGCTATTGATTTTTGTTGCAGGAAAAAATTTGTTTAGTAAATTTTGATTCGTTCTGTTAGCGCATATCCGGTTCATCGTTTGCGCAATACCAAACTGCCAACGGAATATCCGGCGCCAAAAGAACAAATTACTCCCAGATCACCCTTTTTCAGGTCATTATTATAAAGATGAAAAGCTATAATTGATCCTGCGGATGCAGTATTTGCATATCGGTCAAGAATTGTTGGTATAACTTTTTCATCAACATCTTTACCAAGGAGTTCTTTAACCACCATATTGTTCATATTAATATTCGCCTGATGAAGCCAAAACCTTTTCACGTCTTCGGGCTTTAATCCGAGAATTGCCAGATGTTCACTCATAAGTTTGGCAGCAATCGGACTCACTTCTTTAAAAACAATACGCCCTGACTGATGAAAAAGCTTATCCTCTCCGAAAGGATCATCATCCGTAACATAAGACAGATGCCCGAAATTGGAGCGGATGTTACTCGAAAATTGAGTCAGCGCTTTTGTACCTAATATTTCATAACTGTTCGGAGAAGTACAGGTTTCAGCCCTTTCCATTATTACGGCAGCACTGACATCACCAAAAATAAAATGGTTATCTCTGTCGCAAAAATTTACCTGAGGAGTATTCAGTTCCGGATTTATAGCCAAAACACACTTTGTTGAACCGGACTTTAAACTGTCATATGCCCGGTGAAGACCGAATGTTGCCGCCGAACAAGCCACCAGCATATCAAATCCAAAACCATTAATACCTAATTCATGCTGTATTTCGATGGCAATAGCCGGATATGCCCGCTGGGTGTAAGCACCGGCAACAATAACAGCATCAATATCAGCTGCCGTTTTACCGGCAGCGGCCATTGCCTTCCGCGCCGCAAAAACTCCAATCTCTGCCTGAATGCTTAATTCTTCTTCTTTTCTTTCAGGAAACTTGGGACGCATGCGATTAATATCTAAAATGCCTTCCTTCGTATATACATACCGCGCCTTAATTCCGGATGATTTCTCAATGAATCTTACACTGGAAAGAGGCTTTTCCTTAATTTTACCTGAAGCTATATCAGCTGCATGATCAGAATTAAACTTTTCCGCATAAGTATTATAACTTTCCACCAGCTCCTCATTGGTTATTACATCTGTTGGTGTCCAAATCCCCGAACCGCTAATGACAATTCTGGGGGATAAACTTGCTGTCATTTTGAAAATCCTTCTTTTAAAAATCTATAACGAAAAAATTAATGACTTTTTTGTATGGCATACCCGATGTTCAACGAAAAAGCAATAAACATTACCTTTACATGACAGAAGTCAACTAATTAACCCTACAACGATACATAAGATGCTCCATTTAGTTCAGCAAGTTTTCGTTTCCGGTGAGAGATGTAGGCCCGATA
>MAEO01000015.1 GCA_001683985.1 Smithella sp. M82
AAACTGGGCATAAAATTGAAACCGCAAAAACCGGGAAGAAAACGAAAAGAGAGATAAATGTATACTGTCCCCGGAATTCCGTATACTGTCCCCGGAATTCCGCCCCGGAATTCCGGAATTCCCGTGAGGCGTATTATACATACGTTGAGGACCCGGCATACGCCGGGCAAGATGCCGACAACGACGCCAATAAAAATAGCGCTTTGATTTATAATTAGTATAAAAATATGATGAGACGTCTACATCAAATCATGCCTTGTTGTATTCTGAAAAAATCATGGAAAAAATCGCCCGACCTTGAGTGGAAGATCTAAGATCCGTGGAATAGCCGAACATGGCTTTTAGAGGCACTTTAGCTTTAATTTCGCTGACGGTTCCTTTGGGATTAACGGATTGAATTTCACCTTTGCGGGCATTTATATCACCGATAACGTCACCCATAAATTCACTGGGCGTAATAATATCAACCATCATTATCGGCTCGAGCATGACAGGATCGGCAATGCTGCATGCTTCCCGAAAAGCGGTTGCTGCCGCGATTTTATAACCCTGTGTTGAAGATTCTCCTTCCCTGAAAGAACCGCCGGTTATCATCACTCCGACATCCATTACAGGATAGCCGTTTAATACTCCATTCATCATTGCTTCTTTTATACCTTCTTCGATTACATCAAAATATTCCGCCGGGATAACACTATCGTCAACATTAATAATTATTTCATTGCCCAGACCTCTTTTGCGCGGGGTCAAAGAAATTCGCACATGGCCGAAATGTTTCTTTTCGCCCAATTCCTTTTCAAAGATTCCTTCCATTTCGACTTTCTTCTGAATGGTTTCACGATAGACAACTCTGGGCCTGCCGACATTGACGTGACAATTAAATTCGCGAAGCAAACGGTCAACAATGATCTCCAGATGGAGCTCCCCCATACCGGAAATTATCGTTTGCGCCGTTTCTTCTTCATATTTTATTCTCAATGTCGGATCTTCTTCTGCCAATTTATCCAGAGCCGAAGTCAGCTTTTCCTGATCAGCCGGCGTTTTAGCCTCAATGGCCTGACTGATTACCGGTTCATAAAAATCCATCACTTCCAGCATAATCGGATGATCTTCCGCGCAGAGTGTGTCACCTGTGGTTGTTGTCTTTAAACCCAGAACGGCAACGATGTCTCCGGCTGAAGCCGTCTCTATTCTTTCCCGTTTATTGGCATGCATCCGTAACAGGCGGGCGATTTTTTCTCTTTTCTTCTTTATCGAATTATATATTTCATCATTTGCATGGAGTTTACCCGAATAAATACGCAGATAAGAAAGTTTCCTGCCTTCATCAATCATAATTTTAAACGCCAGCGCCGCCAGAGGTTCTTTGTCGGAACTAAGTCTGACTTCTTCTTTTTTGGTAACAGGATTTATTCCTTTCACCGGTGGAATATCCTCCGGAGACGGCAGATAGTCCAGGACTGCATCAAGAAGTGGTTGAATACCCTTATTTCGAAGAGCTGCGCCGCAAAGGACCGGCGCTATTTTCAGAGAAATGGTTGCTTTTCTTAATGCTCTTTTAATTTCAGCGATGGTAATTTCCTCGCCGTCAAGATATTTATCAGCCAGTTCATCATCGACATCGGCCAAATTTTCTATCATTTTTTCTCTCTTTAATGTTGCCTCGACGACAAATTCTTCCGGAATCTCCAGCATCGAAAATTCCAGCCCCTGTGTTGCTTCATCCCAAATCAGCATTTTCCAGTTAATCAAATCGATTGCGCCTCGAAAACTATCTTCGCTACCCGCGGGAATCTGGATCGCTACAGGAACAGAAGTAAAACGTTCGCGCATCATTTCGATAGCGCCAAAATAATCTGCGCCTACCCGATCCATCTTATTGATAAAGGCTACTTTGGGAACGCCATATTTATCCGCCTGATGCCAGACGGTTTCCGATTGGGGCTGTACGCAACCAACAGCACAAAAAACAACGACGGCTCCATCCAGCACTCGCAGGGAACGTTCTACTTCTATCGTGAAATCCACATGTCCCGGTGTGTCAATTATATGTATATCATGATTGTTCCACGCACAAGTCGTCACTGCTGAAGTGATGGTAATACCCCTTTCCTGTTCCTGCGGCATCCAATCCATAACGGCCTCTCCGTCATGAACTTCTCCCATCTTGTAGGATTTCCCTGTATAAAAAAGAATTCTTTCCGTAACCGTTGTTTTTCCGGCATCAATGTGAGCAACTATACCGATATTACGTGTACGCGATATTTTTGATTTCGTTGCCATAGAATTTAACTGTTTTTTTCTTTCCCCGCGACAAGAAGTTCCAAATCCGAACTAAAAGATTTCTGAGTAGAAATGTGACCTTTTATTGAAGATATTTCTTTACCTTCTACTAATATTTTTACTTTTTTTATAGCAGGAATGTTTTGAGTTATGGAATTTGTCAAAGAATAAATTGAAACCATTTCCGCAGTCGAGCTGCCCGGATGCAATTTAATCAGATTTTTACTGAAATTAATCAAAGCAGTGTCCGTATCAATCACTTTTACATCTCTTAAGACCACACCGGCCGGAAATGTATCCACCAAACCCGCCTTCGAGCCGTCAAGTATTGCTTTAACAATTTCTTTTGCTTGCTCGGCAGCATCATTTTCTTTAATAACATAACGTTTTTCCGGCGCCAGAAAACGCTCCTGCGGATCGGAAAAATAAATTTTCACTATGTGCTTTTCTTTCTTCTTCATGGCATCCATATCAACTGGAGGAAATATCAAATTAAATAAAGTAACAAAGAAAAGAACCAGCAGAATAAATGCTCCGCCGAGAATAACCGAAAAATAAAGAATTCTCGTAGACTTCTTTATTTTCTTCTCTCTGATATTCTCTGCGCGGCGCTGTCTTTTTGTTGTCATAATACTGAATCCCTCATAAAAAAACTGCGCCAATCTAGGGTATTTTCCATTTGCTGTCAAGAAGAACGCACTTTTTTCAAAATAAATAAAAAGCCCTTGCTTTTGCGGCAATATTTAACCGCAAGAACAAGGGCCAAATGTAAATTTCAGATTTAGTAATTTTCCGCCAAAACCTCATAAAACGACCGCGGATGTTTGCAAGCAGGACATTCTTTAAGCGCTTCCTCACCTTCATAAATGTAACCGCAGTTAATGCAATGCCACTTTATAGCAGCCTTCTTTTTGAAAACCTCACCATTCACTATATTAGCAATCAATTTTCTATATCTTTTCTCATGAAACATTTCCACTTTGGATATCTGTTCAAATGAGCGGGCCACTTCAGGGAATCCTTCTTCCTTTGCAACTTCGGCCGCCTCCGCATAAAGAGTTGACCATTCCATATTTTCACCGGCTGCGGCAGCTTCAAGATTGCTCTTGGTATCGCCGATTACACCAGCCGGATAAGCAGCAGTAATTTCAACCTCTCCACCCTCAAGATATTTAAAAAAAACTTTAGCATGTTCTTTTTCATTTTCAGCGGTTTCCAGGAAAATACGTGAAATCTGTTCAAAGCCTTCTTTTTTTGCGGCACTGGCAAAAAAAGTATAACGATTTCTTGCCTGCGACTCACCGGCAAAAGCCGCCAACAAGTTTTTTTCTGTTTTTGTTCCTTTAATCGATTTAGCCATATTTCATCTCCTTTCTTTTTATTATTCACTTTTGATATGTTATGCACTCTTTTCAATTTATCAACGGCAATCTATGAGAAATTTTTGCCAATAGAAAAAGCTTTTCCCAGATATTTTCCCGCGGCATAATATGATTGAATTTCCGGTGCATAAATTATTGGATTTATTTTTAAAATGTCCGGCAATCCATCTTCTCCCAACATTGATTCATCTATCTTGACATCCAGAATCTCACCGATGAAATGTGTATGAATACCTATTTTAATGAAATTGGAAAGTTTACATTCCAGGATCAACGGAAATTCCTGAATGAAGGGAGCATCCACTTTCTCGCTTTTTACGGCAGTGATTTTTGCCGCTGCAAACTTATCAACATTTTTCCCGGAAGCAACACCGCAGTAATCGGCAATTTCAACTTGATCGGCTGAAGGCACATTAATTGTAAATGCTTTGCGCTCCATGATATTGCCGTGTGTGTAAGTAGCTTCTCTTAATGATACAGACACACACGGCGGTTTTGAACTGCATACCCCTCCCCAGGCAATAGTCGCCGCATTGGGTTTGCCGTTTTTATCATAGGTTCCTACCAGCCACACAGGTGTCGGATAAATCAAAGTTTTGGCGCCAAAAGATTTTTTCATAAAATCCTCCTGATTATAAGTTCAAGCAAATATTTGTTTTCACGTTTAATTTTTATAATTTATTAAAAAATAATTTCAATTTATTAAAAATATAATTTATGGTAGAAAAATATAAAGTTTCTGACTGACACATATCGGAAACTATTAACTTTTGATAACATAAGGAGAATACTTTTATGACTACCATTATGCCTGAATCTGAAAATGTTCAAAAAGCAATAAAGTGGGTATCAACAAATTTAGAAGAAAATACTCAGCCTTTACAAAAACTCGTAGAAAAAGCAGTTTTTAAGTTTGACTTATCGCCAAAAGATACGGAATTCTTAAATAATTTCTTTCGCGAAAGCAGCTCAAAAAAATAAGCAAAAAATAATTTCAGCTCAGGCGATTCAATTTGTGAGGGAATTGCCTGAGTTTGTCTACCGTAAAAATCAGACAAAATAACATCAAAGACTATTTTTGTTTTGATCTGAGCAATTCTCTTATATCGGTTAGTAATTCCTGATCTTTAGTCAGAGGCGCGGGAGCCTCTGCTTCTTCCTGTTTGCTTTTCACTCGAAAATGCACCTCTAAGTCATTGTTTATATTGTTATTTAAAACTATCCTCATCAAATCCCCCTCA
>MAEO01000147.1 GCA_001683985.1 Smithella sp. M82
GTTTTTCTCATATCTGTCCCTCCTTCCTGTTTTGGCAGGGACAGGATAATAGGAAATTGATTCTATGTCAAGTTATTTATCGGATTGCATATATTATAAAAATTACCGCCCATTTAAGCAAATATATACTTACTGTCGATTGCTTCATAACATATCTCCTTCCAGTTGACTCATAAATAAATGTTACCGAAGGAAGAGTGTTTGAGAGAATCGTTGCCTCATAAAAGATGTTACTCTGAAGAATTGATTATAGAGAAGATTATTTTTAGTTTCTTGTCCATGGTTTTTCTTAGCACAAAAGGGTTGAGGTTTTCAAGTTGTTTGGAGAGGGAGATTTTAGTAGATTCCTGGATATGAGGAGAATCCATAATTTTCTGGTAAGGAGTTTTAGGGGAATCGTGGTATTTGATGGTTTTAGATCCGATTCTTTCTTTTGCGATAAGTTTGACTGAGGGGCAGAAGAAGTTGTGGAAGAGCCTCCATGGTGTAGAGGTTATTGAGAAGGGGAACGATTCTGGGGTTGTCTAAACGATCGTAACCGAGCCATTGCCTGATGTGGGTCCAGTTTTTCTGTTCTATGTGCGCATTGTCATCTTTGTGATAGGCTCTGCTTCGGGTGAACTGAACGGGTTGTTTTCTTTCGGTAAAATGTCTTATGAGGTGATAGTGGAGGAACTCACCTCCATTATCACAATCGAAGCCGAGGATAGGAAAGGGCAGTGTTTTTTCGATGTTTTTGATTTGTTCTAAAACGCCGGTTTTCCCCTTTCCCCAGACGGCTCGTTGTTCGCTCCAGCCGGTGGCGATATCTACGAAGTCAACGGTATTGACGGACATTCCGGAGATTGACTTGCCGCAATGAGCAACTGTATCAGCTTCGGGGAATCCGGGACGTGATTCATCCCCTTGGTTGGTTTTTATGGGAATTTTCTTTCGCAAAAGAGTTCCTGGCTTTGTGGTAGAGCGACCCCGTTTTGTGTCCTGGATCCGGATAGGTTTGAGAATCCGGTCTATTGTTGGCGGGGAGATTTTCAGCAAGGCATTGGTAACATCTGTGGGGAGTTGGCCGAAGAGCTGAACATATCCGGGAAGCCACAGCGGCAGGATGGTTTTGAGGCGTTTTGAGCAGGGCAGATTAGCTTTAAGCCAAATTTCTTTGAGGGGTTTAAGGATTGCTTCATTTTGATAAACGGAGGGTTTGCCTTTTTTCTTTGCTTTTGGTTTGGTAAAGCGTTTGAACCTTTTGAGGACTCTGATGGCATGTTTGCGGTGACATCCGCAGGTGGCGCAGAATTCATTTAGGATGGCGGTTTTTTCATGCCGGCTGGCATTTTTATACCGTAGATGAACTGCCTCCTGATACTCTTTTTGGGACCGTGGACTCATAATTATCCCTCCTTGGAAAGTTGATGTTCGGTAACATCTATATGCAATCCAATAAATAACTTGACATAGAATCAATTTCCTATTATCCTGTCCCTGCCAAAACAGGAAGGAGGGACAG
>MAEO01000148.1 GCA_001683985.1 Smithella sp. M82
AATACTTTGTTCCTGAGTTTAATCCACTTAATACTTTTTCAAATACTGTTTGCGTAGGAATATATGTCAAATCAACTGTATTAGTTAAATTGTCAGGGTTTGTTCCGTATTGTAATTGTATTGTAAGATTATCACTATTTCCTTTGTCTTTAACTTCCACTTTAAGCTTAGCTGATGACTCAGTAATGTCTGATGCGGCTAGGGTTTCAATTGAAGGTAAAGTAATGACAGGAATTTCTTCAAAGTATTCTGAAACATTAACAGATACTTCGTTGAAACTTTTGAATTCTGTTCCATATGCGGTAAGGGTTCCAATGAGGTAGATAAAGGTGTCAGTGCTTGTTAGCTGATAGTCATATGAAGTAGCGCTTCCTCGATATATTATTTCCCTGTCTTTGTTTAGTATGATTGTTTCACTAGATCCTTCTCCTTTGGTAAAAGTAATTCTAATTCTGTTCTCTCCTAATTTAGTAATACTAACATTTGTTACATCTCCTGGTCTAACAGTGAATATCTTGTTTGGACTAGTACTTGATGAATATCCATTTTCAAGAGTGATTGAATATTCATAGTTAGTTCCTTTTGATAGAAGATTGTTTTCGATCTCGAAAGAATAAATAGTATCTTTTACTAGATTGTTTTCGATAGTCTTGGTGATAAATGAAGTTGTGCTTCCTTGGTTAAAGATATTTAGAATTGCTTTATTAACAAATACATCATCATGTCCTGTAGAAAGGATTTCAAAAG
>MAEO01000149.1 GCA_001683985.1 Smithella sp. M82
GGAATTCCGGGGACAGTATACATTTATCTCTCTTTTCGTTTTCTTCCCGGTTTTTGCGGTTTCAATTTTATGCCCAGTTTATGTTCAAGAGCATCTACAAACGTTGAACTGCCCAGCGGCCTGCCTGTTCGTGAATGTTTGCGGATGTCTTCCACTTCGTCGTTTAAAAGCGCCACTGACAGAAATTGCTGCCAGTCACCGGTTATGATCGAAAGCACGGGTTCCACATTCACAAGCTTATCGTTTTTTCCTGACATGTGGGCCAACGCACTGCTCCAGGGCCATTGCTCTGGAGATTTGACCAGTTTTGCCCGAACAGGATTGTTTTCAATATACCGGACACAGGCAATCAGATATCGCTCATCCATTACAAATGAAGAAAACCGCTCCTGCCACAAATGTCCGCGCCATCCTTCACGAAAATTGATGCGCCGGGTATAACGGCGGTGTGCCTCCCCAATGGCAAGCCGAAGGTTTTCCGTTTTTGCGGGAACGGCAACCAGATGGATATGGTTTGGCATTAAACAATACGCCCATATATCTACATCATACTTCCTGCACCACTCACCCATCAGGTCGATATATGCCTGATAATCATCATCTGAAAAAAAGGTCGGCTGACGCCTGTTCCCGCGCTGCGTTATATGGTGCGGCATTCCTTCTGCCACAACCCTTGCCATTCTAGCCATGAAGACAAAATACCCACAACTGCAATACCTGTCAATTAAAATATATATACTGTCCCCGGAATTCCC
>MAEO01000150.1:0-36406 GCA_001683985.1 Smithella sp. M82
TGAGGGGGATTTGATGAGGATAGTTTTAAATAACAATATAAACAATGACTTAGAGGTGCATTTTCGAGTGAAAAGCAAACCCTGGTTGAAATCCTGCGAAAAAAGCGTTCCGGAAAGCATCAAGTACGAAGAACTCACCATGCCGGACTATCTGGAAAGATCAGCAAAGGATTTTCCCGACGATACTGCCATGGTTTTTGTCGGTTACAAGCTTACATACCGCCAGTTCAAGGATCAGGTTGATCGTTTTGCTGCCTGTCTGACGGATTTCGGTATCAAGAAGGATGATGATGATGCCGTTGCGATTCTTCTACCCAATTGTATTCCTTGTGTTGTTGCGTACTATGCCGCCTTAAAGATCGGCGCTATTGTTGTCATGAATAATCCACTCTACTCGGATCCTGAGCTGGAACATCAATTCCAGGACTCCGAATCTAAAGTATTGATTACCATTGATGCTCTCGGCAATCGTATGATTGATCTACGGCCCAAGACGAAAATCAAGCAGATCGTTTACATGGGTATCGGCGATTTTCTTAATCCGATTAAAAGATTTCTGGGAAAGAAACTGAAAAATTCCCCTTTGCCGATGTAAAGCCTGCTCCTGATGTCTATCGCTGGATGGATTGCCTCGCCAAATACAAGCCCAATCCGCCGAAAGTAAACCTCACCTTTGACGATATTGCCATGTATCAGTATACAGGTGGAACAACCGGTGTATCCAAAAGCGTTATTCTAACCCACGGCAACCTTAGCAAGCAGGTTCAGCAAATCAATGCTTGGTTCCCAACCTTTACAAGAGGAAAGAAAACCATGTTGGGCGCATTGCCATATTTCCATGTCTTCGGACTTTCCTGTTCCATGAATCTGACTGTTTCTCTGGGTTGGAATCAGATGTCGGCAAACCGGGGGAATTGATTGTCAAGGGTCCGCAGGTAATGAGAGGCTACAAAGGAATGCCTGAGGAAACAGCCAATGTCTTGAAGGACGGCTGGATGCATATAGCTTAGAACATTGAATATTGGACGTGGAACGTTTCTAAGTCATTTCTATTAGCGACGGGTCGTAATCTTCCGGTTTTTCATATCCCAGAAGGTTCAGGATAGTCGCCGCAATATTGGACAATCCTTTTTCTTTGATATCTGTCATCCGATATTCCCCCTGATATTGGGGATCATATATGATAAAGGGAACCGGATTCAAAGAGTGCGCGGTCTTTACCGATTTTTTCCCCTTTTTGTCTATCGTAAACATTTCATCCGCGTTGCCGTGGTCGGCGGTGACAACGGCAATACCTCCAATATCCTTGATGACAGTCAGCAGTTCTCCCACGCACTTATCCACTGTCTCCACCGCGATAATAGCTGCCGCCGTTTTGCCCGTGTGTCCGACCATATCGCCGTTCGGGAAATTCATTCGACCGAATTTATAATCACCGTTTTTCAGCAGTTCGATAACTGCAGCAGTTATCTCTTTAGCCTTCATCTGCGGGGCTTTGTCAAATTCAATCTTGTCGGAGGGTATTTCCACATATTTTTCCAATTTCTCGTCAATATAACCGGAGCGGTTGCCGTTCCAGAAATAAGTCACATGGCCGAACTTTTGGGTTTCGGAAACGGCAAAAGTTTTTATCCCTTCTGCGCAAAGATATTCACTTATAACGCGATCGATAGCCGGAGGCTGTACAAGAAAATTAGGAGGAATATGAGCATCGCCGTCATATTCCATCATGCCGGCGTAAAAGACATCCGGCAGGGGTCCCCGGTCGAATTCTGTAAATTCTTTTTCGGTAAATGCCCTGGATATCTCTATGGCACGGTCTCCACGGAAATTGAAAAAGATTACCGCATCACCATCATTAATTGTGCCAATTGGTTTTCCTGAACTATCGGTGATTACAAATGCCGACAGATACTGATCTGTTGCTTTTGGATCTTCTACATAAAAAGTTTTCACTGCCTCGGATGCGGACGAAAACTTCCTGCCTATTCCCAGGACATGGGCATCCCATCCCTTCTTAACAATGTTCCAGTCGGAATTGTACCTGTCCATCGTTACCTTCATGCGCCCGCCTCCCGAGGCAATAGCATAATCAAGACCTTTTTCTTCCGAGATTTTTTTTAGTTTTTCTTCGGTGGGAAGAATATAATCAAGAGCCGTCCTTTCTCCCACGTCTCTTCCGTCGAGAAGTGCATGAATCCTGACCTTCTTGAAATTCAGTTCGGCGCACTTATCGATCATGATGAATAACTGTTTGATATGTGAATGAACATTACCGTCGGAAAGCAATCCGATGAAATGGACAGTTCCTCCGTTTTGAGAACGCTTTGCTATATTTTTCCATGCCTCGGATTGAAAGATACTCCCTGTTTTAAGTGCTTTATTAACAAGCCGTGCGCCCTGATCGAAGACCCTGCCGGCTCCTATGGCATTGTGTCCTACCTCGCTGTTACCCATATCATCATCGGAGGGCAGTCCGACGGCCGTGCCGTGGGCCTTTAGTTGCGTGCAAAGATCGGATTTGAATAATTTATCCAGATTGGGTGTGTCGGCCATGTAGACGGCATTAGATTCGTCTGCTTTGCCTATGCCCACGCCGTCCATGATAATTAATAGCAGCGGGCCTTTTCTCCCGTGAAAAGATTTTAATTTGTCGAGATATAATGACATTTATCTGCTCCCTGGTTGTTCCGGCTGGAATCTTTCATGGGTTTCTTTATAGATAAAAGCTAACAATTGGTCAAGGAAAGAGATGTTAGGGAAAAATAACCGCCGGCGTCAGAGGCGGAATTAAGATGTAGGGCGCATTTCCCCAATGCGCCGTTTTTCGGACTGTTCGGGGAACAGTCCCTACAGTAAAATAAAAAGTGGCTATATATGAATTTAAAATATGATACAAGATTCCCACGCATATTTATTATGTAAATTATACTAAATTTACTTTTATAAAGATGGATATTGTAAACCGTAAAAAAATTGAAGGTCTGTCGAATAAAGTTATCTTAAACCCTTTCCAATATCATGGACATGCCCTGTCCGCCGCCGATACAAAACGAAACTATAACTAAACTTTATTTTTGTTCCTCTAATTTTTTGTCAGCTCAAAAATACCGCATCCATAATTGCAGAAAAAATTACTTTTTATTGTATCTTCGGTGATTTCTGGATTTTTAATCAAATCTCCGGCATCATTAACGTATGAAAAAGAATTAATATGGTATAGCCCCTCAATCATTTTTAGAAGATACACCATTGAAAATATACGATGAGCATTAAATTCAATACATTGTTTGCCAATTGGCACTGAAAAATAAAATTTACCTCCCTTTCTTAAGATTTTGTAAATATTTTTCCATCCAAGAAGATGTCCTTGATAATCGATTCTGTCACCATAACGTCCGAGACCAAAGTGTTCCAGAGCGTGAAGGCAAGAAATAGAATCGCAATAATCTTTAAGGCTTAAATTATCATCCATCATGTCGACTTGTTTAAAAACAATGTTATCAATTTGGATAGTCAAATTTCTGATATCAAAAACTTCGATTTCTCTAAATGAGGCTACGTGAGAAACAAAACCATCCACTCTTGAGCCGATATCAACATGTTTAAATGGGTTGTTCTTAAAAATTTTACTAGCGACAAATAAATCCTGATGAAAATAATGACCGAAAGCAGTACCACTTTCCTGAATACGATCTTCTATACAGGGATAAAATTTATCAAGAGGGAAATCATTATTTTCAATATTCTTGGTGAATTCTCGATATTCTCGTAGTAAGGAGGGCATAGACCTCACATACTTTAATAGATTGATACCTTTAATGGTTATTCTTAATTGCATAACTTACATTCTTGTTTTTTATAAAGTTATAAATTAAGTTTCTTGTATTAAAAAAAATTAACAAAGAGGGGTGATTTTTTCACCCCCTTTTTTATCATGGTAATATTATTTTATACGCTTTCCAATATCATGGACATGCCCTGTCCGCCGCCGATACACAGCGAAGCCAGGCCACGTTTTAAACTTTTCTTTTTCATCTGCATAGCCAGAGTATAGGTAATGCGGGCGCCGGAGCACCCGATGGGATGTCCGATAGACACAGCGCCGCCGTTGAGATTGCATTTTTCGATATCGACGCCCAATTCTTTCATGCAGGCCAGTGACTGAACGGCAAAAGCCTCATTGAGTTCGATAAGATCCATGTCTCTTATTGTCAAATTCAGTTTTTTTAGTAGTTTGCGTGTTGCCGGAATAGGACCCAGTCCCATGTATGCCGGATCCACGCCGCCGCTGGCGTAGCCGCTGATCTTGGCAAGAGGCTGCAACTTCAGTTCTTTGGCTTTTTCGGCGCTCATGACCACAACCGCGGCAGCGGCATCGTTAATACCGGAGGCATTTCCCGCTGTGACTGTGCCGTCTTTTTTGAAGACCGTGGGTAGTTTGCTCATTTTCTCCAGTGAAGTATCCATGGGGCGTTCGTCGACTTTAAATATTTTGGGATCGCCTTTCTTTTGCGGAACGATAACCGGTACAATTTCATCGGCCACTGCACCGGAAGCATTGGCCGCTCTGGCTCTCTGGTGACTTTGAAAAGCAAATTCATCCTGTTGCTCACGTGAAATTTTATACAATGCCGCGATGTTTTCCGCGGTCATGCCCATGTGATAACCGTTGAAGATTTCATAAAGACCGTCATAGACCATCAAATCGGTAATCTGGGAGAAGGGCATGCTCATGCGGTATCCCCAGCGGGCCTGCGGCACGGCAAAGGGAGCGTTGCTCATCACTTCCATTCCTCCGGCCACCACAATTTCGGCATCTCCGGTCGCAATGGCCTGGGCGGCCAGCGCTATGGCTTTCATTCCCGAAGCGCAGACTTTGTTTACGGTATAGGCATTGGTTTCTTCCGGCATACCTGCGTAAATACAAGCTTGGCGTGCAGAATTTTGTCCCAGTCCTCCCTGTAATACATTGCCCATGATTACTTCATCTACGTAAACCGGTTGCAGAGATTTATCATAGTCATAATATTTTTTATTTATGTCGGTCATCTCAAAATTACCGAAGGCGTCAGGACGACAGCTTCTGGGAAAATCATCAATTGTCGGTCTTAATCCCGCGCGTTTGAGAGCTTCTTTGATGACCAATGCTCCGATATCAACAACTTTGATATCTTTTAACGATCCGCCGAATTCGCCTACGGCCGTTCGGGCTCCGCTTATAATTACTACTTCTTTCATTTTATAACTCCTTTCCCGTGTTGAAATATTTTTTTAAACCTTAGAGGTTATTTTTTCCAAAAGCATACCGGCGGCGACAGCGTGTCCTGCGGCAGACCAGTGATCGTCGTAATCAAGGTAAAACTTCCGTCCGTCCGGTGTCTTGCGGACAAAACTTTCAAAATCGATGAATGAGACATTATTTTTGTTGCGTTCGCTAAATTCACGTAAAACCCATCTCCGGTTATCCGGCTTATCTTTAAGGTGTAAAATCGATTTGTCTGAAGTGTCTATTACGTAAAGATGGGCATCACCGGCATCATGGCGAAGACGATTAAGACAATATAACGCAAATTGTTTATGTTCTTCATCAAGTGTACTTACTGAAGGAGTATCAAGGGGTGGAGGAAAATCAAAGCCGGCAGGCGCTTTGTCTGTGCTTAATGAGGCTCCGATTCTTTTACTGAATAAACGTCGGAGAACGCGGGCATGATAAGCTTTGACATAAGAGCGGCGGAAAAATTTGTCCCACGACCAGTAACCTGGTTGCTGGCGTGCGACCATTGCCTGGAATTTTTTTTCATCATCAGGCTGTGAGTGGTATTCTATATCATATTCAGTAGCGGAAATTTTTTTAATACTACACAATAAATCATTGGGACAAAAAACATAAATTACCGCAACAGGCTTTAATATATCTTTGTATAATTCAAAAGACCGGATAACTGTATCTATATCCCATCCCGGCATGGCCAGATTTATTACCTGATAAGCAGGATCTTTTTTTTGTAATTCCTTCTCTATAATTTCTCCGACAGTTTGTTCCCATTGGACTCCCCAGCCGAAGGCAAATGAATCTCCCAGGATAACTATATTTTTTCGGTTTGCAGACAAATCCCAATCAGGCCCGCGAAACCCATGAGAATTTGTGTTCAATGTGTAATCAAGCTGTTTAGGATAAAATAAACGTACATTACGCAGATTTTTTTGCAAAGTATATCCCAGTTGAGGATGATAAGCGCCGTAAATGCCCTGAACAGTAGGTCTTCTTACCTGATAAACAGCTTCTTCAATATTACGAATTTTAAGCAGCGGCAGAGTTATCTCAACTATAACAACGGCAACGCAAAGAGAAACGGTTAATAGAAGTACGTTGATTAGAAGGTTTGTTATTGTTTTTCGGACTGATAAATTTTCCCGATTTGGCATAATCACGTTTTTTCTTTTCGGAAATTAAAATAAAGTGTAGATAAACGGAGCAACTGCCGATCCTTCTGCTAAAAACAGCATTATGCCGATTATCAGCAAGAAAAAAATAATAGGGACAAGCCACCATTTTTTTCTGACTTTTAAAAAGTCCCACAATTCTGACAATATCGATAATTTACTCATACCGGTAGAAACTCCTTTGAGTTTATTCTATTAAAATTGTCTTTCATAATCGGATTTTAATTTATTCGTTTTTTCTCTGACAATCCAATAGCTTTTTGCGCTTTTATCAATCTTCATATCCAGAAATTTTTTCCCGGTCAAGGAAGCAATTGATCCAACCGGAGTTACAACCAGATAGAAGATAATAGCCATTATAACTTTCGTCATAATAAAGCCCATGACCACGGACAGAGTCATCCATACTTTGTAAACATGTTTTAAAATGACTGGCAGAATTAGCCCCGTAATAAAGAAGGCTGCGGCAAAAAATAAAATATAGGTGTAGTTATTATTTTTCTTCCAAAGCAGGAAAAATCCGATAATAGACAAGATTATGCCCATCGTAATTCCGAATTTCTTCCAGTCGGATTTGTTGCCTTTAATATTTTTAATTTCTTTGATAATTGCCATTTTGTTAGTCGTTTTCGAACTTTTTCAGCCAGTTAATATCATTGCTCAGAGGTTTTTGATTTTCTTTGTTTAACAGATAATTGCCCATAATAAGATAGTCCATATTTGTTCTCATAAAACACAGATAAGCATCCTGTGGTGTACAGACAATCGGTTCTCCACGAACATTGAAAGAGGTGTTAATGATTACCGGACATTTGTGTCTTTCTGCGAATTTTTCGATCATTTCATAATATACGGGATTGTCTTCCCTTGTGACAGTTTGCACTCTGGCTGAGTAATCCACGTGAGTTACCGCCGGAATGCTGGAACGAATAACATGCAGCTTGTCCAATCCGAAATATCCCTGCTCTTCTTTGGTCATTGCTCTGCGGATATTCTCTTTAACCGGTGCGACTATTAACATGTAGGGACTTTCACTGTCAATGTCGAAGAAATCGGAGGATTTCTCTCTAAGTACACTGGGAGCGAAAGGACGGAAACTTTCCCGGAATTTTATTTTGATATTTATGATTTCCTGCATTTTAGGAGACCGGGCATCACCGATAATGGAACGGGCACCCAGGGCGCGGGGACCGAATTCCATTCTTCCCTGAAACCAGCCGATAGTCTTTTGTTCGGCAATCAGATCGGCAATCCTGACAGGCATTTCCTCCGGCGATAATTCGGTGTAGGAAATATTATTGGTATTAAGATATTGAAGAATCTGTTCATTGCTGTATTCGGGACCGAGCAAAGACGCTTTCATGGAATCTTTTTTGCTGTCGGACGTTCGCTGATTATCAAGATATTGATACCAGACAAAAAGGGCGGCGCCGAGAGCGCCTCCGGCATCGCCGGCAGCAGGTTGTATCCATATATTATCGAATGGCCCTTCCCGGAGAATTCTTCCGTTTCCCACACAGTTAAGAGCCACGCCTCCCGCCAGGCAAAGGTTTTTCTGCTTCGTTTCTTTGTAAATGTGACGGGCCATCCGCAGCATCACCTCTTCTGTAACATCCTGAACAGAACGGGCCAGATCCATATCTCTCTGGGTTACGTTTGATTCCGGTTTACGAGGCGGTCCGCCGAAAAGCTTTTCAAATTTTTTATTGGTCATGGTAAGACCGGCGCAATAGTCAAAGTATTTCATGTTTAATTTGAACGAGCCGTCCTCTTTTAAATCCATCAGTGCGGAAAGTATCAAATCCTTATATTTCGGCGCTCCATATGGGGCCAGTCCCATCACCTTATATTCGCCGGAATTGACTTTAAAGCCGGTGTAGTAAGTAAATGCCGAATAAAGAAGTCCCAATGAATGTGGAAAATGAATTTCAGAAAGGATTTGAATTTGATTATTTTCCCCGATGCCGTAACTGGTGGTTGTCCATTCGCCGACACCGTCTATTGTCAGAAAGGCCGCTTCAGGAAAAGGCGATGCAAAAAAGGCTGAAGCTGCATGAGATTCATGGTGTTCCGGAAAAATTATTTTACCTTCATAATTCAACTGTTTCTTGATGAATTCTTTCATCCATAATTTCTGCTTTATCCAGAGTGGAATGGCCATCATAAATGACCGAATTCCTGATGGAGCAAAGGCCAGATAGGTTTCCAATATACGTTCGAACTTGATGAACGGTTTATCATAAAAAGCAACGTAATCCAGTGATGCACCATTTATTTCCCCCGCTTCCAGACAAAACTTTATTGCATTGTCGGGAAAAGAAAAATCATGTTTTTTCCTGGTAAAGCGCTCTTCCTGAGCCGCAGCGATAATTTCGCCGTCACGCACCAGACAGGCAGCGCTATCATGATAAAATGCAGATATGCCGAGAATATTCATTTAGATTTACTTGTTTTCCTTAGATTAATTATTGTGTTCTACTAACATATTCAGTGGCCTATTAAAATATAATTTTATGCCTGTATATAATATATTCCAATGGTTTCTAATATATACAGAATTCAATTGAAGCAGGTTTTGTTTCTAATTTAAAATAAGCTAATAAATCCGGGGAAACTCTTGCATAACTAATTATGAGATTTAACCTTTTTTCTTATTAGGAAGAAAGAGGTTATTTTTACTTGCCCATGTTGTTTTTTTAACCTATAATTTCGCCGCATTTGTAAAGATTCTATTTTAAAGCATATAATATCTGTGGAGAAAAGGTAAATGGCGATTGTTATTGACGGCAATAAGATAGCGCAGGATATTCGTAACGAAGTACGCCAAAGTGTCCTGAACTTTAAGATGGAAAAGGGGTTTGTGCCCGGTCTTGCCGTTATTCTGGTAGGTGATGATCATGCATCCAAAATATATGTGGGTAAAAAAAAGCAAGATTGTGCTGAAGTAGGATTTTTATCGCGAGAATACAAACTTTCTGCCGAAACAAGCGAGGAAAAACTAGTGAGTATTATTCGGGAATTAAATAATGATAAACTTATCCATGGAATTTTAGTGCAGCTTCCCGTGCCTAAACATATTCGTCCGGATAATATTATCGAAGCTATTGATCCCCATAAAGATGTGGACGGATTTCATCCTTATAATGTCGGCAGGTTGGTTGCCGGCAGACCATGTCATCCTTCCTGTACACCATATGGAATAATGGAATTGTTCGATCGCAGCGGGATTGAACTATCCGGAAAAGAAGCAGTTGTTGTCGGGCGCAGTAATATTGTGGGGAAACCCATGTCGTTTATGTTGCTGTCCCGTAATGCCACCGTCACGATTTGCCACACAAAGACAAAAGATTTGGCTGCTGTAACCCGCAGAGCCGATATTCTGGTGGCTGCAGCCGGAAGAGCGCAAATGATTAAAGGCGATATGGTTAAGGATGGTGTCGTAGTTGTTGATGTGGGTACCAATCGTCTGGATGACGGAAAACTTGTCGGCGACGTTGATTTTGCTGCTGTATCGGAAAAAGCTTCGTACATTACACCGGTTCCCGGAGGAGTAGGTCCTATGACAAGGGCGATTCTTCTGAAGAACACGCTGAACGCGGCGCTGGCTTATTAAGAAGTTTTAAAATTATTCAGATATGTTGATCAGAAAAAAGTCTTTTAGTCTCTTGCTGTAATTTTTTGTCCGAGTAATATTTTATAGCTAAAATCACCTTGACATATAAGTCTTGCTTCCATATGGTTTCAAAAACGCAATGATAAAATTTTATGGAGAATAATCTTATAAATCATAACGGACGCATCAGGGTTTTTTTGCCCATGGAGGTCGAGGAAGAAACAATCGAAGTTGATTGCGATCTCTGCGGGGAAAAGAACCGTCAGATACTGTTCGTTAAAGAAGGATTCCCTCACTGCCGCTGTACGAACTGCGGGCTTGTTTACGTCAGTCCGAGACTCAAACGTCATTTGGAATTGCAGAAAAGTTACGGTACGGGTACAATGGGCGAAGAGAGATTGACCTCTGCTCAAATGAAGCGTTTGAGACAAACAGTAGCAGAAATCGCACCGTGGAGACAATTGAACAG
The DNA here is from genome assembly GCA_001683985.1 of Smithella sp. M82. Classification (GTDB taxonomy): domain Bacteria; phylum Desulfobacterota; class Syntrophia; order Syntrophales; family Smithellaceae; genus Smithella. The sequence goes on from MAEO01000150.1 coordinate 10,530, forward strand.
ATTCATGGACATTGGCCCCGGTCGTGGTTGGTATCTTGGTGCCGTTGCAGAGGCAGGTTGGGAAACCTGGGCGGTAGAAGTTAATACCAAAGCCTTGACTTATCTGGAGAGATTGGGTTCTACTCATATAATGGCCGTTCCAGCCGAAGAATTTGATTCGCCGGAAAATTATTTTGATGTAATACGACTTTCGGATGTCATCGAACATTTAACCTCTCCCCGACGCGTTGTAGAAAGAATTTTCAGGTCACTGCGTCCGGGCGGTCTTTTGGAATTATCCACCACTAACTTTGCATCTCTTTCCATGATAATCAACGGTTCGCAATGGATGTATCTCAATGGTACCGATCATATTATTCTTTTCGATCCGAAAACAATCAATCGCCTGCTAACACAGGCCGGCTTTCAGAATATTCAAATCCGTACCAGGGATTTTCACCTTAAACGAAAACTTTACCATCCGGAAAGAGAGCTACCACCTGGCTCAACCATACTGCGCCCATTCAGGAAGCTTCTCGATGAGACCCTTTTTCTTACTTCTTATGGTCATCAGCTATTGGTTAAAGCCATTAAGCCGGCCGCGTAAACTTAAAAAAATATTTTAAGAGTGAGTTCTTTAATGCTATTTTTGTTCAATATGAACACCGAAGCCTTTTGCAAAAACAAGAGTCTAAAATCAGATGAACGTTGATATTATTGTAGCAACATATAAGCGATACGAACTTTTGCAGGAAACTTTAAACAGTGTGGCAAACCAGAGTTATCCGCACTGGAAGTGCTGGATTGCCGAAGATGGAGAATCGAAAGAAACTTATGAGGTTGTGAGATTGTATCTAAAGGATGATCGTTTTATATACTTGCCCGGTATCCACGCGGGATTTCCCACTGTTCCGCGAAATCGTGCTATCAGACAGGGGAATTCTCAAATCATAGCCATTCTTGACGATGACGATCTGTGGCTGCCGGATAAATTGCAATGCCAGATAGAGTTTTTAAAAAATCATCCGGAATGTGTTATATTGGGATGCAATGCCTTTTACTGGAGTGGAACTGGAGAATGGGATAAATCACCTCTATATTTTAAAAAGGAAAGACTGGGAAAGATAAGTTATTACAAATTGCTCAGTCAAAATTATCTTATCCACTCATCTTTAATATTTAACAGAAAAGCTGTTGAACAAGCGGGTCTTTATAACGAAAAACTTGACCCGCCAATAGGCGAAGATTATGAACTATGTCTGCGTGTAGGTGCATTAGGTGAAATCTGGAGTTTACCCGATCCTTATGTTGTTTATCGTCAGACTCCATCAACATTTTATAAAAAATTAAATCGCCGTGATAGCTATAGAGCGGCAGTTAACTTTTATGAGTCAGCATTAAATGGTGTTGGAAATGTACCCAGTCCTTTATCTTATCCGGGAAATGCACATCTTGCCGCTGCCTGTCAGCGCAAAAGAGATTTTTATCAGGCAGTGCCTGGCATTTTAGGAAAGCTCAGATATAAGTTGCAATCAAAAATAAAATTGTCTTGTGATTTCAAAAGGAAATGAAATTATGAGTAAATTTATTCGGTCGGGACTTAACTTCATATTAAAAGGTTTTGACCTCATCCTACTGGAAAGTGAGGAAAACTGGGAAAGAGAAGCTTTCGCGAAACTTTATGAAGCACGTATTCAACATGAAAAAACATATACCCATTCAGCGGAAGGAATAGTCTTTTCCAAAGACAGAGCTCTGCAGCTTCACGCGCTATTGTCTTCTTATTTGGAGAAAGTAATATCTCCGGCACCTCTTCACATTCTATATACTGCATCAACATTCGAACATCAGAAAGCTTATCAGAAATTAATGGAAATATTTTCAGGCAAGTTCTTGTTTATTAAACAATCTTCTGATGATTCGTTTCGTAATGATTTATTAAGAATACTGGATTCAATATCGACTGAAAAAACGTTCTTTCTTGTGGATGACATTCTTTTTATCGAAGATTTCGACATGAAAGATTTTATAAAATTCAATACGGATGAAGTTATTCCGACATTGCGCATGGGATTAAACCTGACAGAATGCTATACAATTCAGAAAGAGCAGCCATTGCCGGAATTCATATCTGATGCCAATCATGATGGAAATAAAATGTTCTGGATATGGGACAAGGGCATGCATGGCTGGTCTTATCCGTTATCCGTTGACGGTCATTTTTTTTCAACACAGGAAATTACAGCCATAACAAAATTGATAAACTTTTCAGCTCCCAATACTTATGAAGACCAATTGCAGAAATTTCGCCGATTATTTCTGTTTCGAAAGGGTGTATGTTATACAAAGTCAAAGATTGTAAATATTCCTTGTAATAAAGTGCAAAAAGAAAATAAAAATATTTTCGGCAAGGTTCATCAGGATTATTTATTGGAAAGATGGTTAAATGGATATCAGATGGATTATCGAAAAGTGTATGGTTTTAATAATGTTGGATCGCATCAGGAAATTCCCTTTGACTTTATTAGACGCAGTTAAATATTACTTTGATCAATAAAAAACATAGATAAGGATAAAAGTAAAATGTCTGTAAAAAAACAAATGGATCGAATTACAATTATTCAAAAGATTATTGATAAAAATAAAGCTAAAACTTATTTGGAAATAGGTGTTTTGGCTGGAGATGCCTTTTTAAGAATAAAGGTAAAGAACAAATGGGGGGGGGGTGATCCTCATTTTATAATTGAGCCGTTGAAAAAGTTCAGATATTATTTCAAAAATCCATTCAATATTTTCAATGAATATTTCAATATGGATAGCGACACTTTTTTTCATAAAGAAGAAGTTCGATTGGCTGAAAATGGTATAGACGTTGCTTTGATCGATGGATTGCATACTTTTTCTCAATCGTTAAAAGATGTGGAGAATTCCCTAAAGTATTTGAACAAAAACGGTGTTATCATTCTTCACGATTGCAATCCTTTATCAGAAGCTGCGGCGTTTCAAGCTGAATCAGTCAACGAGGTACAAAAGATAAATCCTCCTGGCTTTACAGGAATATGGAATGGTGATGTGTGGAAAACTATAGTATACCTTCGATCAACCAGAAAAGACTTGCGTGTTTTTGTGTTGGATTGTGATTTTGGGATAGGTGTTGTTACAAAAGAGGAACCGGAAAGTCTGTTGAATTTTTCTACAGAAGAGCTTTTAAGATTATCTTATCAAGATTTATCAAGGGACAGACAAGCATTATTAAATCTAAAAGATGAGAGCTATATAGAGAAATTCTTAAATGGATGAACCCAGTGCTTTACATTACGGCTGTTAAAATTGTTTCTTATGAATTTTTTGTATTGCCACCTCATCAAATACTTTCATCATTTCCTTATGATTTCTTTCTGATGAGTATTTTTGTCCGGTTATAGCTGCTTTCTCAGACATTCTTTGACGTTTTTCTTTATCCATCAATAAACGCATCTTATCTGCAAGATCAGCAGAAACCGGCGGATGGGAAATTACATATCCGTCTTTTCCGTCGGTTATAATGCCGGCAGCGCCGTTGTATATGGTTGTGATAGAGGGCAGGCCGCTGGCCATGGCTTCGATTACAACAAGAGAACATGCATCATAATACGTCGGAAGCACAAAGACATCGCTGTTAGCATAATACTCATCAATGGATTTTACTCTTCCCGCGAAAATAATATTATTCTTAAGGCGAAGTTGCTCTACAAGTTTCGTTGCAGTACGGTAGGGTGATCCGCCAACCACGATAATTTTGAAGTTATCATTATTCGTTTTTTGCAGTTCGGCGGCAGCTTCGATAAGAGGTTCAATTCCTTTCTTTTTCAAGTCATAGGAAACGAAAAGAAAAACGACATCGTTTTCAGTAATCCCCCACCTTGTCCTTAATGGACCTCTGAACTGTTGAAGTAATGAACGGTTGCAGCGTTTAGTATCGACACCGTTATAGATGATTTCTATTTCATCTGCCTTCGCATGAAAAAACGATTGCATGTCTTCTTTGATCATATCCGCAATAGCAATGATTCTCGGTCTGGGATGAAGACGAAACGGCGTTGCTTCTATCCAGGCTCTTGTCCAGTGCTTTATTGACAATATTATGAGAATACGTTTTATAATGCGTCGTAATGCATTTTTCTCCGCATAGACTTTTCTTACAGTCGAAAGCTGGTGAACACCGCCGTGACTCTGATATACATTCATATAGATCGTGTTGCCGAAACCGACGACAACGTCGTAAATTTGTTTCTTTGTCATCTTTTTGTGTTTCCACGCAAATAACAGCAGTTTAATCCACGCCGGAAGAAATTTCGGTATGGATATTTTGTGAAACTGAGCTTCTTTCGGTTCACCGTCCCACTCTTCGCCGAACAGATGTACTTCCCATCCGTTTTTTATGAGTGTGATTGCCAGAGAAACTGCATATGATTCAGCGCCTCCGGCATACCGGCTGAATTTTTCCATGGCAAATGCGATTCTTTTCATTATCAAATTCCTTTGTGAGGTGAACAGAACAGAACGATCCGTGTCGATTTACGGCAATAGTGCTGTGAAAAATTTTTTTGATTTGCCGAATTTGGCTTGCCAGTTCTTTTCTTTCATCTTATCCCACTTTCGGCCGTCGAATTTCGGTCCCTGATGAGTATTGCACCAGTTGTGATGAACTATACTCTTACTGCAAAATCCGTTTTTCCATTTAGCATCTTCCGGATATCTGTCGGTGGTCAACCAGGACGGCATCAATATGCGTTCTATTCTCAAAAAATATTCCAGATCTTCTGAAATACCGATAGGAGCATAGTCTTCATCGAAAAAACCGATTTGTTCTATCATTGCCGGTCTGACCATAAAACAAACCGCCGATCGTCCTTCTTTTTTAAATGGAACGAAAAGAGGCAGCGGTTTGCTCTTAATAAACCGACAGAAGGCTTCATGCCCGCCCCATTTCGTATAGATCAAATCCAGTCCTTTGTTAATGACTTGGGTTGTATATGGTTTCTTAGGATCAACACGATATTTTTTTGATAATGAGTGAGCTTCAATTAATTCATCCAGCACGGGCGAACCATTTTCCATAGCCGAAATCCATCCGATAGTTTTGTCATTTTCCATAGCTTCTACAAGCGGCTGTAACCAGTCAACGCCAAAAAGAGCATCGTTATTGGATATGACATAATAATTGTAGCAGAAAGGTTTTTCCTTTTTTTGCCGGGGAGAGAACTTTAATATCTGATTCCACGCAACAGCAACGCCTTCGTTTTGAGGATTTCTTAAAAAATAAACAGGGAAGGATGTTTCTTTAAATTCACTCTTCAATATACGTTCGACATCAATTTCTGAGCCGTTATCAACAATCAAAACAGAAACATTTAAGTCCAGTCTGTCAGTTTCAGTGTTACGATATAGATGCTGCAAACATGCTCTGGTGATTTCTATGTTATTCAGAACGGGAATTCCAATTAGAATTTTGATCATTTTTTCTTTTGCCTGCCTTTTTTAAAATTTTCTTTTATTCTGCTTTATGCTATCCGGCTTCATGAGTATAATGTGTCTATATTAATTTTTCTTCTGATATATAACCTGGTAAAGTATTATCCTCCCTGTATCCTGATGATTCCATTCTTCCAACTTTTTTAAATCATTTGGTCGTATAGATTGTAAAAAAGTGAACTTATCCTTAGGCCAGGTTTTTTCTTCCCACACAATGTAACGGATATTGCGCATCCGTATATTGTCAATGAATTTTTCATAACTGTTGCCTACAATACTTCTATCATGACGCCAATTGGAATATTTGTCCGGACACGGAGCTCCTTTAACGTGAAGATTTGCGTAGTAATCGTTCCAACGCACCGCATTTCCCAGGGTTATCATTTCGATGACTCCGGATCTGCCGTCCAGTTGTGCAATGGTCTCGCCGATATCTTTATAAACCAGTTTATCTGCTTCCCTGACCTTTAGATCTTTGGGCAGCGTAAATAAAAGTATGAGCAGGCAAATTACTATCATTCCCATGGAATCAGATAAGCCAAATTTTATATGCAGCCAGTTAATCAGTTTTTCCATGCCGAAGCCTAGAAAAACAGCGGAAGGAATGATGACCATGATCAATCTCCGGTTTTCCATTGACCATATATTCAGGCAGTAAATATACAAGACAATTAAACTGATGGTTGCAGTTAATAGCAATGATAAAAGTCGTTTGTCTTTTCGCATTCTGTCTTTTATTCCTGCCAGACCCCAAATGAAGAGAAAAAAGAAAGGATAAAAAAAGGCTTCCATCGCGCTTTGCAGGACAACACCCAAAGCTGTAAACCAGATCAGTGTTCTTGAATATCTCATGAATTCCAGAGGAATACCCGAAGGAGGATTTAGAACTAGTGGTGTAAGATTTTTTTCCAAGTCGCGATAACTATCGAATAACCTGACAATGTATAATGGAATTTGATGAAATCGGTACCAGTAAAAACTTCCCGGATGACGAATGAGCTGCACTGCTATAAAAGATGCTATCGCTAAAATAATCGGCGAAAGAAAGAGAAATAAGGCTTTTACTCTGCGGTTTTTGAAGACCATAAAAATGTAAACACAACCACCAATTATAAAAGCTATATTTTCAATCCGTGTCGCCGTGGCAATTATAAAAGAAAGACTGCTAAAAATAAGAAAGCGCGGTGTTTCTTTATCATCATCATAGGCCAGGAGGTATAATCCTAATACAGCAAAAAACCAGGCAGAAGGATCACGGATAACATTGACGCTCTGATCAACAAAAACGGGCAGCATTGCAAAAATAAAAGTCGTGAGAAAGCTTGTTTTTTCATCCAGAAAGCGACGCAGAAAAAAATAAAGCGGAATAATCATTAACGTTCCAAAAATCAGATTGACAGCCATTGCCGCATTTACCCAGTCGCCGGTAATTGGATAGGCTAAAGCAATAAGAATAGAATATAATGTCATCCAGTCCACACCGGAGCAGGTATTGATGCTTTGCCATAGACCATAGTAAAGGGCTCTGGCCTGATGGATATAAATTGGACCATCCAAATTCATCATCATAGTGTGTGTAAAGGAATAAATGCGGATCGCCAAGGCTGAAATAATAAGAATAAAGAGATATAATGTACTTGTTTTAATATATTTTTGAAAAACCATGTATTATAATCCGTTGAAATGTGAAAATAATCAATAATTATGATTTGTTTTTAAGCTTTTCATAATTTAGTCATTATATCATTTTATGAAACATACAGATTCCAGCTCAACGGGCAAAGCTTTTACTCTCGTAGAAAACATTCCGGATTTGAATATTTTTTATGATTTGCACCATTTGTGTATTTGTGCTTATGTTATAGCGCTTAAATAGTCAAATAAATTATGGATTGCTGCCTGAAACAGCTATAAATAAAATTATTTTTCAGGGAGACATACTTGGAAAAAGTTCCCCTTTCCATAGCTATAATAACAAAGAATGAAGGAGGGAATATCCTGTCTTGTCTGCAGAGTATATCTTTTGCTCAACAGATTGTTATTGTTGATTCCGGGAGTACCGATAAAACACTGGAAATTGCTGCTGACTTTGGCTGCGAAATTTATTCTGAAGAATGGCAGGGGTTCGGTCCGCAAAAACAGCTGGCAATTGACAAGTGTAGCTTGCCCTGGATTTTGGTCATTGATGCCGATGAACGTATTCCTCCTGAAACAGCAGTTATTATTAAAAAGATTGTCACTGATCCTGATGTTAGGCAGGCAGGATTCAGTTTCCCCCGGAAAAATTATTTTCAAGGCCGCTGGATTAAACATGCCGGTTGGTGGCCGGACCGAATTGTTCGTTTATTTCGTAAAGGAGTTGGAAAGATGAGTCTGGCGCTTGTTCACGAGTCGGTTGAGGTGCAGGGCGAAATCGGATATTTAGATGTTGTTATCGAGCATTATACCGAAAGCCGGTTGAGTAAAATCATCCGGAAAATTGACAGGTATTCAACACTTGGTGCCGAAACCGCTTTTAAAGAAGGAAAAAGTTCCACCACCGGCGGAGCTTTTCTGCGTGCTTTCTTTACTTTTATTCAGGATTATTTTTTTCGTTTAGGAATCTTAGACGGTATGCCGGGATTGACATTGGCTGTTACTGATTCTGTCAATAAATTTTTCAAGTATGCTAAATTAAGCGAACTGAACAAAATGAAACCCACATGACGGTATCCGTCACAAAGGAGCATGAAAATCTCCCCTTAACCCCTCTTTGCCCAAGAGGGGAACTTCCCCCTTTAGAAAAGGGGGATTGAGGGGGATTTGATGAGGATAGTTTTTAAATAACAATATAAACAATAACTTAGATGTGTATTTTCAGATGAAATGGTATGGTGAATGACTGATGAATGAGCGTCATGGTGATTATTCGGATGACAGAGTTGATTTATCGGTCATTATTGTCAACTGGAATACAAAAGATCTGCTGAAAAATTGTCTGAATTCGATATATCAAACTATCAATAATCTACTTTTTGAAGTCATCGTTGTTGATAATGCTTCATCAGATGGTTCTGTGGAAATGTTGGAAAGTGAATTTCCCTCCGTCATCAGAATAATTAATCGCGAAAATAAAGGATTCGGGGCTGCAAATAATCAGGCTTTCTCAATAATGAAGGGCAATTATGCTCTTTTATTAAATTCCGATACTGTATTGAGTCATGGATCGGTAAACAAATTATGGAATTTTTGTAATACAAATGAAAAGGCAGGCATTGTTTGCGGTCAGTTGTTGAATGCCGACGGCAGCAAACAAAATTCAGTTGCTTCATTTCCCAGTCTGCTTACACTTGTCACAAATACTTCTATTTTAGAATTTTTGTTTCCCCGACAGTTTCCCAGTAAGAGATACAAACACACATCACCTATTGAAGTCGATTCAGCAATTGGCGCCTGCATGATGATCAGGAAAAAAGCATTGGATGAAACAGGTTTCTTTGATGAACGCTATTTTTTCTTTTTTGAAGAAACAGATTTGGCTTACACAATGCGTCTAAAGAACTGGAAAGTCTATCAGGTGCCGGATGCTTTTATCTATCATTTACAGGGACAAAGTATCGGACATAATATAAATTCACGGATCGAATTTTACCGCTCACGTTATCAATTTTTAAGAAAATGGCACAATCCTATCTATTGTTATTTGACCGGCAGCATAATTTTTTTGCGATTATTGGCAAATGGAGTTTTTAATTTTATTTTTGTTATTTTGACGTTTGGTCTTAATAGAAAGTTGCGAGATAAATTGATTATGTATTCCAGGTTAATCTGTTGGCATTTCCAGAAAAGGCAGCAACCGGCAAAACAAAATAAAGCGTACTAATACGTTGACAGCATGGTGTGATTTTAGTAGTAATTACCGGTTTCTTCGATAAGTTATCTATTTTTATCAGATAACTGGAAAAACAGGGTTGTAATGCTGTATTGGCGATTTTAAGAAGAGTTTTACTAAATTAATACATTGAACCGGGGAGGCGAATGGATTGATGGAAGAAGTTTATACTGTTTTCAAAGGATTTCTTGATCCTCTTTTTATTGTGTTTGTTTTAATTTTGGTATCTTGTGTCCTTTTTTTTATTAATTGTAAAAAGAAAAACAGCGCTTTGGTTTTATTGCTTTCTGTCGTGTTAATTTACGGAGCAAGTATTGCTCCGGTAGCCGATTATCTATGTTATTATTTGGAAAAAGATTATATTAATGATCAGACCGGCATAAATAGAAATATTGATGCCATCGTCGTTTTAGGTTGCGGAACAAAAGAAATTAACGCCTTAAAAACTACTTTTAATTCAGGAATACAATCTCTTCGGGTACTTCATGCTGTCATTGTTTACAATAAAACCGGTGCGAAGTATTTTGTCTGTTGCGGAGCAGGATCTGACGGATTGTCTCAAGCGGAAGTAATGACAAGGCTGGCGGAAAAATTGGGAGTTCCTAAAGAAAAGATCAAAATTGAATCAAAATCGAAAAATACCGCACAAAATGCCGTCGAAGTAAACAAAATGTTTGCAAATAAGAATATCGTTATTGGTCTGGTTACCTCGGCTTTCCACATGAAGAGAAGCGAAGGGGAATTCAAAAAATATTTTACTAATGTAGCGCCTCTGCCTGCTCATTATTTATATTCATCTCCCCGGAAAAACATTGTTATCAGATACATCCCGCAATCGGAAGAGCTTTATAAAACTTCTTTTGCCGTGAAGGAAATAATCGGTCAACTATGGTACCGGTTGAAATAACAAGGGGAAAGATGAAACGTTTTTTTGATTTCACAGCAGCGTTAATCTTAATCATTATAATGGCGCTGCCCATTGCTTTGATCGCTATTCTGATAAAACTCACTTCAGCCGGCCCGGCTATATACTGGTCGGAGCGGGTCGGCAAAGACAATAAAAATTTCAACATGCCGAAGTTTCGCACAATGCGTAAAGATTCTCCGGTGGTGGCAACTCATCTTATGGAAAATGTTGAAAATTACCTGACACCGTTCGGATCATTTCTTCGTAAAACAAGTCTCGATGAGTTACCTCAGCTCTGGAGTGTGCTTAAAGGAGATATGAGTTTTGTCGGTCCGCGTCCCGCATTGTTCAATCAGGATGATTTGATTGCCCTGCGGACGAAAAAAAGTATTCATCAATTAATTCCCGGTATCACGGGATGGGCGCAAATAAATGGACGCGATGATCTGCCGATTCCCGTTAAGGTGGAATATGATGAGTATTATTTGAAAAATAAATCTTTCTTCTTTGATCTCAAAATTTTATGGAATACCCTTTTCAAGGTTATTAAGAAAGAAGGCGTGGCACACTAATTATGTATCTTCAGATAAAAAACCCTAAAATGTATTTAATGATTTTCAGTGATGTGTTAATATTTGCGATATCTATTGTCATTTCCTATCTGTTTCGTTTTGAATTTTCAATTAGTCCGTTTTACTTTCAGCAAATAAAAACAATTCTTCTCTGGATTATTCCTCTAAAGACCATCGTTTTTATTTTTTCCGGAATTTACCGGGGAATGTGGCGTTATACCAGCATCAGGGATTTCTGGCTTTTAGCGAGAGCATGTTTATTATCCACATTATTAATCCTCGCGATAATTTTGTATATGAGCGGTTTTAAGGGATATTCCCGATCCATTTTTTTCATGGACGGTGTTTTCACTTTTCTATTAGTCGGCGGTAAGTTGATGGCTGTTCGTTCTTATTATTCTGGGTTTGCCAATACACGAATCAGAGAAGAATTGTTTCCCAAAGTGGCTTATAAAAATGTGTTGATAATCGGAGCGGGAGACGCCGGCGAAAAAATATTGCGTGAAATTTTCGAGAACAATCAGTTGCACTATAAAGTAGTAGGTTTTATTGACGATGATCCGCAAAAGAAAGGACGGTCAATTCATGGAGTGCCGGTGTTGGGAAATCTGGGAAACATTACGACTATCCTGGAGAAAGAAGATGTTAAAGAGATACTTATTGCCATACCTTCAGCTAAAGGAAATCAGATTAGAAATATAGTTGAAACCTGCAAAGACTGTGATGTTTCTTATAAAATACTGCCGGGAATAGGCGAGCTTATTGACGGTCGGGTCAGCATTAAGGTCCTTCGTGATATAAGTTATGAAGATCTCCTGGGACGGCCGCCGGTACAATTAGATACCACGGGTATTCGCGGTTATCTTTATGGGAAAACCATCTTAATTACCGGTTGCGGCGGCTCTATCGGTTCCGAGTTGTGCCGGCAGGTGATAAAATATCAACCTAAGTATCTCGTTTTGCTTGATGCCGGCGAAACGAATCTCTTTAATATTCAGATGGAACTACAAAATGAAAATAAATTTAATCAATGTGAAACAATACTGGGGCAGGTGCAGAACGAACTTCTCATGGAGGATATCTTTAAAAAGTACAAGCCGCAGATTGTATTCCATGCCGCGGCTTATAAGCATGTTCCCATGCTGGAAAAGAATCCCTGGGAGGCAGTGTTCAATAATATTATCGGCAGTCGTGTAGCAATGGAAATGGCGATTAAACATCATGCGGAACGTTTTGTTTTGGTATCTACGGATAAGGCTGTCCGTCCCGTCAATGTTATGGGAGCAAGCAAACGTGTAACGGAATTGATCATGCAGTCGTTAAAGAATAAAGACACTCTTTTAATGGCGGTAAGATTCGGGAATGTCATCGGCTCCTCCGGTTCCGTTGTTCCGGTTTTCCGGCGGCAAATAGAAAAAGGAGGTCCCGTAACAGTGACTCATCCTGAAGTAAACCGTTATTTCATGACCATTCCCGAGTCGACACAACTGGTCTTGCAGGCTGCGGCGATGGGAAAAGGCGGCGAAATTTTTATTTTAGAAATGGGAACTCCTGTTAAGATAGCAGACATGGCAAGAGACTTGATCCGTCTCTCCGGCAAAGAGCCGGACATAGATATTAAAATTGCTTACACCGGTTTGCGTGACGGAGAAAAACTTTACGAAGAATTGATAACGGAAGGAGAAGATATTCTACGGACCCGTCATGAAAAAATAATGGTGCTGCGTTCTAATGACTACTCCAGCGGTTTAAAACATCTGCAAAACATGAAACAGGTTCTGAATAAAGATATTGAAGAATTGATAAAATATTCAATGGAACACAACGGCAGTGCGATTAAGAAGAAACTCAAAGAAATAGTTCCCGAATATACACCGCAGGAAAATGAAACCGTTCTTTAAAAGATTCTATTCATCTGGAAAAATGATTATTTCGGCTCAACATAAAATAGATATTCCTGTCAGGAAAATATTAATTATTCAATTAGGCGATATTGGAGATGTCGTCTGGGCAATTCCTGCTTATTGGGCGGTCAAAAATGCTTTCCCTCAGGCTGTTCTCTCAGTTTTAACCAGAAAACCGAACGGGGATTTACTTTTGGATGATTTTCATATTGATAAAATATTTCAAGTTGACCGGCAAGGTATATTCAAGGGCTTGCATCTGCTGAAATCAATTCGCCGGGGAAAATTTGATTTGCTGTTCGATCTGCGCGCGGATGATCGCGGAGCTTATACTTCTTTATTAAGCGGAGCAAAAATGCGGGCTGCTCTTTATTATAAGGGAATTGACTGGCGCAATAAAATGTTTACACATCTTGCCACTCCGCCTGAGACGAAGGAAAGAATTCTCGGCGCTGCCGAACAATCGCTAAAAATTATCAGAAGTTTTGGGATACAGGAAATAACTTCCGTTCCCCAAATATTTGTTTCGATGGAAACAGCAAATAAAGTAATTGAATTATTGGTATCAGAAAACATCACTTTTTCCAATGGTTATGTCACAATTAATCCATTTTCGCGCTGGGCTTACAAGGAATGGGGAATGGAAAAGTGGCGGCAAATCATCTCTTTTATTTGGCAGAAATATAAAATGCCGGTTTTGATTCTGGGATCTAAAGAAGAAAAATTACGTGCCGATGAATTAACTGTTGCCGATTCATCTGCAATGCGCAATTTCGCCGGCAAAACAACATTACAGGAGATGGCCGGCGTTTTGCAGAAAAGCAGACTGCATATTGGAGTAGATAGCGCCGCGCCTCATATTGCTGCCGCAGTTGGTACACCCACCTTGACCATTTACGGCCCATCCGATTGGCGTGATTGGGCTCCAGTGGGAGACAAACATCAGGTTATTCTGCCCGATATGGATTGTTCGCCGTGCAGAAAAAAGGGGTGTGATGGCAGCGGTAAAAGCGATTGCCTTGACAACTTAGCGGTTGCTAAAGTACAAGATGCCGTGGAGCGAATGTTTAATAATTTTGTTTCCGAAAAAAACTGATTTTAATTTTTTCACGGTATAAAATGAAACCCACATGACGGCACGCCGTCACAAAGGAGCATGAAAATCCCCCCTCACCCCCCTTTAGAAAAGGGGGGAACTCAAGCCCTGCCCTCTTTGCCCAAGAGGGGAACTTCCCCCTTTAGAAAAAGGGGGGGGACTCAAGCCCTGCCCTTTTTGCCGAAGAGGGGAACTTCCCCCTTTAGAAAAGGGGGATTGAGGGGGATTTGATGAGGATAGTTTTTAAATAACAATATAAACAATAACTTAGATGTGTATTTTCAGATGAAAAAATCCCAAAGCATAATTAAGAATGAAATAACGGCAATCGCCAAATATTTTCATATGTGGTCGCTGCTGGGATGGTACGATATCAAACAAAGATACCGCCGTTCAATGATTGGACCGTTCTGGATTACCATAAGTACGGGAGTTATGGTTGGCAGCATCGGATTAATGTTTTCGACGATATTTAAATCCCCAGTCAAAGAATTCCTGCCCTACTTCGCTATCGGGCAGATAACATGGCTTCTGCTTTCCGCACAACTGACCGATGCCTGCGCCATGTTTGTTCAGTCTCAGTCGATTATTAAACAGGTATCTCTTCCTCTGTCAGTTCATGTGTTGAGGAAATTATGGTATAATATCATATTGTTCCTTCATAATTTTCTTATTATTATTATAGTATTAATTGTCTTCGGAAACGGGTTTTTATGGGAATATTTTTTAATCATACCGGCAGTTATCCTTATCCTGATTCTGCTTTTTCTTCTTTCTGTGATTCTTGGAATTATCTGTACCAGATTTCGTGATATAACCCAAATTATAACGGTGTTTCTTCAGCTCATTTATTTTTTTACCCCTATTTTCTGGATGAAAAAGTCTCTTGGATCCAAACAATCGTGGATTACCGATTTTAATCCCTTTTATCATATAATTGAATTGGTGCGTTCTCCCTTATTGGGTAAAGCGCCGGATCTTTATCACTGGATTAATCTATTAATATATATAGTCTTATCGGCTATCATAACGTTTTTTTTAATTAAACGATTCCGCAACAGAGTAGCTTACTGGTTGTAGATATTATCATGACTTCAATAAAAACAGAAAATCTGACAATTTTTTATCCCATTTTTGATTCATCAAGCCGATCTCTCAAAAAAGCCGTCGTGCGGGCGGCAACCGGAGGCAAGATTGCCAACGATGCTCATGGAATAAGTGTTTGCGCCATTGACAACATCTCGTTTTCAATCGGTGAGGGAGAGAGGGTAGGTCTGGTGGGGCATAACGGATCTGGAAAATCGACGCTCCTGCGCGCAATAGCCGGTGTTTATGCTCCCACAATGGGCAGTATGGAAGTTAATGGGTCAATCGTTTCGTTGCTGGATCTTTCCCTGGGCATGGATAATGAGTTTACCGGTTATGAAAATATATTTATGCGCTGCGTTCTTATGGGTATAGAGAAATCCGAAGTCAAAAAACATGTTGACGACATCATTGAATTCTCGGAGTTGGGTCAGTATATAAGAATGCCGATGAGAACATATTCAACCGGAATGTCCTTGCGTCTGGCTTTTTCAATTTGTACAACCTTTCCTGCTGATATTGTCTTGATGGATGAATGGCTTTCAGTCGGCGATGCCGATTTCAGTAAAAAAGCCGAAAACCGTCTTCTGGAATTTATTAACAAATCTTCGATACTTGTTTTGGCATCACATAACCCTGGACAGATAGAAAAAATTTGCACTCGTGTTATAAAAATGGATCATGGCCATATAATTGAAGATAAAATGAATAATAACTTGGGAAAATAGGTTTAGCGCCAAGCATTTTGAAAGGAGCCGGATTGTTGGAGAAACGGAAGTTTAGGATGCTGTCGATTGTTGTGCCTGTTTACAACGAAGACAAATATCTTGACGCTGTTATAAGCAAGGTTGTTGCGCAACCTCTGCCGGGAAATCTGCAACGGGAGTTGATTTTAATTAATGACGCATCTGACGACAATACATGGGCTATTATGCAGTCACTTCCGGATAAGTATCCATCGATTAAATTTCAATTAGTCAACAAAACTGTCAATGAAGGGAAAGGCGCGGCCTTGAGGGACGGTTTTGCCAAGGTTGACGGCGATATCGTTATCGTCCAGGATGCCGACCTCGAATATGATCCCGCCGACTATCCGAAGTTATTACAACCTGTTTTAGACGGTAAAGCTGATGTAGTTTTTGGCAGCCGCTTTATTGGTGAGCCGCATAGGGTTTTGTATTTCTGGCATCAAGTGGCAAATAATATTGTAACAACGCTTTCTAATATGCTGACCAATTTGAATTTAACCGATATGGAGGTGTGCTATAAAGTATTTACCCGTGAAGTTATTGACAATATAAAAATCAGGAGTCCGCGATTCGGCGTTGAGCCGGAAATCACTGCAAAAATAGCCCGTATGAGATTAAACGGGAAACGAGTGCGTGTTTATGAAACGGGTATTTCCTATTCCGGACGCACTTACGAAGAAGGCAAAAAAATCAACTGGAAAGACGCAGTCTCCGCAATCATTCAGATTATTCGCTTTAGATTTATGGATTAGATATCTATAAATATTTATAAAATTTATTTGTTTGAACAAAATTAAGTCTGGAATAAAAAAATCCATTGAAAAAGAATTTTGCATCGTTAAAAATTAAAAATATCGTTGCGATATTTAATCTGTTGCCCGGAATGTAGAGGCTGGTGGCTGGATACCGGTAAAAAGGATGACATTCTGGAAGCCAACCGGGCAGTGCTGGATGCCTACGCCAGAGCCGAGGTCAAGGGGAAAATGGACGAATCAAGCCAACTCAGCGGTCGGGTAGAGGTAGCCGAAGGCACGGCAATTAAAAATAGTGTAATCAGGGGGCCGGTGGTTATCGGGAAAGAATGTCTGATTGAAAATTGTTTTATTGGCCCCTTTACCGCTATAGGTGAGGGCAACAGGCTTTATAACGTTGGTATAGAACATGCGGTTGTTCTGGAAGGGTGCGAGATTAGGGATGTCCAGCGCATTGAAGACAGCCTTTTAGGGAAAAACGCCCGGGTCTGCCGGGCAGAAAACAGCCGCCGGGCCCTGCGCCTTTTTTTAGGCGATGACGCCGAGCTGGTGTTCTAAAGGAAAATATGGGAGGAAATCATCATTCATCATGTACAATGTTTAGACTATATTTAATTTTAATTTAAGGCAAAAATAAATAACCTAAGTTAATAAAGAAGGTAAATTCAAAACAACCTTATCATAAGCTTGGATGGGAAACAAAGATGGATAGAGAAGAATTTAAACATGAATACGGTCTGGAAAAACTAGAGCTAATAACACCAGTAAAACGGGATTTCAAAATGCTGGTTACTCCCGGGTTTTACGTAAATTGGTATGGCGGCAATGTGTTTGAGGATTTTACTTCTGAACTGTTGCTCAACCATTCTAAAGATAATATGCTTTTTATAGATGTTGGAGCACATTACGGTTATTACACGCTTCTAGTCGGAACAAGCCATCCCGGTTGTAAGACTATAGCCTTCGAACCGGTCCCTGAGAATTTTGAAATACTAAAGCAAAATGCAGCCCTAAATCAACTAAGAAACATAGAACTTCACAACCTGGCTGTTTCAAATAAAGATGAACTGAGAAAATTACGGGTAACAGAAATCTCAAGTCGAAGTAGTCTATATGAACAGCCCTGGGAGAACACGAGCAAAGAGATTGGGGTCCGAACTATACATCTTGATGGCTTTTTAAAAGAAACTCCCAAAGTCCCTGTAATTATAAAGGTGGACGTAGAAGGGCATGAAACCTATGTTCTTCAGGGAATGAGGAAACTTCTCAGAAATACTGAAGATATAAAGCTGATTATTGAATTTAATCCCAGATGTTTGAAAAACGCTGGTTCCGAGCCCACGGAGTTTTTGAAAGAGGTCTTCCAATATGGTTTTGACATCTATGTTATAGATGACAATAAAAGAATGA
The DNA here is from genome assembly GCA_001683985.1 of Smithella sp. M82. Lineage (GTDB taxonomy): Bacteria > Desulfobacterota > Syntrophia > Syntrophales > Smithellaceae > Smithella. Next base: position 28,370 of record MAEO01000150.1, read on the forward strand.
CCTATAAATTAAAGCCAGATAACCTCAAGAAATGGATTGATTACTTGCCCGAGGGGGATGAAAACCGAAACGCAAATTTACTTTGTATAAAGAAAGAGAAATCTCTTAGCTTATTATTCTTCTCTCACTCGTCTCAACTTGCTGGGGCAGAAAGAAGTCTGCTGGAGTTGAGTAAGCAACTGGTAACAGACTATGGGGTCATTTGTTCCGTTGTATTGCCTAATGAGGGTCCGCTAAGGGGGAAGTTTGACGAAGCGGGGATATCAACATTAACTATTGATTACCATTGGTGGTGTGGGGGTAATATACCTTCACCTGAAGAGGTAAGGGTTGGATTAAGTAGCAGCTTTGAAAATGTCCTCAATATATTGGGAGATTTAGGAAAAATAAATCCGGACGTTATTTTCACCAACACACTGGTTATTCCCTGGGGAGCGGTGGCAGCTTCCTTCCTTGGCAAACCTCATGTTTGGTTTATCCGTGAGTTTGGCGAATTGGACCATAAACTTAAATTTCATCTACCCTTTCAAACAATTCTCAAGATTATCCGAGATTCTTCTAATCTCATATTGACCAACTCGAATGCGGTGAAAAATACTCTCTTCGGGAAGGTTTCTTCTGAAAACATCCTGACCATCTATCCTCATATAGATATACCTTCCAGTACTATCAATAAAGATGAGAACAGTTATTTTACTAGAATAGAAGCAACCAAATTGATAATTTTCGGAAGTGTTATGGAAAGCAAAGGACAAAAAGATGCCTTTCTGGCAGTTAAAGAACTTATTCAAAGAAGGCTAGATGTGGAATTGATAGTAATGGGATATACAGAACCGGTTTATTTGGAGCAATTGAAAGAAATAATTGAGGGTGAAAATTTAGGAGCCTATGTAAAGTTTATTTATTTCAAAGAAAACCCATACCCTATTGTCAATCAAGCAGACATTGCTATTGTTTGTTCCCGTAACGAAGCCCTTGGAAGGATTACATTAGAATCTATGCTCTTAAGAAAGCCTGTTATAGGAACAAACATAGGGGGAACACCAGAGTTAATTAAAGATGGGTTCAATGGTTTTTTGTATGAGCCTGGTAATTACTGTCAACTTGCAGATAAAATAGAACATCTTATCCGGCATAGGGAGAAAATTGGAGAATTGGGTGAGAACGGTTACAAATTTGTTAAAGAGAACTTTACTAAAGAAAAAAGTAGCGGCCTGCTGGTAGAGTTGCTTAAGGAACTCAAGGGCACGGCAAACAATTCTTCGGATGCTTTCTCCCAGTTTATAAAGGGAGCTACGCTAACTACTTTATCCGCTCTCAAGTCTTTAATAGACTGCAAAGACGCTCAAATTACTGAGCTAAGTAATGCTTTGCAAATTAAACAAGAAGAAAATACCGCTTTTCATCATGAGATACGGGCTCTTCGTGGAGAAATAACCGAAATTCAAGATTCCTTAGGTTGGCAGATGTTAAAAATATATGCTTTGATTGTTAATAGGATTTTACCATCTAATTCAACGCGCCGCAAATTTTATTCACATTTAACAAAATTAATGAAACTTCTATTTTTCAATCCGAAACGCTTTTTAAAAAGACTAAAATCAACCATAATTTCTAATTGGATACCAAATCAACTTTCTATTGAACTACGATTTAAGAGAGTACATGGAGTTTATAATCCTATTGATATACCAACCATGTTGCCAACAGTGGATATCATCATTGTTACATATAATAGCTCAAATACAATTGAAGCATGTTTAAAGTCCATACATCAAAATAAATATCCATCTCTTTGCAATATTCATATTTGGGATAATGCCTCTAAGGATAATACACTAGAAATTATACGAGGATTACAGAGAGAATTTACACAAATTAGATTATATGAGTCTAAAAGAAACATTGGCTTTGGAAAAGCCATTAATAAAGTTACAAAAAGCTCTAATGCAGAGCTATTGCTTTTTCTTAATCCCGATTGTGTCTTATATAAGGAAACTCTAACAGAACTTGCATCATCAGCAGTTTATTTGCATTCTTTTAATTATGTTGCTTTTGAAGCACGTCAAGTACCATACGAGCATCCACACCTCTATGACCCGGTATCACTTGAAGTTGAGTGGGTATCTGCCGCATGTCTATTAGTGAGTCGTGAGGCATTTACACATATAGGAGGATTTGATGAAAGCATATTTCTTTATGGAGAAGATGTTGACTTATCATGGCGTCTAAGAATAGCTGGCTATCGCTTACGATATGTTCCTAGTGCAGTAGTAGAACATAATACTTTTGCCGATGAAAAAACGTTTAAGCCGGCACAACACATTTATGGTTTAATTTCTAATTTTTACCTACGGCTAAAATATGGAGCAAAAACAGATATTTTCGCATACTTTAAGCTCTTACCAGAAGCTATTTTATATAAACCAAAATATACATTGAGCATTACAGTAAACATAATAATACAATATATAAAGTTTATAGTAAAAAGATCACGGAAAAAATATCCTTGCAAAAATCAAGTAGCACGTTTTATAAAATGGGATTATGAAATACGACGACAGGGAGCTTTTGTAAAACAAGGCGTAGTTAAAGGTTATCCCATGGTGTCGATTATCATAAGGACCTATGCTAGGCCTGATTATTTAAGAGATGCTTTACAATCAGTCAGGAATCAGACATATAAAAATTTAGAAGTTATTGTGGTGGAGGATCGCAGTAAGATTGCATATCGAGTTATAAAAGAGTTTGGTGACTTGAGGATTTTATATATACATAATTCGTTAACTAGAAACAGGTCGTATGTTGGGAATATAGGCCTCAAACATTGTTCAGGTGAGTATATTATGTTTTTAGATGACGATGATTTATTATTTAGTGATGCAGTGGAAACACTTCTTTCAAATCTTACCAACAATATAGATTATAAGCTATGTTACGGTTTTAGCTTCAAGGCACGAACGAAGGATAGATTGACAATAATCCTCGAGCATGGCTATAGCGAGGATTTCAGCAAATATGAATTAAAATATAGAAATTTTATACCTATAGGTAGTTTTATGTTCCATAAAAGTCTCTATGACGAAATGGGAGGATTCAATGAAAGTTTAGAATATTTGGAGGACTGGGAGTTGCTGAAACGATACTCTAAGCAAAAAGACTTTTTATTTATTCCCAAAACTATTCTTATTTTTAGAGTACCTCTAAATAAACATGAAGCACATTTGCGCCAAGAAAAGTTGGATGAAGCATATAAATACGTATATCAAATGAGTATGTAAACTCGTGTATATAAAACCCCCACTGTAAGCTCCGCTTTGCCGGAAAAATTAAGTAAAATTACTGGAAATTGTTGAACTTAGCTTTGGAAGGGGTTACAATGTTCCCGTAATTACTTCTAATATAGGTGGAATGGCTGAAAAAATTAGTGATGGTTTTAACGGGTATACCTTTAAAGTAGGTGACCCGGAGCACTTAAGAATAATTCTTGAAATGATAGCCGCTGACCCGGAAATGCTTAACAAATTAAAAGATAATATATCAAAGATAATAATTCCAACTATAGAACAGGAAGCCTATGAATACCATAGAATATATAAAAATATAGCAAATAAACAATTATTAGTTAGTAGGTAATGATTTAATAATCGTCACGCATTAAAACAATTTTTACGGAGTATTACGGAGTATTATGTTAACTTATTTTGAAATTAATTATGTATAAAATTCAAAGGAAAAATGCCAGTTAAGGATAACCTACTTTTAATTTTAACCAAAATTCATTGGGTAATACGCAACCAAGGCTTAATAGAGCTGGCCAGAAGGAGTTGCCGCTATCTTAAAAAGCATCACCTAAAAGGGTTATTGTTTTATTATACCGGCCGAAATTTTAACTATAAGATGTGGCTTAACAGGGAGGCAAAAAAAGTTAAAGTTTTATTAACCCATCATCAGGAAAAATTGGCTGAACTTTCTTATAACCCATTAATAAGCATTATTATACCAACAAAGGATAAAGCAATTCTATTGCAGAAGTGTATTAACTCAATCCGCGAAAAAAGCAGCTATAAAAATTATGAGTTAGTTATCATTGATAACGGAAGTAAGGATAAAGCAGCACTGGAATATTTTACTCAAATCATACAATACCCAACTGTAAGGTAATTCCATTTAACAAAAGATTTAATTATGCAGAAATAAATAATTTTGCCGTAGGCCAGGCAAAAGGTGATTACATTGTTTTTCTTAACAATGATATTGAGGTCATTTCCTCCAATTGGCTTGAGGAAATGCTTGGTTACGCCCAACAAAGCCGGGTTGGTGCAGTAGGGACTAAGTTATTGTTTCCAAACAAGACGGTTCAACACGGAGGGGTAATTTTAGGATTACACAAAGTGGTAGGACATGCCTTTTACGGCCTTCCTGCAGGTGACCCCGGCTATATGGACTTGGCCAGTCGTTATGTCCTGGACTGGAGACTCTCTAATACCCTGGACAGTTCATTTTGCGTAGATGCCCTGGAAGAAGCCATTGTCCACTATGGTTGTCCTGAAATCTTTAACACGGATCAAGGTTCTCAGTTTACAGCAGACGTCTTTACCGATACCCTGCAATCGAACAACATTGCCATCAGCATGGATGGCAAAGGCCGCTGGATGGACAACGTTTTTATTGAACGACTTTGGAAAAGCGTGAAGTATGAGGATGTCTATCTCAAATCCTATGGTTCGATGACGGAAGTAAAAAGAGGGCTTACTGAATACTTCAAATTTTACAATGATAAAAGGTGGCATCAAAACTTTGACAAGAAGACGCCAAGTATGGTTTACTTCGGCTCGCTGGCGCAGAAACAGGCTGCAGCATGAACATCAACCCTGAGCAGTTTTACACTTATAAATCCCTGTTGCCTGTCTGAAGAAACCAGACCATCTCACTTGTTTGCAATACGATCTTTGTAAAATGGTATTTTAACTTTAAAGGTATGAAAGGTGTCTTATTGAAAAAAAATATTGCTATTCTGATAGTAAATTGGAAATCATCGGCCATGCTGCTGCGCTGTCTTGAATGTATTGCTAGACAGGAATCTGTAAAACCGGATATTTTTGTTTTAGATAATAGTAGTGACGATCATCTGGCAGAAGTTTATTGCAATAGATTTCCTGCCGTGCAATTTTACAAAAGCGATAGAAATCTTGGTTTTGCGGCGGGGAATAATCTGCTCTTTCAGAAAACAGAGGGATATGAATGGATAGCCTTGGTAAATCCGGATGCGTTTCTGGAACCGGATTGGTTAAGCAAGATGATTTCTGCCGCAGGTACTCATCCTGAATTTTCATTCTTTGCTTCTCGTCTTACTCAATCTGCAAATCATGAGATTCTTGACGGTGATGGCGATACGATGCATGTATCCGGATTGGCATGGCGAAAAGGTAATTGCCGGCCTATTCCCAATAATGTTGCGGAACCTCGAGAGATATTTTCCGCCTGTGCAGCAGCAGCTCTATATCAGCGTAATATATTTGAATCGGTGGGCGGATTTGATGAAGATTATTTTTGCTACTGTGAAGATGTCGATCTGGGGTTCCGAATGCGTCTGGCCGGCCATCGTTGTTTGCTGGTCCCTGATGCAGTGGCTTATCATGTAGGAGCGGCGACAACCGGAAACCGGCATAGCGATTTTGCCGTTTACCATGGTCACAGGAATATGGTATGGACATATGTTAAGAACATGCCCGGCATGCTTTTTTGGTTGTTGCTTCCTGCGCATATCGCAGTTAATATTGTGACCATAGTTTGGTTTTCCTTGCGTGGACAGGCCACAGTGATCTTGAAGGCAAAATGGGACGCGCTCTGTGGTATTCCCGGTATGTGGAAAAAGAGACATGATATTCAACGAAAACGAGTTACTTCCGTTGGTGAAATTTGGAAGATTCTGGATAAAAGTTTTTTCCCCCGCTTGTCACAATTCCGCTGGAGGTCTTATTAATTGTCTAAAGTATCCGCTATCGTTGTTAACTATAATGCAGGTTCTGTACTGAATGAAACTGTAAAGTTGCTTTTGGATTTAAAGCCTGTTGCACAAGTGATCGTAGTTGATAACGGATCTACTGATCACAGTATGGGATCTATTGAGAATCTGGCGCTTTCGCAGTCTCATTTGATATGCATTCGCAATAATAAAAACCTTGGTTTTGCCAAGGCTTGTAATATAGGTGTCGTTGCTGCCGGGGAAAGTGAATATTTGCTTTTTCTGAATCCGGATTGTCTGCCTGCACAAGATGCTCTGGAGAAATTACTGATCTGTATGAAATCATCACAGCAAACGGGGATGGCCGGACCTCTGGTTCTCAATCCTGATGGCACGGAACAACCGGGAGGGCGACGCGCCGTGCCGACACCATGGAGGTCTTTCGTTCGCGTCTTCGGCTTTTTCAACTTTCGCAAACGCTACCCCAGGCTTTTCTCGGATTTCCTGCTTCATCATCAGCCACTTCCGGATGTTCCTGTTGAGGTTGAAGCTATTTCCGGATCGTGTATGCTGGTAAATCGTGCGGCGCTGAAAGATGTCGGTCTGTTGGATGAAGGGTATTTTCTGCATTGTGAAGATCTGGATTGGTGCATGCGCTTTCGCCAGCGTGGTTGGAAAATAATGTTTGTTCCTGATGCTCATGTAACTCATCATCAGGGGACATGCAGTAAAACGAGGCCGATTTTTGTGGAATGGCATAAACACAAAGGCATGATGCGCTTCTATGGTAAATTTTTCCGTCATCAGTATCCGGGTGTCTTGATGCTGGTGGTGGCAACAGGGGTGTGGTTAAGATTCGGTGCGATGGCTGTTTCGCATAGCGTCCGTCGTGTCGGAGAAAGGTTGCTGCATGGTTGGTTATAAAGGCTGTGTCGGAGTTATCGGCGCAACAAGTATCATTGGGAAATATTTGCTGCCATTATTGGTTGAAGAAGGTTGGAATGTTGCGGCGTTTTCACGCCGGACGCAAAATGTAAAAGAATCTGCAGAAAATCAACGGATAACGTGGCAGTTACTTGCAACATCGAAACTATCAGACGGCAGCAGGATTCAAGAATCAGAAAAACCGATTAATTTTTGGATAAGTCTTGCGCCTATCGCGGTTTTGTCAGAATACTTTGCGCTGCTTTTGGCCCATGATGCCAGGCATGTTGTGGCTGTTTCATCTACAAGCAGGTTTACCAAAAGTGAATCTTCAGATAAACAAGAAAAAAAATTGCAAAAGATTTAACTGAAGGCGAAGAAGATTTGATTGCCTGGGCAGAAAGAGAGAAGTTAACTTTTACCATATTGAGGCCGACATTGATTTACGATCCCGGGCATGATAAGAATATCAGCGTGATTGCTTCTTTTATCCGGCGCTTTTCTTTTTTCCCTGTGTTGGGGACAGCATGCGGACGGAGGCAGCCTATACATGCTCAGGATGTTGCGTCATGCTGTGTTGCTGCGCTGACTTCAAAAGCCGCAATGAATAAATGTTATAACATATCCGGTAAAGAAATAATTAGTTACAGAGAGATGGTTAATCGTATTTTTGCTGCTCTACATAAAAGGCCGCGTATTGTAACATTTCCTCTCTGGCTTTTCCGGTTGGCATTATTGTTTTTAAGAGTTTTACCGCCTTTCAGGAAGTGGTCGGTTGCTATGGCTCAAAGAATGAACCAGGATCTTGTTTTTAGCCACGATGATGCCCGTCGCGATTTGGGATTTGAACCGCGTCCTTTTCAGTTGACAGAAGAAGATCTGACTCGACAATAGTGACCATTGTTATAATATCTTCATATAAATCAGATAACAATAATCCTCCCTGTTTCTTAATTCAGGTTACAGAACAAATAATGTGAAACCCACATGACGGCACGCCGTCACAAAGGAGCATGAAAATCCCCCCTCACCCCCCTTTAGAAAAGGGGGGAACTCAAGCCCTGTCCTCTTTGCCCAAGAGGGGAACTTCCCCCTTTAGAAAAGGGGGATGGAGGGGGATTTGATGAGGATAGTTTTTAAATAAC
>MAEO01000150.1:36716-49797 GCA_001683985.1 Smithella sp. M82
GGAACAGATCTTTCCGTAAGCTTCAGCCGTGTCATAGCAGGCCTTGTGAATGCTCTTCATAATTATAAGCAGACGGTTGTCAATTTCTTCACGTGTCCATAAATATCTCATGCTGTTCTGGCTCATTTCGAGGCCGGATGTGGCTACGCCGCCGGCATTGGCTGCTTTGCCGGGACCATAAAGGATTTTCTTGTTCTGGAAAATCTTGATGGCTTCGGGAGTGGAAGGCATGTTGGCGCCTTCAGCCACGCAGATACAGCCGTTTTTTACTAAAGCCGCGGCATTTTTGCCGTCGATTTTGTTTTGAGTAGCGCAGGGCAGGGCTATATCAACCTTGATACCCTGTTCACGAATAACATCCCATACATTTTTGCCTTTAAAAATATTTATTGTTAATTAAATTTCTTCAATGCTTTGCAGGTTTTCATATTCCATTACGGTGGACATGGCTTTATTATCTGCATCCAATCCTTCTTCATAGGCTCTGGCTACCGGATTTAATCCGCCGATAAGAATCATTCCCGCTTTGTTTAAATCTACGTTAGTTTGCCCGACCGGGTTTCCGGTGCTGCCGATAGAAAGAATGCCATTGATTCCTGATCTGACCAATTGGCCTTTGATATCTTCAACAAGATTACAGCTCAGAGCCGGTATTTCACGGAAATTAGCCAGAATTTTCCCTTCGCCTTTTTCCACGACATCTCCAACCGAGGTCATTTTACCGCGGATAAATATTTCTGACGGATCAAGTGATGAACCGGAATAATGAATCAATTCTACAAATCTTAATGGGTCACCGTTTTTTACCTGAAGTATCCCGCCGAATTTGGAATCGATGGGGATCCCGTGTTTTAAAAGAACAGCGTTAATTAAGATGCTGCATACAGTTGCCAGACCTATTTTCCCTTTGGGAATAACAATATCTCCGAGAGATTTTCCTTCCGTGGCAATTGCTACGCGGGAACTTACGGCAAGTCCCTTCTTGAAAACCGGTTTCATCAATGCCAGAGCTTTCTTGAATTGATCCTGCGGAAAGAATGAAATATTTATAGGAGTCAAGCCGCGCATCTTTTTGAGGTCGAAAGTTGTTTTAAAAGAAAGTACATCAATGCGGGAGATGGAAAGGCCGATTTTATCCTGTACACGCGCATTGTTGATTTCGTCCTGTCCCAGGCGGGTAATGATTCTTCCATCGCGCCTGCCGACAAGTTTGGTCAGTCCTCTTTCGTCCATAAGTCCAAGATGATAGCGGACCGTCCTTTCGCTTAATTGAACATTGCGTTCCTTCATCAGCCGGGCAATTACACGAGCGCCCATAGGTTCCGGACTTTCGTTCAGAATCTTTAATATAAGGATAACTTTTCTTTCTACGTCTTCGGGTTTAAAAAGTTGTTTCATAAGGCCATCGGCAATTGTTTGCCGTATTCCTACTTATAAATAACATTATTGTCAAACAAAAATTGCACTATTTAATTATTTTGGTTCAAATTTATATTATTTAACAAAAGTGCCGATGGAGGTTTTTACATAAAAATCAATATTATTGATCTCTTATATGAGATAATTGTAAAAAAAAAGAATTTCTGAGCATAATTGGAATTAACAAAAATAAGGCGGTATTCAAGAAAATAAAAAATGTATTTGCCTGGGGGTGATAATATAAACTTAATTTGCCGGTGAAGACAAAAAGGTATCACTTGAATTTAGTGAAATCAGGTTTTCGTTATTATGCTTTTTGCTTGTCCCCTGCTGGCGGGGGCAGGGGGTGGATTTTTCCATATACTTGATCCGCCTCTGTCACTGCGTGACACCTCCGCCAGTGGAGGATATGCAATGACGTTTTTATCATTTTTATGCAGGCCATTTTATGAAGTCATCATCAGGGATAATTCTGTCCTGTCGGCCTAATAATGAGTTCACTCACATTTACGTTCGGTGGCTGAATGAGCAGCCAGCAGATGCCATCCGCTATTGCCTGCGGCTCCAGCAGCTTGCCCATATGCGCAATTCCCTTGTAGAAATTATCTTCATTGTAACCGGCAACTTTTTGAAATTCGCTGACTACGATGCCGGGCATAACCAACGATACTCGTACACCGTACTTGCAGATTTCCTGACGCAGTCCTTCCGTAATGGCACCGATGGCGAATTTACTGGAGCCGTAAAACGCACTGAATGGAGAAATGTTTCGCCCCACCACCGAACCGATAGCCACTATATCGCCTCTCTTGTGCTCGATAAAATATTTAGCTGCGGACCGCATCAGGTAGGCAGTGCCGAGTACATTGGTATTATAAACTTCTTCCCATTGGAAATTATCGCTTGACAGCGTACCGCCTGCCAGGCCCCGGCCGGCATTGGCCACGACGATATCATATTTACGGCCGCCTTCTTTCCATTCTAATGTTTTCTCCAGCAGCCTGTCTGTATCGGACGTTAGGCTGGCATCGCCCGTTATGGCTAAAGCTTTGCCGCCTTTTGCCTGAATATCCGAGGCTACTTTAGCAAGCCGGTCTTTGCGTCGGGCAGAAACGACGACCGCCGCGCCGGCCTTTGCTAAAGTCAGCGCTGTTGCGCGTCCGATGCCGGAACTGGCGCCGGTGATAATTGCTGTTTTTCCGGCAAATATTTTATTTGGTTCTTTTTGCCTGGCCATATATGTCTCCTTTTGCTTTTATCAGTGAATAATAAAATTATATCTTTTAGGGAAAAACATATCAACATCTTATTTAACATCGTTTAGCCAATTTTTGCGCTGTTTTCAGCGCTTCCACCGCCGTCTGCGCGATGGCATGATTAAAACTTTTTGGGTCAGGATGGGCAAGAATGACGGAGATAAGCATGTTGAGCTATTTTCCCTTTTAGTCCTCATATGGTCCGAGGAAACGCTCACCGTTAAAGTGAATCAAATGTGTTGGTGACTCGGAAACCCAAACCTCTGTTTCCCATGAAATGTCATTAAGATATTTTAACATAGCATGACGGTCAATAAAAGCCGTCACAAAAACTAATCCGGCAGATGAACCGGCAAATAAATTCTTTAATTCCTGCCGCCGTTTGGGATTGACAGGCCCATGACTGGTCACAGCTTCAATCAGCACTAACCAGTTCTTTTCTATATGGTACACGACGACATCGGGCATTTTGCCGTGTTCTTCAATGGTAACGTCCAGCTTTGCCAGAGCCTTTTTATCGTAAAATGACCATTTTAATTGAGTGTCACCGACATATATAATTTGACCTCCGGGAGTAAAGAGAGCGCAGAAATCCTCAACAATTTTCTTAACCAGGATATTTTGACCTCCGGGAGACAGTTTGATTTCTTGGCCATCCATTAGCTTGACAGGCAATCGCTGCATCTCTCTTTCCAGTTCATAAATTTTTGTGAGAGTTTTTACTTTGCGTAGATATCTCCGTAAATTGTCTTTCCATTCCGGTTTGTCAAAGCTCTTAAGTAATTTTAGAGCGGATGGTTCCATCTGATAAACGGCTTTGGGGCTATTGGTCGGTCTGGATGGTTTATCCGGATTGGCAACGATCAGCGCGGCCTGCAGAAATTGATGAACAGTTTGACGTCGTACCGTTTCGCGGGTATTCGGCGCATACTTTTTCCCGTAATATTCGGAAAAGAAATCCATCATCGGAGTGATGCCCATTAACGGATCACTTGCTTCCGCCCATTTACTTTCAGGTTCAAGGGCAAGCAAGGAAAGAAGTGTTAGAGCAGATCGTTCATTTAGCTGTTGTCTGGGTAATCCCAAGGCTGTAAGTATATTTAAAGCGTCCTTTATTTTCTGTTCAGCTTTTTTCTTGTTTACTTTTTTAGGCGCAGTTTCCACACTCCTTTTCTATGATATCGTCAATAGTCTGCTGGTCCGGCATTTGCTCCCGTATGTAATCACCAAATCCTATAAGCTGTTTCTCAGTGGGGTAAGGAATCTTGCGCAAATCTGTGGCGTTAACCTGTGTGTGACCGCTGAATAGTCTAAAATATTGATCAACAATTGAAGAATTCAGATAAAGGGCAAGCCCTTTTGCCAGTTTTTCAGGTAAACCTTTGTCATCCCGATGAAAATAATTAACGTGATTCTCAAAGCTCACAAAAGGAGCAGCAATTCTTGAAGGATCATATATCGCGGCCATAAGACGGCGTTTCTGCTCTTTGGAAGAGAATCTTTTGATTAGGACATAATAGCCCTTTTTTAAAAAGAGTTCGGATGTCTCGGGCGAAGAAATGATGGCATTAGGTTTTTTCCCCGATTCGAGAGGCCAGTTAATAAAGCCTTCATGAAAATGACAAGGATATATTAATGGTGCGGTATTTTCCTGTGGGCATTTACGCAGATATTTCTTTGCCCTGAAATCCACAGTTCGTCCTGTAGAAACACTTAAATTCAGCTTATCCAGAGTTGATTTGAAACACTGCATTCGATTCATAATGTTGATTGTGCTGTCATCAATGCCAAGATGAATAAAATAATCACGATCATCGGAATGCACAATTTGATCATACGGAATGGTCAAGGTGTTGGCATTATTGAAATCGTCACTTTCTGATGTCGAAACGACAACCTTGTTAGGCTTTTTTTTGTTTCGTATGGCGTAATAAATTATATTTTCCTGCAAAACATTATCATCGCCGAAAGCTTTATTGCGTGAGGCAAACACATGAATATGTCTGAGACTTAACAAATCTAGAAAAGCAATTCGGAACTTTTTGAAATATGGTCCGTTGCAGAAGCTGCGCGGGGTGATAGCGACTATCTGCCCATCCGGTTCGAGTAAGCGCACGGACAGCCACACAAAAGCGGCGTAAAGATTTGCCACTTCCATACCTGCCGAATAGAGCATGGTTTTTGTGTCTGTTTCACCATTGATCTTTTTGTACGGCGGATTGAGAATAGCGTGAGTGAATCGTTTAACAGGAACAGAAAAAAGAATGTCTTTCATTTCGGATATTACAGAGGAAATAAAATCATCCGCTCTGATAATTCCCGTGAAGAGAATTTTTTTTTCTTTGCATAGCTCTGCACACTGATTCATTGTTTCTTGAAGGTAAGGTAAGATCGCTCTGTCTGTCTCATAGGCAACGACTTCTATAGAAGCGGGCAGTTTATTTTGTGAAAGTAATTTCTTTACACAAGCCGCAAACAAAACGCCTGCTCCAGCGCCGGGATCGAGTATTCTGACTTCCTTCGTTGTGGCTTCAAAAAAAGATGACATGAAGTCGGCTATTGAAAAGGGGGTAAGGAATTGCCCAATTTCCGATCGATCAGCTCTGCTTGTCGTAGAGTTAAATGATTGACGAACATGATCTAACATATTTAAAGATTCAATCGTCATAAAGGCTTCTTTTGTTGTTCAGATATAAGTCAATCAAAAGGAGTTGCTGTTACTTATTTTAGTAATATTTTTTCCAGCGCTGGAAATACTTTGCCTAAATTTTCCGGTTGGGAGCCGCCGGCCTGAGCCATGTCGGGGCGTCCGCCGCCGCTGCCGCCGACGATCGGCGCCAGTTCCTTGATGATGTTTCCGGCGTGATATTTTTCGGCCAAATCCTTGGTGACCATGCACAAAAGCATTGCTTTATCACCGGCCTTGCTGCCCAGAAGGATAATGCCGGATGCCAGCTTGTCGCGCAGTTTGTCGCCGAAGTCGCGCAGTGTTTTGGCATCGGTGATACCTACTTCCACCGCCAGCACTTTCACGCCGCCGATTTCTTTGGCCTGATTGATAAGGTCGCCGGAATCCCTTGCAGCAAGTTTTTCTTTGAGCGCCTCGATTTCTTTTTCCAGTTCCCGTTTTTCTTTCAGAATTTTTTCGGCGCGATCATAGACTTCCATTTGACTTGCTTTGAACAATCCTGCCGCGCGTTTCAGTTCTTCTTCGGTTTGCTGGAAGCGCCTGAAAGCTTCCCGGCCGGTGACGGCTTCAATTCTGCGCACACCCGCGGCAATGGCCGATTCGTGAACGACCTTCAAAAGGCCGATGTCGCCGGTGCGCTTTACATGTGTGCCGCCGCAAAGCTCTATGCTCATCTTGCCCATTTTCACAATGCGCACGGTTGCGCCGTATTTTTCATCGAAAACGGCTGTTGCGCCGGTCTTGAGCGCGTCTTCCAGCGCGCAGATTTCCGTCTTTACGTCCACATTTTTGCGGATCATATCGTTGGCGATTTCTTCAATCCGCGTCATTTCCTCATCGCTGATTTTGGAAAAGTGGGTGAAGTCGAACCGTAATCCTTCCGCCGTAACCTGTGAACCGGATTGTTTGATGTGATCCCCGAGAACCGCTTTTAGGGCTGCTTGCAAAATATGCGTGCCGGAATGGTTGGCGGCAATCGCTTTTCTTCTTTCCTCATCAACAACCAGTTTTGCCCTGGCGCCGACGTTGATTTCACCCTTGCTGACAATTCCCCTGTGCACAATGAAATTCTCGACGGGTTTTTTTGTATCTTCAACTGTAAAGTTAAATCCTACTCCCTTTAAGTAACCGGTATCCCCGATCTGGCCGCCGGCTTCGCCATAGAATGGCGTATTGTCCAGAACGATTTCTGCCCGCTGTCCTTCGCCGGCTTTTTCGGCCGGTTTCCCGTCGATGAATATCGCCAGTATTTCCGCGTTGTCTTTTTTGATTTTCTCGTAACCGCAGAATTCGGTTGTGACACCGGAGCTCGATGTTTTGAGATAGCATTCGGCAACCGCTTCCTCGCCGCTGCCCCTCCAGGCGCCGCGTGCGCGTGCGCGCTGCTGCTCCATCTCGGCTTCAAAGCCTTCGTTGTCCAGAGTGAAACCGTCGCGCTTGACGATATCCGCTGTCAAATCCGTGGGGAACCCGTAGGTGTCGTAGAGTTTGAAAATCAACATACCGGGAAGAACCGATTTGCCTTCTTTTTTCAACGCCTCTGTTTCTTCATTAAGAATGCGCAGACCGGCGTCTAGCGTTTCCATGAAGCGCTGTTCTTCGTTTAAAATCATTTTGGTAATGAAAGAGGATTTTTCCACCAGATCTAAATAAACGCCCTTCATCATGTCAATGACAACTTTTGCGCTTTCATTTAAAAAAGGTTCGTTGATGCCCAGCATTTTACCGTGACGGGCGGCGCGGCGCAGAATTCTTCTGAGCACATAACCGCGTCCTTCATTGCTGGGCGTTATGCCGTCGCCGATAAGGAATGTTAACGCGCGGCTGTGATCGGCAATAACTCTGATGGAAACATCATTATCGGCGTTCTGCCCGTAGGTCTTGCCGGAGATTTTTTCCACAAAGCGGATGATCGGCGTGAACAAGTCTGTATCATAATTACTCTTCTTGCCTTGGATGACAGCGGTCAGACGCTCCAGTCCCATGCCCGTATCAATGCTGGGTTTGGCCAATGGAGTCAGCTTGCCCAACTCATCGCGGTCGAATTGCGTAAACACCAGATTCCAGATTTCCAGATGGCGGTCGCAGTCACAGTGAACATCGCATTCGGGACGGCCGCAACCGGTGACTTCGCCCTGGTCATAGAGAATTTCGGAGCAGGGGCCGCAGGGACCGGTGTCGCCCATCATCCAGAAGTTGCTTTTTTCACCCATGCGAACGATGCGCTCCGCGGGAATTTTCATCTTTTTATTCCAGATTTCAAAAGCTTCATCGTCGTCTTTAAAAATCGTAATCCAAATCTTTTCTTTGGGAAGTTTTACAACCTCAATCAAATATTCCCACGCCCAGGCGATGGCTTCTTCCTTGAAATAATCGCCAAAGGAAAAGTTACCCAGCATTTCGAAAAAAGTATGATGACGGGCGGTGACGCCGACATTTTCCAGATCGTTGTGTTTGCCGCCGGCACGCGCGCATTTCTGAGATGATACCGCTTTGGTATAGCCCCTGTTTTCCAGCCCCAGGAATGCGTTCTTGAACTGAACCATGCCCGCGTTGGTGAAAAGCAATGTGGGGTCATCTTTGGGGATCAGCGACGAACTCGCCACGACGGTGTGTCCCTTGCTTTCAAAATATTTTAAAAAACTTTCCCTGATTTCATTCCCGGTCTTCGCCATCAATATCTTCCTTTTTTATCTTCCTTAGTTTATCTAAAATCAGTCCCGGCGGGAATCCCCGTCCCATAAGAGCCTGAAAAATTTTTTGCTTTTCCTTCACATCTAAAGCGGCCGACTTCTGTTTAGCCGTCTTTTTTTTGATTAAAATTTCAATCGCCGCTTCTTCCGACAACTCCTCGCGCGCTTTTTCAATGGATGAATTAATCAACTCGGCTGAGATGCCTTTTTCGCGCAAGCCGGCGATTACCTTCTTGTTTCCCCAGACTTTATTCACAATCAGATTGCGCGCCCATTGATTCGCAAAAGACGAGTCATCGAGATACTTCAAATCGTGGAGTTTTTCCAGTGTTTCTTTAACGACAGCTGCGGGAAAACCTTTTTCCCGCAGCTTCTTTTCCAACTCTTTTTCGGAATGCGGCCGCAAAGACAAAAGACGAAAAGCCTTTTGCTTGGCGGCCTCCAAATCGAGAACTTTCACTTATCCTCTTCCTGCTCTTTGGGCAGGGCGCCGAGTTTAACGCGGACTTCGTTTTCAATTTGTGCCATGACATCGGGATTTTCTTTCAGGAAAATTCTGGAGTTATCCCGACCCTGGCCGATGCGTTCACCTTTATAGGAATACCAGGCGCCGCTCTTTTCAATGATGCCGTTTTCCGCCGCCAGATCCAACACATCGCCTTCCCTGGAAATGCCTTCGCCGAAAATAATATCAAATTCCGCTTCCCGGAAAGGAGGCGCCATCTTGTTTTTGACAACCTTTACTTTGGTTCTGAAGCCGATGACGTCTTGGCCGTTTTTGATAGAGGTCATCTTGCGGATATCCAGCCGCTGTGACGAATAGAATTTCAGCGCGTTGCCGCCGGTGGTCGTTTCGGGATTGCCGAAGAAAACGCCGATTTTCATGCGCAACTGATTGATGAAAATCACGGTGGTTTTGGATTTGCTGATCGAACCGGTGAGCTTGCGCAGCGCCTGCGACATGAGCCTTGCCTGTAAACCCATCTGCGCGTCGCCCATTTCGCCCTCCAATTCCGCCTTGGGCACCAGCGCGGCGACCGAGTCAATGACCAGAACGTCCAGCGCGCCGCTGCGCACCAGCGTTTCCGCGATTTCGAGGGCCTGTTCGCCCGTGTCCGGCTGGGAGATCAGCAGGTCATCGGTATTCACGCCGATTTTCTGGGCGTAGGTCACATCCAGAGCGTGCTCGGCGTCGATGTAGGCCGCGATGCCGTTTTTCTTCTGCGCCTCGGCGACGATATGCAGCGCGAGCGTGGTTTTACCGCCGGATTCCGGTCCGTAAATCTCCACCACGCGGCCGCGCGGAACGCCGAAAGTTCCCAGCGCGATATCAAGGCTCAACGAGCCTGTAGAAATGGCCGGAACATCCACTTTTTCCGAGCCGCCCAGCTTCATAATGGAGCCCTTGCCGAATTGTTTTTCTATCTGAGTAATCGCCAAATCAACGGCCTTTGATCTATCCATATCCGCCATAATACAATGCCCTCCTTCAATCTGTTATTTTTATATTTAATTATTAATTTACAATATGCAATTTAAATTTATGTAAAACTTTATTCACTAAAGACAAATTCCGCCAGCTTGGTGTAAACAGCGCCCTGCGGAGAAAGCTTGCTTTGGAACAAAAACAATTTATCGGCGACAAATTCTCCGGCTGTAAATTCGTTGTGTTTCTTCAATGCTTCGCTCATGCCTGTCATGTCGCGCGGGTCTTTAATCCGCGCCAGGGTCAGATGCGCTTTGAAAGGCCGGTCTTCCGCCGGAAATCCGATTGCCGCTAAATCGCCATCCAGTTTTTTCTGGAGATTGATCAGTCTTTCTACATCGCCGGTAATTCCGCACCACAACACCCGCGGCCTGCGGGCATCCGGGAAAACACCCAGCTTTTCAACTTTCAAATTTAGTTTCTGTTCGGCAACCACCCGCTTCTGCACGGCGGCGTTAATGTTATTGATATCCTCTCTGGAAATATCGCCGAAGAACTTTAAGGTCAGATGCTGACCCTGCGGCCTTGTCCAGCTCAAGCGGCCGCTGATTTCCCGTTTTAGCTTTTCCTGCAAGCGGGATATTTCCTGTAAAATATTTTCCGGCGGCTCAATGGCCAAAAAAGCACGGATATTTTTTTCGGAATCGGCCATGATCTAAACTTTCCTTTGTCATATCGACCAACGGGAGATATCTTTTAGTAATCGTTAAGATTTCTCGCTTCGCTTCGAAATGACATATAATAAATCTTTTACAAAACACCACATTTAAGAATAGTCGCACCTAACCGTGCGCACAATATTTAAATCGTCAAGAGAGTTTGCCCTCTAAGAAATTTTTCAGCAGAAACAACGCTGTTTCAGAAAAAATTTCCTTGTTCATTTTACGATCCCAGCGGTAAGCGTAGTGGCGGCAAATTGTTTGTTTGGAGTCGGCGACTGCCAAATAAACCGTGCCCACGGGTTTCTCCTTGCTGCCACCGGTCGGTCCGGCAATGCCGGTGGAAGCCAATCCCAGATCGGTTCCCGCCAGTTTGCGTGCGCCTTCGGCCATCAGTCGTGCCGTTTCTTCGCTGACCGCTCCATACTTTTCGATGATTTCGGCAGGCACGCCCAGTATACTGATTTTAGCCGCGTTGCTGTATGTCACCAATCCGCGTTCCAGATAATTTGAACTGCCGGAAATATCGGTAAGACGACTTGTTATCATCCCGCCGGTACAGGATTCAGTCACTGCGATGGTCAATTTCTTTTCAGTTAATAGACCGGCAATCACGCCTTCGAGTGTTTCTTCTCCGTAGGCGAAAATGTAATCCTGCAAATGAGTCGACACTTCATCCTGAGCTTTTTGCAGATTCTTTTTGGCTTCGTCCTGATTTTTACTTTGCGCTATCAGAACAATATGATTTTCGGGAAATACCGGATAGAAGCCGATGCTCACACCAAGCGATTGGAAATCAATATACTTGACCTGATTATCCACGGCGGCTTCGGAAAGCCCGAAGGTTCTGATAGTTTGTTTGACGATATACAGTTCATCCTGCGGAAAATGCTTGCGCAGCGCGGGAAAGACTCCATTGGTTACCATTAATTTTGCTTCGGCGGGTACGCCGGGAATAACAAAAATCATTTTCCCGTTAACGGAAAGGGCAAAGCCCGGCGCTGTGCCTCTGGCGTTAGGTAAAATTTCGGCTCCCTGGGGAAACATGGCCTGCTTGGCATTATTATCAACCCAGCGCAGATTGAAATTGATGAAAATATCTTTGATAAAGTTCAAAACGTTTTCATCAGTATATAAAGGAAGGTTAAAAGCTTTAGCAATTGCCTCGGTAGTAATATCATCGGCAGTCGGGCACAAACCGCCGGAACAGATTACGGCATCCGTCATGGCCAGCAGATAATTCAGCCGATCTTTGATGGCGGCAAAATCATCGCCCACGGACATGATTGCTTCCACACTCCAGCCCTGCTGATTAGCTTCGCGCGCGATGAAGGATGCGTTCGTGTCCGCAATGCGTCCGTTCATGAGTTCATTGCCTATTGTCAGAATACCAATCTTCATAGCACTCCTTCAGCTTCGTATAATGTCCATATGTCCCGATAAAATCGGGATTGCGCTTCGTCCCTCCCCGGCCTTCGCCGGGGCAGGCTAGTTGCAGCGTATGACTAAATACGCCTCACTCCTCGCGGCTCGTGCGCCTTGCCTATGGCGCATTCTACAAAGTTGACCCATAAAACGTTAAAATTTCAAAAAATATGTCAGCAGCCACAAAACAATGGCCGCATAGATTCCGGCAGCAACATCATCAATTACGACACCCCAACCGCCGGGCAGTCCCTGCAAGTTTCTGACAGGGAAGGGCTTCCAAATATCAAAAATTCTGAAAAGGACAAAGGCGGCACATAGATTTAGAATATTTATTGCTACCGGCAGCATTGTTACTTGCAGACCGATTATCTCATCAATAACTATCCGCTGGTCATCTTTTTCCCGGTAAATTTTTTCCGCCTGTCCGGCGACGTAAATAGACAGTGCAAATAATAAAATAACAAAAATCAAACGCAAAATCCAGGGCATGGGCAAGCAAATCAGGCAAATCAAAACGCCAACCAATGTGCCTGCCGTTCCGGGAGCTATAGGTGAAAGCCCGGAATAAAATCCGGTAGCCAGAAATGTTATCAGCTTTTCGTTCACAATTTTCTCCGCTAAATAAAGCTTGACAATAGAACGATCGTTCTATATCATAGATCCCATGAAAGTCAAGAGAACTTTACAGGATGTGGAGAAAAAAATCATCGCTTTTTTCCTTAAAAACGGAAGAATGCCCACCTATTCGGAAATCGCTGAAATTATAGGCGTTCGTTCCAAAAGCGTTGTTCATTTCTGGGTGGTTAAACTATTAGATGCGGGAATTTTGCGAAAAGATGCCAAAGGATTTTTAACTCTCACAAAAAATCCTCGCTCATTAAGACTAGCCGGTGAAGTTTGTGCCGGTTTGCCGGCTTCCGCTGAAGATGAAATTAGAGATATTATTTCATTCGACGAATATTTGATCAGAAATCCAGACACGTCGTTTTTGCTTTCAGTTACCGGTGATTCCATGATTGAGGCAGGAATCAGAGAGAAAGATATGGTGGTTGTTGAAAGTAATAGGGCGCCACAAAACGGCGATATAGTTCTGGCGGAAGTAGATGGTAACTGGACGATGAAATATTTCCACAGAAAAGGGGGAATGGTTGTTCTGGAAGCAGCCAATCCCAAGTATTCTCCAATTATTCCGCAGGCAGATTTGCGTATTGCCGGTGTAATTACTGGGGTCGTCAGAAAATATCATAAATAGAGATTATGAATCAGCGGCAAAATCCTTTGGCTTTAGCGGCGTCTAATAATTTACAATTTCCTAATGCACATGCTCTTTGCACATCACGGCAACCAAGCTTCCATTTCCCCTGATATAAATAAATATTTCCCCTATTGTAATAGGCTTCTTCGTACTCCGGTTGGAGCCGGATGGCGTTACTGAAGTCATTGATGGCCAG
>MAEO01000151.1 GCA_001683985.1 Smithella sp. M82
TCGCCGAAAGTTTTTTACAAAATTCTTTGTGCCGTTTCTTTTAATTCTTAAAATTTAT
Organism: Smithella sp. M82; assembly: GCA_001683985.1. GTDB lineage: Bacteria > Desulfobacterota > Syntrophia > Syntrophales > Smithellaceae > Smithella. The sequence continues at coordinate 59 of MAEO01000151.1, forward strand.
CAAGTATAATGTTCGCGTATATAATATTTAACTTGACATATAAAATATCATATCATATGCATTAATAATGCAACATTGGTGCAATAATAATTATGAATACAATCTATAAAACAATTAGAATCTCCGGCGGTCGCCTAACTAAAACCAGGAAGGCGATAGTTGATGTTTTGTCCAATAATCAATGCCTTTTATCAAAACAGAAATTGGTTGAAAAATTGAAAGTTAAGAAGATTAAGCCTGATCGTTCCACAATTTATCGCGAATTGCGATTTTTGACGAAGGACAATATTATCATAAAAAACACGATTGCCGGAGTCGACTACTACGAAATACCGCAAGATCACCACCATCACCTTGTCTGTTTGAATTGTAATTCAATCAGCAAAGTTAAAATCGGCAGCCATTTAGAAAAACAAGAAAAACAAATCGCTAAACAAAACAAGTTTAATATTATTAATCATTCGCTTGAATTTTATGGCTATTGCCACAAATGCCAAGCTAAATTAATTAAAGAAAAATTATGAAAAAAATTCTTTTTATAACAGCGATTATCGCAGTTGTTATCACAGGAGCGTATTTTTTATTATCAAACGTTGATCAGAAGATTGAAAACGGAAATGACGATGTCATAAATGTAATGGTAAGCATTTTACCGCAAATTAATTTTGTGGAAAAAATCGGCGGTAATAAAGTGCAGGTAACAGAAATGATCCCACCCGGATTCAGTCCAGCTACATATGATCCTTCGCCGGATCAGCTACGCAAATTACAAGATGCGGATATTTACTTTCGCATTGGGCATATTCCTTTTGAAAAAGCGCAAATGGAAAAACTGGAAAAACTAAATACAAAAATGAAAGTGATTGATACCTCAAATGGAATAGAACTTCTTAAATTAGCCGCCCATAGCCACGGAGACAAAGATGAGCATGAAAAAGAGAAAGAACATGAACACGAAGCAGGCAATGATCCGCATATTTGGCTTTCACCAAAGTTGGTAAAAATTCAGGCAAAAAATATATATAATGCGCTAGTAGAATATAGCCCTGAAAATAAAGATTATTTCACTCGGAACTATAACCAATTCACTAAAGAACTAGATGAGTTAGACCAAAAATTGACAAATGTTTTTGCACCGATTGAGGGGCAAACAATTTTAGTTTTTCATCCGGCCTTTGGCTACTTAGCTGATGCCTATGGATTTCGGCAAGAAGCAATCGAAATAGAAGGGAAAGAGCCAACTCCGGCACAATTACAGGAAATTATTGACAAAGCAAGAAATAATAATATCAAGGTGATTTTTGTACAAGCGCAGTTTAGTCCTGAAAGCGCAAAGTCTGTAGCACAGGAAATTAACGGGGCTGTGGTGCAAATTGATCCTTTGGCAAAAGATTACTTCACCAATCTGGAAACTATGGCTGAAACAATCGTTACATCTCTAAAATAAAAATCTAACTATGAACACTATTATTAAAGCCACGGGCATATGTTTTTCTTATAACGGACAAAATAATGTTTTAACCGATGTCAATTTTGAAGTATATGAAAATGATTATATCGGTTTAATTGGTCCTAATGGCGGCGGCAAAAGCACATTGCTGAAAATAATTTTAGTGTTACTTAAGCCGACTCAAGGAAAAATTGATGTTTTTGGATTAAACCCTAAAAAAGCCCGTGACAAAATTGGTTACGTTCCCCAGTACAGTAAAATTGATCTTGATTATCCGATTAGTGCATGGGATGTTGTGATGAGTGGCTTGCTGGGTAATAAAAAATTAGGATCATCCTTCAGAGAAAAAGAGAAAGACAAAGCGCAAAAAATATTCGATGACCTGAAACTTCTGCATCTTAAAGACCATGCTATTGGCGAACTTTCCGGCGGACAAAGACAGCGAATAATGATAGCCAGGGCCTTAGTGCGGGACCCGAAATTATTATTACTTGATGAGCCTACAAATAGTGTTGACATAGAAAGCGAACGGGATTTATATGAGCTTCTGCATGAATTAAACAGTAATATGGCGATTATCACGGTTTCACACGATGTCGATGTTATTTCTCGTCATGTTAAAAGAATTTTCTGTTTGAACAATCGAATTGTCTGCAATGATGCCACTGACATAACCAGTGGTAAAGCAAGTGAAAATATGAAAAAAATTCTACACAACCCGGAATGTATAATTCATTAATATATGCTGGAATTATTACAATATTCATTTTTTAGCAATGCCCTCATCATCGGAATTTTAAGCGGTCTGGCCGGCGGCGTTATCGGTGTTTTTATCGTTATTAAAAGAATCTCTTTTATATCCGGGAGTATAGCTCATGCTTCTTTTGGCGGAATCGGTCTGGCTTATTTTTTGGGTTTTAATCCGGTTTTAGGCGCGATTTTATTCAGCATTTTATCTTCCATAGGTATTGGATTTGCCAACAAAAACAATAAAAAGCAGGAAGACGCCTCTATTGGTGCAATTTGGGCAATCGGCATGGCTATTGGTTTAATTTTTATTTACTTTACGCCGGGCTATGCCGCTGATTTATTTTCTTATCTTTTTGGAAACATCTTACTCTCTACTACTCAAGATTTATGGTATGTCCTCGTTTTGGATATATTTATTGTTGCCAGCGTAGCCTATCTGTTCAAATGGCTGGTTGCCATGATTTTTGATGAAGAGTTTGCCGTTGTGACCAATCTTCCGGTTTTTCCGCTTTACCTTTTTTTTCTAGTGCTAGTAGCTTTGTCGGTGGTGATTTTAATTAAAACAGTTGGTGTTATTTTGGTTATCGCTCTTTTAACTTTACCTGCATCAAGCGCCCAAATTTTGAGCAAAAATTTTAAACATATTATTGGTTGGGCGGTTTTACTGGCAATAGCGGAAAATTTGTCAGGTATAATCTTGTCCTATTATTTAAATTTACCAACAGGACCTTTAATCATCTTAATTGCCGCAATTGTTTATCTTCTGATTTTTGGTTTTAAACATTTTTTTGCTAAGGAATACGTCAGATAACAGCGTATATCTGGTTACGGCTCTTGCAGAGTCTTCACCCATATTTTGCTCTGCTACGCTCCGCAAAACATCAGATATACGCGAACATTATACTTGATAAATTTTAAGAATTAAAAGAAACGGCACAAAGAATTTTGTAAAAAACTTTCGGCGA
>MAEO01000152.1 GCA_001683985.1 Smithella sp. M82
GATGAGACGCTGAGAAGCGCTCAGAGAGAGCCGGAGAAATATCAGGAAGTTATTGTTCGTGTAGCCGGATACAGCGCGCATTTTGTGGATATCAGCCGCAAGACGCAGGACAACATCATCCAGCGCACCGTTCAGGGAGTTGGTTAGAACTTTAAGGGAGTGGGGGGATGTCCTTGGGGACATTCCCCCGCTTGTAATTAAAGTAATAATAACAGAAAGGAGATACTATCATGGCAAGAATGAGCAGAGATAGTTTTGCAAAAGCAACAGGTGTATTCGGCAGAACGGCGGAGGAACTGGAGAAGGAAGCCCATGCGGATAAGATTCCTGAGAAGAATTGTGGCATATGCAAGCACTATCTGGAAAACACCTATGCAAGCGACGGAAGAGGCACCTGCAGCATGTTGAAAGATGGTTCGGATATCACGAGTGATCCGCCGGTCTTCGTACTGGAGGGAAAAAACGGGTACATGTTGAGAATCCTTACTGATGCGTCCAAATGCAAATACTATGAAAAAATGGAATTCATTGATCATGACGGCACGGAATGCAGCGATCCCATGTACCGTCGCTCGATGAGGCAACTTCAGGATAAGTAAAAATTCAACTCATAACTGATACAAAGGAGAATGAAAACATGAAATGCGTAGAGTGTAATTTCGAAGGTCCCGTTGATAAATTCCGTTACCTGTATAATGCCCGGATCGATTCGTCACTTACATTAAGACAGTGTCCCAATTGTCAGGCCTGGCTGGCTGTAGATGAGCTGACCGGCGCAGTCAAACAGAAGGTCGGTTTGGGTGAAGCGCCCTGGGGCAAGTCGGCTGGTATCGAAGGTTTGGCAACAGAT
>MAEO01000153.1 GCA_001683985.1 Smithella sp. M82
TTCCCTCCCCAATTGTTTTGGAAATCAATATGCCATAAACACATCAATATGTAAATATTTTATTGAAACCTTATACTAGTTTGGGCGAACAGAAATCTAAATGACATTTTTTATTTAGCTAGAATGTTTCACGTGAAACATTTTGTCCCAAGATTAAAAAAATAATGGATATGCTTCCCAACACAAGCTTGGTAAGCGTTTCGTATTAAACTTTTGTTATGCTCTGTCTATACGGAATAATCCAAATTAGCTTCACACGTGGGATAATTTTCAATCCTGATTTATCAGGGTTGGATAGCTCTCCTTACGCATCACTATAGCTCAGCTTGGTTCAGGATGGTTCTTTCTCAAACTGAGTGGGTATGGTAAACTGGAGGGAAAAAATTTGAACGTTACTAATTTTTTTAAGAAAATTTTAAAGATGTTCCCACCGAGTTGCGTCTGTATGAGGGATATAAAAGGGCTACAGAGAATAGCAATATCCGTGCCGAACACTATTGTGGCTGTCCCCAGTTTCCACCTACAGCAGAGTAAAAATCCAGTGCAGCGATTTGTTATGCCTTTCATACATAAGTAATTAAAATAATTACTTGATTACCTGGTTTAAATCACCTAGTACCGTAATAATATTCGTCTTCAATTATAATTGTTTCTTCCTTAATTCGCGAATATGGTAAGGAGGTTTCTTCTACCTTGGCATACTTACCTTCTTTGGTAGTTTTCAGAAAAGATATTAGAACCTTTTCTTCTTCTATTATTTCTTTTTCTTTCTTTTCTGTACTCATATTCTCTCCTTTTTCTAAGCAGTTATGATTTTTCGTTTGGTCTGCATTTCTAATTGGCTTTTTATGCCAGATAAATCTATTTCATATCCACAACTACAAGTTATTTTAGCATTATTTGGGAAAGGTATAAATCCCTTCTTTTGAAAATCTTCATCAATTTTAGGATTATTAACTAACTTTGCGTATATTTTATGGGGCTTCCCGCATTTTGGACATATTTGGTTGATCTCGGCTACATCTGGTGCTTGTAGGTGAGGTATTTTTATTGGTCATCCTACTGGAACAGCCTGCCGGAATATTTTGTTATCTTGAGTAGCAAATATCTTGAAAGAAGTTGCCGTGTCAAAAAGGAGCCTACAAATTGTTTGAATCCTATACACAACATTAGCTAATTGAGGCTTATCATCGATTCTTGTCACTTTTAGACCAATAGACTCCAGGTCATCTATTTTTATCGATCTTCCATGTGATCGCCATTTGGAATGATTTGTCAATTCTTTCGCTATTTCCTCTGCCCGCTGCTTTTTCATAGTTTCAGTTACAGGTTTCTTGTGTGTTTCCGTAACTGTCCAATTTTCGAATTTATAGCGTACTAACCAATCCTTAACTAAATCTTCTGCAAACTTCAGCGAATGGAATACACTACCCAATTCACCTGGCGAAATCTGTGCAATCATAGTTGCGTCAAACGGGTTAAGTGCTCCTTGTTTTTCTGCTTCTTCCCTTTTATCTTTAATCCATTCCATATAATCATATGCTGATACGATCGATCTTCCAATTTTTACTTGAGCATCAATAGGCCCCAGACTTCCGGTTTCAGTCATCAGTATTTCATTGCCGGATAGAGCAAGAATTGTACCAGCACTTTTGGCTTCTCCAGATATCACAAAGGAAACAGTTTTAAAATTATTGTGCAAAAATCTACCTATTTCTTCTGCAGTTTCACCACTACCACCTGGCGTTTCCAGATACACATCAACTTTATTCCGGTCTCCTTGACAGATAATAAATCTCTAAACATATAGAAGTCTGACTGTTCCAAAGGCACAGTAGGAATTGGTTTCCCAATTGCAGCAGCATATACAAACAGATATGACTTTCCTCTGAAAATACACATCTAAGTTATTGTTTATATTGTTATTTAAAACTATCCTCATCAAATCCCCCTCCATCCCC
>MAEO01000002.1 GCA_001683985.1 Smithella sp. M82
CCATCTGTGATTCTCCGGATAGGGTAACTCGTTAATTATTTTACTGCTCTATATCACAGATCAGCATATTTAGCACCGATATTTTACTACTAAAAGAAGAATTATTTACTTTTTCGACAGGCCCAACGTGGCGATCACCGGCAGCGAATAGCCGTCCGGTGCAGCGCCACGTTAGCCATTTGCTATTGCCAAAAAGTTACTCGTCCTAAATTGCTCGAAAATTTCCTGATATGACTTGAGAGGATGTAAATATCCTGATGGGGTAATTCTAAATAGTGCAAAATCGACTTCATTAAAGAAATACCAGAAATCTTGGAAAAATATTCTTGTGTCGATATTGCAACCACCAAATTCAAAGGTTACGATGTCAATAGATTTGGTGGCAAACATTCTCCTTGCTCCCTCGAGTGCATCAAGTTCATGTCCTTCAATATCAATTTTCAGTAAATGGATATGGTCTATAGAATTCTCTGAGCAATAGGCATCAATCGTATCGATTACCACCTTTTCTGATTTGCTAAAGTCTATATTGAAATGATCCAGCTTTCTTTTTGTAAGAGAGGCGAGTCCTGACCCGAAGTTATCAAAATGCAATAATACTTCACCCTTCTCTTTGCCTAAACCAATATTGTTTAGTTTAACTCGCTTATTTTCTTTGGAAGACTCAACAAGCATTTTGAACGTCTCATGACCAGGTTCAAAACAGTGAATTTTGAAATCATCTGTCGTGATATTCTCAAGAATGAGCTGAAGAAATTGACCTTTATTTGAGCCAACATCAAAAATGCAATACGGCGGTCGTTTCTTTCGCTTTAGAACATGAAATATTGCTTGTTCACCGCTGGACAGTACTCCGCCGCCAGATCCGATGCCCATCAGGTATTGCGAAACCTGCACATTCTTTTCCAGCAATTTTTGAATGAATCTGTTTCCTGACGCCTTGATTAAGACATGTTTCAGCATTGACATTGAGTTTTTTGTCCTTTGATGGCTAACGCATTGCTCACGGGGCGCGCGCTTTTTGCGCTCCCGTGCAGCAAATTGTTGGGATATTCTTATAATGTTACATCAAAAATGATATACCAGTTATCATCTGGGTCAAATATATCGTCATCTGTTTCTTCTTTAGCACACCATGAACCAAAAAAATCTTCTACATGACCCTCAGACAGAATGTGCTGAATATTTGTCGGCAGTGGATATTTGCGCCGAAGATAATCAAGCCGATATGCGTCTTCATCATCCCGAAAGGAATTACCATCAATTTTAGAGTGACAAACCTGGGTTATGTATTCTTCTTTGAAATTATATGTCCCTTTAACATGTTTATGTATCGATCTTTCCAAAACTTCAGAGTGCAATTGCGCTAATTCGACAAGTAATTGACATAGCTCAATCACATCAAATTCAGTACTTTTTCCGAAAGAATCGCCGCTGGATGGAGCTCTGTAAGAAATAAGCTCACGATAAGCTTTTGAATGTAAAATGTATTTTTTGAATCGTTCAGCTAAATCTTTGTCTAAATTAGAAAGCCAGTCACTTACAACATTTATCGATTTTTTATGGGTTTGTATGATGATCTTCCCGTTTTGCCATTCAATTAAAGGAGAAACAAACACTACTGCCCGTATTGCGGACAGGATAGAATAATATTCCAGGTTTGGTATGACAGCCCTTAAATTTTTTCTCTCAGCATACTCTAAGCTTTCGAGCATAACTGAAGCAGAAAGAATCATTTTTGCTGATAAAAAAACTCTGGCAATCCATTCGGAATTTTTGTCATCATCCCACTTTTTCGTAATCTCGGAATATTTTAGGGATAGACTTTTACTGAAGGTTTCAACTTGCTTTTCGTCAATCAAAGTTGGAATGGTTCTGAAGTTGTACCACCATTCTTGACCCGCATATTTTTTAACTTCAGAAATAACTTTTTTGACAAAAATATGACTCATTGTATTCCTTAATCATCCCAATGTTGCTTTTCAGCGGGCGCGGTTTTTTGCGATCCGCTGCAAAAGCCTTGTTAGCTGCTGGTCAAAACATTTTCTTGTTCCATATTGAAAAAGCATCACATTCTGTGAATTTCAAAATAGCTTCAATATTGGAAAGGACTTCGTCCTGCCAGTTAGGCCGGCCAAAATATTTTTTTGTCAATATATCTTCACCTTCGCAATCGCTTTCATAATAATTGCGCCAAGCATTGTCGAAATTGTTACGCTTAGACACCGGTAAGGAATACCTAAATTCAACAACAGCCATTTCATGTTTAAAAAATGACTTTTCCATAATCTCAATCACGTACAGGTCAATGAAAGTTTCTTTGGGCTGTCTGAGAAGCACGAGAACTTCAAGAAAGGCATGTTTAAGATTGGCGCCAGAAGCAAAAAAATGTTGAAAGCGTGCAGCTTTTACAGCACCCCAAAAACCAAGAAAACCACCTGCGAGTGTGCCTACGACACCGATGATTGCAGTAATCATTATTCCTGATCCCGAACAGTTCTTAAAATTGCATCCAATGCCCTTGTAAGTTGAGCGGACACTTGTTGCCATGCGATGCGTGCGGCTTTATCTCCGGACGAATAGCCCCACATGTTGGATTCCCTATGCTCAGCCACTATTGGCAAGATAAAACTTATAGGCGCAGTACCTCGGTAATCCTGCACCTCAAGGTCAATCCAAGCAGCGCCATTCCACCAGCCTTCACCGGACAAAGAACCTGCCAATACTGATTGCTGAGCCGAAACGTTTCCTACAACTGAACCCCAAGGACCGGTTGCGCTGGTCTGTGCTGAACTTACCGCATTAGCGAAAGCCGTCGAAGAAACAAGCCGACTCCCAAAAGAGGCTCCGAGCATGACTATACGGACACGGACCGCAACACGACCTTTTGGCGTCTTCGTGAAGTAATTGTCCCACTCGATAGATGTTCCATAAATCCGACTCAAATCTGTTTGAAGTTGTGACGCTGCATCCTTTGGTTCTTGGGTGGCCCTACCGTCAAAAACAGCGCCAAGAATCGGCGACTTTAATTCAAGCCCGGTTCTCGGTGGTTCCGAAAGCGTCGGGGCGATGTGACGTTCTGTTGCACACCCGCTAAACACGGCCAAGGCAATCATCCCTATTATAGCAATCTCCAAGTGTTTGATTTGCACTATGATTCCTCCAACTAACAATTAATATACTTGGTTGGTTTTTTCCGATTTATGGAGCCCATATTACTCTTTTTTGAGCGGAATCCCAAGAAAAAAGCGCTTAAAAATCAAATAAAATTAACTTTGGGTACTTGGCATTTTGTGGTAATATGCCGCTTGAGCCAAGTTGGTATATCATGGAAAATTTGTCCGATAACAGAAAAAATGACGTTCTTCCGGAGTTTGGGGCCTTTCTTTTGGATAAGAAATTGGCACAGGAAAAGAACGTCTTTTTTTACGCTTTGTGGGCCGGTAAATTTCCTGCAATCAGTGGCTGTCCCCAATTTCCTGCAATATATAATTAAATCAATATATTAGAGGTGTATTTTCGAGTGAAATCTTAAAAATTGTGGATCACACCTTCGGAAGGTGTAATCCCGTTGCAGAAAAAACTAATATGGTGAACCCCCAGATTTCCCTGCGGAATTTACTTCACATGGTTTGAATTAATTGCATTGTTCACCGATTAAGTTTATGATATAGATAGCTACTTTGATGTCCATAGTTTCGCTTTGTGTAATACATATTTTTAAGGTGTCGAATGGATATTAGCAGGGTAGATAAAATTATACAATATACCTTATTGGTTGCCGGTGATGAGGATGATTATTTTGATCGTCAGCTTGGGCCAATACATTTGATCAAATATGTTTATTTGGCTGATTTGGATTATGCCGCAAGCCATAATGGAGAAATATTCACGGGTGTTAAGTGGCAGTTTTACAAATTTGGTTCATGGGCCCAAGAAGTTAATAGCCGTATTGAACCTGCTTTGTTATGTATCAATGCAGATAAAAAAACTTTCCCAAGCGATTATGAAGATAAAGACGAATGGGTACGATGGACAGCCACTGATGATTCTTTCAGGAATGCGCTGGAGATGGAACTTCCTTTAGTTATCAAATCTACTTTGCGAAGGAATGTTCATCGATTCGGCAAAGCAACCCCTGAATTATTGTTATACGTCTATTCGACAAAGCCAATGCTTTGTGCTGCACCTCGAGAATTTCTCGATTTTTCTAACTTAACGACACCGATAAAAGATTTGTCAGATGAGCAAAGTATCGGCGAGCCTCTCAGCTTTAAAAAACAGAAAACTCTTAAAGCAAATCTGCAAAATCTAAGAATACAAAACCCTGAAAGACTATCTGCCAAAAGAAAAAACAGTTTAGTGACACCGCCAATATCACCCCGTTATGATGAAGTGTATTTTGAAGGTCTGAAGTGGCTTGATTCTCTTGCGGGAGAGAAAATACAGGAAGGTGAGAAGGATGTAAGTTTTTCTGATTCAATATGGAAATCTCCATCTAGGTGCGGCGATGACTTTTCCGACTGATTCTATTCAAGATGTTGTTAACGTATGGTGGAAAAAATGCGGTAAAGATGAATTAAAAAGAGGTGCATTGATCAGAGCTTTTGTCCCTCATGTGGATTAGATTCCTAACACTCTGATACCTGTCGGAAGAAAAGAAGCAGATGAACACAGTAAAGCAATAATTGAAATCGCACCATTACGAATTAGCACTCCTCGCTCAAAAGCAACATTGCCAGTGGCAGCTTTATCTATTCCTGATGATGAATTGTGGACAGCATACCGATCTAAAAAGCGTTTTTGTTTAGTGATAGGGACAAAACAACCGTATGTTGAAGATGTGTTGCGCCGTAATATGCCGAAAAAATTAACATCGCCGACTCTTCTTGTTGCACCATACTATGGTGCTAATCCGGATGGCAAACGTGCTGGTTATAATCCGGAATTGGTAGATCGAATCAGGCATGCTGAGTATCCACAGTTCATTTTAGATTATCTTCCAATTCCAGATTCTGAGCAGTCAATTTTAAGGCTTGATCATATACAGCCGGTTAGTCTGCATTATCATGCTTATGAACATACAGGCTTCTGTTTAAGTGATGAAGCTGTTGAATTAATCCTGGATGATTGGTTGCAATGGCTTTTTTATGGTGGACTTCCTGCGAATAGTTTAATTCTTGATTATCAGAAAGAGATTATAGCTGCTTACAGCTGACGCTTACTTCACATCTCCCCCATTACCCCTGCCAACTCTTTCTGCTGGTTCAATCTTCTGATGGAACCAGGAAGTTTAATTTTCTTTCCTTGTTCCTTGACCCTATGATCCTGACTAGTGTTTTAGGGCGTATTTCTTGAGCTTATACCTCAACATCCTTTCCGATATTCCTAAAATTTCGGCGGCTTTTGTCTGATTATCCTGTGTTTTTTTCAATGCTTCGATAATTAATTTCAATAGCCTTTTGAGGATCGGTACATTTCCCGCTGGAGCACAAAGCCAATACATTTCCAATCCAGTCGGGAACCATTGCGGCTTTTACATGATGTACGACAGTTTTATTAACAGGATATTTCAGGGCTTGCTATTGTAAGATGATTGTATCTCTTTATTGGAATGAGTATAGAAAGCGCTGTTGAGTATGTCAAGAAGCTTAGTGAAAAATTTTAATATTTTCTTTTCGTTAGAGCTAAATTTGTGATAAAAAGCAATAAGTTATCGAGAGCATTTTAAAGGGTATTTTGCATGAACTTCAATGAAAATCAGGGAAAATTAAGATTGCGGCCGCACCACATTTTGCGGCCGTTTTTTGCCTTTGGAAAGCATCGTGTGCGGAGTATTCAGTTTTGTATCATAGAAGTTTATAGTTTAGGGTACGATTATAATGTCTTGGGCAACTCTAAAAACATAGGGGGATACCGTGAGTCGTAAATATCTGCTTTTGTTTGCAACGGCTACGCTATTTACCATCATGTTCCTTCGCATTGGTTATTTGTACGTCGAGGTGGGTAAAAAGATTACCGAAAACGATAGTAAATTTCCCTCTATCTTTTACGGACGTTCTCTGGAAATCCGCAAGGGTGATCATCTGGGCAACATCCATTTTAATGAACGATTGAACAAACTTTCCTACAAAAGAGTCACGGGGAAACCATTAAAGGCCGGAACATTTTCACAAGAACAGACGCATATACGAATATTCCTGCGCAATAAAGGAATCGAAAAACATTCAAACGTGAGAGGACCGGTGGATATGGCTTTTCGTAACGGTCGGGTAACTGAGTTGATTTCCTCAACGGGTGAACAATTGGAGTCTATACGATTGGAACCGGAAGAAATCTGCCGCCTGAATAATACGGGACATGAATCCCTGCATTCGGTTACTCTCTCTGCTATTTCTCCTTACATGCAGAAAGCTGTAATCGCTTCCGAGGATCCACGCTTTTATTACCACTTCGGATTTGACATTCCTGTAATCGGTTGCGGTTCCACTATTACTCAACAGCTCGCGAAGGATTTATTTCTCTCTCCCCGGAAAATTTTTGCGCGCAAGCTGCGCGCGGCGGAACTTGCTTTGGCTATTGAGTTGCGATTATCAAAAAAACAGATATTGGAGATGTATCTTAACAAAATTTATTTAGGGCATGCAGGTTCCCATGCAATCTACGGAGTTGAAGAGGCGGCTGGTTTTTATTTCTCTAAGCATGTAAAAAATCTTTCTCTTGAAGAGGCGGCACTGCTTGCCGTGATAATCGATTCTCCGAACCGGCATAATCCCTTCAGAAATCTTGATACGGCAAAGGAAACTCGCAACAAGATTCTGTCCTGTATGCGAAAACGTTCCATGATCAGGGAAGATGAATTCCTCCGAGCGTCAAAAGCGCCTGTGCGACTCCAATTACGTAAAGTTCCTGTAAGCTCGGGTTCGTATTTTATCGATTACATACGGCGGATCACCAAGGAGGGGCTGGGGACGGAAAAATTCTATCATCCCGGATATCGTTACTACACAAGTCTTGATTCTGTCTGGCAGACTATAGCGCAGAAAGCGGTTGCCGATGGACTTGCCGAAATCGAGCAAAAGGCTCTTCCCGCCGGTGAACCGCTGCAAGCTGCACTAATTGCGATTGATCCGAAAACCGGTGAACTGGTTGCCATGATCGGCGGGCGCAGCTACGGACAAACCAGATTCAACAGGGCTGTTGATGCGAAGCGACAACCGGGAAGCGCTTTCAAACCTTTTGTTCTCCTTGCAGCACTTTCGCAATCGCTGGAAGGTCGGGGGAACTGGACGCTTTCTACATTGGTGTCCGGTGAGCCGATATCAATATCTACTCCCGAAGGATTATGGACACCGTCGAATTTCGAAGACAAGAAGTACGGGAAAATTACGATTCGAAAAGCAATAGAGGATTCTGTAAATACCGCCATTACCAGGTTAGCCAATGACGTCGGCTTCGAGGAAGTTCTTAAAACCGCACGTCTGGCCGGTATCATGAGTCCTCTTTTACCTGTACCTTCCATGGCGCTGGGAAGCTTCGAAGTTACGCCCATGGAACTTGCCTATGCCTACACCACTATAGCCTCGGGAGGTGTCCGCTTTGAGCGATTTCCACTTTTTTCAGTCACAAAAGCAAATGGAGATAAAATCGTTACCAGAAAGGTTAAACATGAACAGGTACTTGATCCGCGGGTGACCTATCTTGCCGGATATGCAATGGAGGGAGTACTTCAGCGTGGCACGGCAAAAGATTCGAGATCTCTGAATATTAACTTTCCGGCATCGGGAAAAACCGGAACAACAAACGGTAATAAAGATTCGTGGTTTGTTGGCTTCACTCAGGACATGGTTTGTGCTGTGTGGGTAGGATATGATTCCGGTGCCGATACCGGCTTGACAGGTGCGGACGGAGCTCTACATATCTGGACACGATTTATGAGAGCTGTATATTCCCAGTCCGGACCACCGGCTGTAGTTCCGCCCAGGGGAATAGAAACAGCAGTGATTGATCCACAATCCGGATATCTTGTCACAAAATTATGTCCTCAAACGTTGACTGAGGCTTTCCTTGCAGGGACAGCACCGAATAAAACATGCCCTGATCATCCTGTAAATCCCGTTGCGGATAAAATACGCAAAAAAATGCAGGACGCCGGAAAGGCTTTGCATAAATTGTTCAAGTAAACAACGTTCTTTCCTCATTTTTGGTGCACGTTTATAAGTTTTAAACAAAGAAATAATTTACAGGCAATATATCCATAGAACAGTCTCATATAGATGATAAATAATAGATACTTGCCTGTGTTCAGCATTAATTGCTTGTTTTTAAAATGAATCTGTGAACATCATCCAAAAATAATAGTGAATTTTTATCAAAAGGATAGATTTATGAAAGTAAAAACTCAGGAGCTTTTTAATTTTTATTCACATCTTGCCGGAATGATTGCCGCTGTTGTCGGCACTGTCTTTCTGGCAATAGTTGCCAGTCATTCGACTTCCGGTCTGGTGACTGCTCTTATTTATGGAATTTCCGTTGTTTTCCTTTTTTCAGCAAGTTCTCTGTACCATGCCTTCAAAAAGAAAGAAAATGAGCTGTCCTTCTGGAGAAGAATGGATCGTCTGGCAATATTTTTCATGATTGCGGGAACGTTTACTCCGGTATGTTATTTTTGCTTGGACGGCCCATACAAATGGTCAATGATTGTTTTTCAGTGGAGTCTCGTAGGTGTCGGAGTGATTTCCCAGATTTTTTTCCCGAGGGCTCCCAGAAAATTATATGCGGTTATATATCTATTCATGGGTTGGTCAGGGGTTTTCACCATCAAACAGATGCTTGCCAATATGTCCGTCTCTCAAAGTGTTCTAATGCTTTCCGGTGCTGCCGCTTTTACAATAGGGGGTATTATTTATGCCATCAAAAAACCAAAAATGGTTCCTGGTATTTTCAGTTTCCATGAACTCTTTCATATCATGGTTCTGATTGGCGGAATGCTCCATTATGCCATGATTTACGGAGTTTATTCTCAGCTTGGCGTATAAATAATGAACACAATACTTAATTCCGCAAAAACCGGCAAAGCGATGGATATGCTTCTGGCAGCCGAGTATGAGTTATTTATAAGAGAGTATAAAGAGAATTATTCTGCGGGGGAGAGCAAACCTCAAGATATCGGGATGCCGTTTCTATTACGTTCTCCCGGATCTGATATTGGAGTTCTCCTTATTCACGGGCTGATGGCCGCGCCGGAGGAAGTAAGAGAGTGGGCGCAATTTCTGCATAAAAAAGGTATGACAGTATATGTTCCAAGACTTTCGGGTCACGGAACATCATCCATGGATCTCTCAAAACGCAACTATCATGACTGGCTTAATTCGGTTGATCGCGGTCACGCTATTCTGAAAAAATGTTGCAAAAAAATTCTGATAGCCGGTTTTTCCACCGGAGCAGGTCTTGCTCTGCAATCAGTTATTATGAAACCCTATGACTTTAAAGCTGTGATTGCTGTCAGCGCGCCTCTCAAGTTTAAAAGATTTTCATCAAAATTTGCCGAAATTTTGAATTCATTTAACCGTCTCTGCAATTCGGTGGGCATGAATAATCTCGCCATGGAGTTTATAGAAAACGATGCGGATAATCCTCACATAAACTATCTTCTCTGCCCGGTCAGTGCCTTTGTACAGGTAAAGAAATTGATGAAAAAAGTCCGTAAGTCGCTTCCCGATATTGATATTCCGGTGCTGGTGATTCAGGCAAAAAATGATCCAAAAGTTGCGCCACAAAGCGGTCCTGCGATATTTAATCTTCTGGGCACGGATAAAAAATGTTTTGCCTGGGTTGATTACAATATGCATGGAATTGTTCGCGGCAAGATCGCCGGCGATGTTTTTAAAGAAGTTGAATCGTTTCTTACGACTTGCAGTCCGATTAATCCCGCCAAATAATATTTCCCCGTTGAATTGATAAAAAACCATTTTTGTCTTGAAATATGAAAAATATATTTTTAAAGGCATAAACACGATAACGTGCCGCTTTATATGAGAAAGTGGAATATCTACGGCCGGTATTTTTCCTGCAAAGCGTTATTGCGAAAATAAAGCTTGACTATTGTCATCCATTGCCGTAGTGTCACGCCAACTTCGGATATTAGAAAAAAAGTATGCGAAGGAAAGAGTTGAATTTAGACATTTTGAAGCACATAGGTTAGCCGCCAGGTACTTTGGAGTCTTGGTGGCTTTTTTAGTTCTGTCATCGTGTTGATTCGACTTTTAAAAATATATGAAAGGAGGATAAGCATTATGTCAGAAGGTAAAGTAAAGTGGTTCAACGAAAACAAGGGTTTCGGCTTCATCGAGAATGAAAAGGGCGGCGATGTATTTGTACATTTCAGTTCGATTCAGGGCGACGGCTTCAAGACGTTAAATGAAGGCCAGCGCGTAAGTTTTGATATTACCCAGGGCAAAAAAGGCCAGGAAGCAACAAACGTCAGAGCTATCTAGTTTTCTCGACAACTAAAAACAATGAGCGCTCCGTGTTTGAGAAATCATGCCGGGGTGCTTTTTTATGCATGTTCCTGCTCAGCTTAATAACTTTCAATTCCATTATAGATTTCAAATGCTAATCGTGATATAAAATAAAAAAATAACATCAAATATTATTCTTAATAATTCAAATATATCTGCATGGATGAGGAACACAATGAAACAAGTAATTTTTGCATTGTGCGTATTTTTTGCTATGATAACTGTAGCTGATTCAGCGGAGATTTATAATTGTGTCGGCAAGGATGGAAGAATTTTCCTTACAGATAATCCTCCGCAAGACGCGGAATGCAAAAATTCGTCGGGAGAAGATGTAAATGCTAGCCAACAACGGCAAACTGATGATGAAACTCAACAAACCAAGCAGAATGACAGAAGTGAAAGCCAGACAAGACAAGCTAAAAAAATAATTAAAACACCCCGACCGGCTTACTCTGGTGAGTAATTCGTAAAAATTTCCAAGCTGAAAGATTTTTAACTGTTTCTGGTTTTCTTAACTACTTAAATCTTAATTACTTTCTCTTCATCACATCGAACGTCCTTAGTACAAAAGATTGACCTGTAATTTATACTTCCATTCAAAAATCTTTACTTGACGAAATTCAATTTGTGTATATAGATTCCAGCTATTATAGTTAATCCCTCGGTAATGTTCCAATACCGGTTAGCTATGGCGTTTCATGAAATTCATATTTTCTGAAGTTTGAAGGCAATTTGGTATAGAGGACATTACCATGTTCAGTTTATTTCCCCAAAACGATCCGAATCAGACTTTGAGAATCAAACGCTTTTTCATTGCTTTCGGAGCATATTTGATATGGAGCACGATCTTCTTTCTCCTTTATTCGTTGAAACTGACAATTGTACCGTTAAATGTTTTGGTTGCCTATGTTTCCGCAAGTTTTTTCGTAAATATCCTGCTGTATGTAGTATTCAGAACCGGTTTAAATAAGATAGCCAGAGATCCGAGTCTCACTCTTCTGCAGATGGTGATAGCCACATTCTGGATAATGGTGATTATGTATTACGCCCGTGAGGGCAGAAGCGCGTGTCTTCTGGTTTATATGGTTGTGCTTGTATTCGGATTTTTCCGATTGAGAGTGGGACAATTCCTTTTGCTGTCGTTATATACATGGATTAATGGTTATTTTTCTTGTTTACAAGTTCCATCCTGAATCTATCAATATGAGGGTGGACATACTGAACATTGTGGTTCTCGCAATTATACTGCCGTGGTTTGCCGTTATCGGTGGACACATAAGTAATCTCAGAAGCAGCATTTCCAATGCCCTTTCCACCATAGAACGCTTGACGAACAACATCAAGGACGTAATATTTGTCCTTGATATGAATTTCAATTATACTTATGTCAGCCCATCCATAAAAATTATGAGAGGATACGAACCGGAAGAAGTGATGAAACAGACGCTATACGATTCCTTTGCACCTTCCTCCCGTGATGCAGCTATGAGGGCGTTGTATGGCATTATGGCGCTGGAGGAATCGGGTAGTAGAGATTTGATAGAGCGCACGCTTCAGTTAGAAGTCGAGCGCAAAGACGGTACTACCGTATGGACGGAAACAAAGTTTTCTTTCGTCCGTGATAAAAATAGCCGAACTGTCGGCATACTTGGCGTCAGCCGGGATATCACCGAACGCAAGCACGCGGAAGAGCGGATTCAATATCTGGCCACACACGACATTCTGACGGGATTGCCCAACCGCATGATGTTCAGCCGACTTTTAAATCAGGCAATCGAATCTGCAAGGCGTCATGAGCGGCAATTTGCTATCTTATTTGTTGATCTGGACAGATTCAAGATTATCAATGATACCATGGGGCACGATGCCGGCGACGAACTGCTAAAAGAAATGGCCAAACGTTTCAGGCAATCACTCAGGGCGGTTGATGTTGTGGGTCGTCCACAGGAAAAGAATGATATTGTCGGCCGTCTGGGAGGAGATGAATTTATTATTCTGATAGAAGAAGTAAGTAATTTAAATCAGGTTGCAACCCTAGCCCAAAGGGTACTTAGCGCCGCCATGAAACCGATGGTTATACTGGGTGAAGAATGCCGCGTAACAGCCAGCATCGGTATCAGTGTATATCCCAGTGATGGGGATGATGAGCAAACCCTGATGAGGAATGCGGACATGGCCATGTACTTTGCCAAAGAAGAAGGCAAAAATAACTTCCAGTTTTATTCCCAGAATACTCAATCGCAGGCATTTGAACGACTTTCTATTGAAACAAATTTGCGTAAGGCGCTGGAGCGCAACGAGCTGTATTTGGAATATCAGGCCAAGATGAATTTCAAAACCGGTGCAATCACCGGTGTGGAAGCCCTGCTGCGCTGGAAAAACCCTATCCTTGGTTTAGTAACTCCTACGCAGTTTATTCCGGTAGCCGAAGAAACAGGAATGATCGTGCCCATTGGCAGGTGGGTAATAAAGACCGCCTGCGCTCAAAATATCGCCTGGCAACGCCAGGGTTTGCCACCTGTCCGTATGGCGGTAAATTTATCGCTTCGTCAACTCATGGACGATAAACTATTAGAAGATATTACCGCTGCATTGAATGATTCCGGTATGGCGCCGAATCTTTTGGAAATGGAAATTACTGAAAGTATGGTAATGTATAAGCCTGAGCGACTGATTGAGGCGCTGACTAAAATAAAGAACATGGGTGTGCGGCTTGCCCTTGATGATTTCGGCACGGGATATTCTTCTCTCGCTCATGTCAAACAATTTCCCATCGACACACTCAAGATTGACAGATCGTTCATTCGCAACCTTTCGCAAAATTCTGAAGATAAAGCGATTATTGAAGCGATAATTGCCATGGGCAAGACTCTAAGTCTTAATGTTGTTGCCGAAGGTGTGGAAACGATGGCTCAGGATGAATTCCTGCGGGAACATATTTGCGACGAGATGCAGGGTTATTATTTCAGCAAACCAGTCGCGCCTGATCAATTTGCCGATCTGTTGCGCAAAAACAGCGCAACTTCATAAAAAACAGGTTCTTCGATTGTCATTCCGGCGCATCCGGCATACCCAGGCATACCCAGCCTGCCCGGCATGCGCCGGGGTTCCCTGCCGGGCAGGCTGCCGGGGTTCCCTGCCGGAGTAAACAACCGGAATCCGATCTTAGTTGTGGCGTAAGAGACAATTTTCAATCCCGATATATAGAGGTGGGATGATTTGACTTGCAAAATTCGTTTCACTCTGTTTCTGAAATTTGTTTCTCATTTCCATTTTCAGGTAGGAGGGACAAATTTCACTCCGTTTGTTTTCACACTCGGCATAATTCAACCAACGAGTTCCAGCGTACTTCGTTCCTGAAAAGATTATTTTTTACCACAGACTTGAAAGAGAAACAAAATGTTTGTTTAAGGAGGGAATAAAATGAGTAAATCAGAATTTGTAAAATGTGCAGATGATAATAACTTCAATACATTAGTTTTGGAGGAAGTGAAACCTGGTTTGGTTGATTTTTGGGCGCCGTGGTGCGGCCATTGCCGAACAATAGGGCCAGACGTTATATCGGCCGGATTAATATCATTAAACAGACACGCAGCTTTAAAGAACTGATGCATCTGCCGGGACTTCACTGCCATGAGCTTAAAGGGGATCGAAAGAGGCAATATGCAATTAACCTCACGGGCTATTACAGGTTAATATTCACCGTATCCCGGAGCTGCAGCGTTACAAACCCGCCTTTCGTTGCGCAAAAACAACTAGAGCTGAAAGGACACCCGAAGCAGTGGCCGCATGGCTGCGGATGGGCGAAAGAAGAGCGCAGAAAATAACTTGTTCTTCATACAACAAAGACCGGCTTCATGCTCTGCTTCCAAAGCTCCGTTCTTTTACACTTCAACAGCCGGAAACTTTTCAGCGGCAGCTCATATCTGCACTGGCGGACTGTGGTATCGCGCTTGTCATTTGCCCCCACTTTTCCAAAACCATGACGCATGGCGCAACCTTTTGGTTGGGTCGGGGGAAAGCTGTCTTAATGCTGACCATCCGTGGAAAATGGGCCGACATATTCTGGTTCAGCCTCTTTCATGAGATTGGTCATATTCTGCTGCATAGTAAGCAAGGTGTCATTTTGGAAAATAATGAGAAAGATAATATCGAGAAAGAAGCCGACGATTTTGCTTCTAATACGCTGATACCCCGCGAGGCTTGCACACAGTTTTTGAAAAAAAGATCTTTCCGTAAACACGACATCGCCGATTTTGCAACCAAGATTGGCATTCATACCGGTATTGTGGTGGGACGATTACAGCATGAAAGTTTAATACAGCCGCAATATGACAATGACTTGCGGGTAAGATATGAATGGAGTCATGGCTAAAGGATTTGAAGAACAAAGGGCGGTTTTTGAGAAATCGTTGAAACTGGAGGGAAAAAATGACGGAACCCACGATAATTTGTCCCAACTGCAAAACTGAAATAAAACTCACAGAATCATTGGCAGCTCCGCTTATCGAAGCAACCCGCAAAGAATTTGAAAAACGCCTGAGCCTGAAGGATGCCGATATTGCTAAGCGAGAATCAGCCATGCGTGAAAAAGAAGAAGCGCTTTCCAGGGCCAAAGAAGCAATTGATGAACAGGTTGCGGAAAAAGTAAAACTGGAACGTGCGCAAATTGTAACAGAAGAGGCCAAAAAAGCACGGCTTGCAGTAGCGACAGACCTTGAACAAAAATCAACTGAATTGGAAGATTTGAAAAATGCTTTAAATCAGCAAGGTGAAAAACTTGTCGAAGCTCAAAAGGCGCAAGTCGAACTGATTCGAAAACAGCGTGAGTTGGATGATGCCAAACGTGAAATGGAACTAACCATTGAGAAACGAATCCAGGAAAAACTCGATACGACACGCGATCAAGCCCGGAAAGAAGCTGAAGAACAATTAAAACTCAAGGTAATGGAGAAGGAACAAACCATAACATCCATGCAGAAACAGATTGAGGAACTAAAACGCAAGGCGGAACAAGGTTCGCAACAACTGCAAGGCGAAGTACAAGAATTAGAACTGGAATCATTATTAAAGGCTAAATTTCCTCATGACAACATCATACCCGTGCCCAAGGGTGAACATGGCGGCGATGTTCTGCAATGTGTTGTCGGTCCGCTGGGATTGGCTTGCGGGACAATTATCTGGGAATCGAAACGCACCAAAAACTGGAGCGATGGCTGGCTGGCAAAGCTGCGGGAAGATCAGCGGACGGCGAAAGCCGAAATTGCCGTGATCGTCAGCCAAACTCTTCCCAAAGAAATAGAAACATTTGATCTGGTAGATGGCGTATGGGTAACGCATCCAAGAGCGGCGCTGCCGGTTGCCTTGTCACTGCGCCAATCCTTGATTGAAATTGCAGCGGCGCGTCAGGCTTCCGAAGGTCAACAAACCAAGATGGAATTGGTTTATCAATACCTTACAGGCCCGCGTTTTCGCCAGCGTGTACAGGCCATTGTAGAGGCCTTCTCTTCGATGCAAGAAGATCTCGATAAAGAGAAAAAAGTCATCATGAAACAATGGGCCAAACGCGATGAGCAGATTGCACGGGTCATGCAGGCAACTGTTGGTATGTATGGTGATCTCCAGGGAATTGCCGGAAAGACACTTCAGGAGATTGAAGGATTGGAATTCAAAGCATTAGAATAACTAAGCGGGGAGAAAAAAGCTTAATGAAAAAAGAGAAACAAACATTTCCACGTGGCGCTGAGTGGCGCCAATGGGATTTTCATGTTCACACACCTGCTTCCTTCCAATGGAAGGGCAAACGTTTTTCGCAAATGTCTGAACCTGAAACGACAGCGTGCGTTGATTCGATGATTAAGGCATTGAATGAATCTGCACCAATTGCTTTTGTTCTAATGGACTACTGGACATTTGATGGCTGGTTTATTCTAAAGAAGCGACTCGGTGAAGTTGGTGCACCTAAATGGATCAATTGAAAGCCCAATTATAAATGTTCCCCACAGCGAAATTTTACCTAATATGAGTCTAGCTTTCCCTGCCTCAAAATGGGAGATCGTAAAATAGATAGTCAATTTGCTGTTCCGTCTTCATTTTTGCAGACCATGCTATTTCATGGCTGCTCCCGTTGAAAGGCGCTGTGCCGGCGGGTGAAGCGGCATGATATGAACAAATTAGGCATTAAGCCGCCATTTATTTTATCAACAATAGTTCCGGATGCATCGGGCTTGCTTTTTGATTCAATATGAGTTGCCTCTTGACCGGAAAGTGTAATTGTGTAATTTGTATTCACTTTTTTGATACGGGTGATTTATGGAGAAAGCGCTTTTACTGATATTCCTGGTTTTATTTATTGGCCGAATCAACTGGCGGTTTGTTTTGCAGCGGATCAATATCAGGCATCTGCGCGATCACGGCAAAGTTATTCCGCCGGTCTTTCAGGGCATGATCGATGAGGCGATGCTGTCCAAAATAGTCGATTACACTTACGATAATTCGCGGCTGGAAACGAAGGAGGATTTAACGGAGGACATTCTGGAGCTGGCTATAATTTTTCTTTTGTTGCCGTTGCTTGTCGCGAAAATCGCCGGGTTGCAGTGGCATCTGATCGAGCAGGCGCTGATTTTTTTCGGTGCGCTGGCGGTCATCGGCGGTGCTGTAGGTATTCCTTTTGATATTTATCATACGTTTGTTCTGGAGAAAAAATACGGCTTTTCCACCATTACCTGGAAGCTCTGGCTGACCGATTTAATCAAGTCCATAATTATTTCAGCCGTCCTGATGGGAATCATGCTTTCCGCCTTCATGGCTTTTATTATTTACCTGCCGAAAAGCTGGTGGTTCTGGGCCTGGGTGTTTTTCACCGCGTTTGAGATTCTGCTTTTGTGGCTTTATCCCGTGGTCATTGCTCCGCTCTTTAACAAATACGAGCCGATCAGGGATGAGGAACTGAAAGAGAAGATTGAATCATTGCTTGCAAAAGTCGGACTGAAGGCCGAAGGAATTTTTCAGGTGGATGAAGGCAAGCGCTCCAAACACACCAACGCCTATTTCACCGGCATCGGCAAGACCAAGCGCATTGTTTTGTTCGATACGCTGCTCGCTTCACATTCGCACGATGAAATACTCGCGGTGCTCGCGCATGAGATCGGCCACTGGAAAAAGAAGCATATTTTAAAGCAATTGATCTTTATGATTGCCGCATCTTTTGCCGGATTTTATTTGGTTTTTCTGCTGGTGAACTGGCCGCCGCTGTATGCCGCGTTCGGTTTGCAGCAAACACCAGTATATGCCGGTTTGCTCCTGGTTTCGCTTTATTTCAGTTGTCTCGGATTTTTCTTCAGCCCCGTCGGCGCATGGATTTCACGCCGGTACGAACGTGAAGCGGATGCCATGGCGCACGAGCTGACCGGAACTTCGGAACCCATGATTAACGCCCTCAAACGGCTGGCCAAGGACAATCTTTCCAATCTGCATCCTCATCCCTGGTATGTCCGGTTTTATTATTCCCACCCGCCGCTTGTGGAAAGAATAGAATATCTCAAGACAATGGATAAAGGAAAAACTTTGAAAAACCAATAAGGAGAGAGACTTAATTATCAGTATGGAGTTCATGGATTTCTCTTCAACTGATAAAAATTTAAAGTTTTATAGTTGGACTAGGTCTTTTTGGCTCAATATGCTCGACTCGATTAAAATATCATATTACAAGTTTCCAAACATCTATGCGTCAATCATGGGTGTGTTTACTTGTGATCAGAATAGGAGGAAGCTAACAAATGGAGATATTGTGGACAGAAGATAAGATGTTAAATTTACTTAAAATGTCATTAAATAATCAAAATGCGCGTTTTCGTCACGGACAGTGGGAAACCATAAATCAACTGGTTAACCATAGTCATAAAATACTTCTTGTTCAACGCACGGGCTGGGGCAAGAGCGTGGTTTATTTCATCAGTGCCCGAATTCTACGCGATCAAAAACGTGGGCCAACAATCATTATTTTACCGCTACTTGCCCTTATGCGTAATCAAATTGAAGCGGCCGAGAGAATCGGTATCCGTGCGGATCATAAATATTATTCGTCAAATACCGTCCAATACCGCTGTTCTTGGGACGACGGCAACAGCAAATATGAGCGTGTTGTGCAAGATGTTTGTGAACAGTTGGGCGATATTAAAACAATACGCGGCCAGTTAGCAAGAGAGAGTTTGTTCTTACAAAATATTCGCTTGCAGGATAAAGCGGCTCGGATGGCTTGGATTGTATGAAGTGCATGAACTGTAATCCGGAATCTGCCCTGCCAAAATCTTTTTCTCGGGATTTGGCATTAAAAGCATTGGATTATTTAAAACATAGCGAATTGATGCTGTTTCCTAAAAAACAATTTCCAAAAGATGCATTTCCTATTTATGGTTTCAATGAACGTCTTGTTAGTCAGAGCCTCGAATCAGAAACAGGTCGCATTCTTTCCAGATGGGAAGATGCAGGATGGGGTAAAGTGGTGGCGGATGAAAAGCATGCGGGTGCTTTCGGTGACGATCTCGTGAACGCCGCCTGTGACATGATTCTAAAGCGATGGAATCCCAACCCATTTCCTGAATGGGTGACGTGTGTGCCATCTCTAAATCATCATGAGCTTGTTCCACAATTTACCCGAAAAGTAGCGGACAAATTGGGATTACCCTTCAAGGAGGTTATCACAAAAGTTCGCAACAATGCACTGCAGAAACTTCAGAACAACAGCTATCATCAATGCAGGAATCTCGATGGCGTATTTAGTGTCATCGATAAACAGGCAATGCAAACACCTGTTCTTCTAATTGATGATATGGTAGATTCCGGTTGGACGTTGACCGTTGCCGGTGCGCTGTTACGCAGGGCTGGCTGCACAAAAGTTTATCCAATGGCTTTAGCCACAACAGCAGGTGGAGGCTGAAACATGTCCATTATAAATAATGATATGCAAGCCATTATTTTACTTACCTTACCGCTTGCGAGAGCGGCTAAGGATGAATATTCACCGCTCACACAGACGGAATGGAACAGGCTGGCAGATTGGTTACAACAGAAAAATATCAAGGCAGGCGATTTACTGTGGCAAAAAAGCTGCTAAAGATGATGCCCGTCATGAACATTCTTTTTATGAACATTTTTGCTCACATTTAAAAAAATTCTTCTTGATGGTCCGCAGACACAAAAAGTGCTGGAAGAAAAAATGAAGCTAACAACTGCACAGGCAAAAATCTGGCTGAAAAAAGCACAGGAAGATGGATTCATCAAAAAGAAATCAAAGCCAGTAAAATATGTGTTGGCGGATGAAACGGACACCAAACGCCAAACATCACTATTTTAGCATTTGTAAATTTGGGACGAAAAAATCTAACACATCTGTAGATTATGAATCAGGAATCCGTTTGTGTAAATGTGGCGGTTCATTTCATGTCGTGCAATAATTAAACATTGTAGATGAAGATTATGACATAAGTCATTAACCTAGCTGGTTGTGCAAAGGTTACAATTTAACATCCAGGCAAATGGCATGGATGGCGCGCATGGCGGTTAACGGATCGGGTGCGTCGCTGACCGCGCGGATGACGGCTACATTGTGCGGAGATGATTGCAATCGCCTGATCCGATCCAGGTTCAACCCGCCGATAGCCACAACGGGATGTCGGCTGATGGCCAGTGCTGCCTTCAAGGCGTCCGGCCCTGTCACCGGATCAGGCCGTTCCTTGGAATTGGTGGCAAACAGCGGCCCGAAACCGATGTAATCAACAGGCGCGTCATTAGCAGCCGCGACCTGCTTTAGGTTGTGCGTGGAAAGGCCCAACAGCATGGCCGTACCGATAAGCTTGCGTGCCTCAGCTGCCGGAAGGTCATCCTGACCCAGATGCACGCCGTCGGCCTGCGAGGCAAACGCGATGTCCGGCCGGTCATTGACGATGAAGAGCGTGCCGGTGCCTTTGGTAATCTGCCGCAGGGCATGCGCCAAAGCAAGATGTTTACGCTCGTCATGGCCCTTGTAGCGCAATTGTACAGCGGAAAGACCGGCTTCCACAGCCCACCGGCCCAGCGTTTCATAACCGTCGCGCGGTTCGGTCAGAATCAGATAAAGCCCGCGCCGCAGATATGCCCCTGGCGGTTTCTTTTCGTTCGTCGCCATCATAAACGCGCCAGAATTTCTTCGGCCGCCTTACGGCCCGAAAGCAGCATGCCGCCGAAGACCGGTCCCATCCGATAGCCGCCGAAGACCGCGTTGGCGGCCATGCCGCTGACATAAAGCCCGGGATAAACCTCGCGGGTGTTTTCCACAGTTTGCAGCTCGCCCTGTTCGGCTTCCATGGATTTTTCGCCCACGATGCCGCCGGTACCGGTATTCAGCCGGACGCCCATTTTCCGCACGAGCACTTCGGTGACATTGGCGGGATGGCCCGTCCCGTCGATGACGTATCGGGCATGGATAGTCAGCGGATCCACATGCCACTTCAGCGTATCCACCGCTCCCCAATTGATGACCAGACCGGCCACGCGCTCGTTCTTGATCACCACATCCTCCATGGCAATGAGATTAAAAACCTGCAAACCGGCCCGCACAGCCTTGTGAATAAGGGTGGCCGTGACATCCACGGCATCGAGCACATAATAACCCGGCGCATATTCCGAACCTTTGAGGTCGAATTCTTCAAGCAATTGCCGTCCGGCCTCCTGCACCACGATGGAATTGAACATCATGCCGCCTCCCCAAATGCCGCCGCCTATCGAAAGTCTGCGTTCGAAGAGCGCCACTTTCCGTCCCGCTTTGGCCAGATAATATCCGGCCACCAGGCCTGACGGTCCGCCCCCGACGATGGCGACGTCGAGCTCCAGGCAGCTATCGAGCTTTTTAAAGTAGGCGTCCAGAATCGCCCTGCTGATGGTTGTTTCGTTTAACATAAATACCTCCCCGGGATTAAACAGGGCGGCTTACCGGCCGGATACCCGTAAAAAAATCCGTTTCCTCATCTGGGGAAACGGATTAATACACCTTTTCTTTTCCCTACGCCGGCATTACCAGGATCAGGTTCAAAGGGTATAATCTCAGACCGTATCAGCCACCCCCTGTTCATTACCTATCCGATGGAAAGGATTCTGTCAAGAGGATGGTGAGTATCGGTAATAACTTCCTTAAAGTTCTTCAAGTGCCGCGGGAAGGTCTTTGATGCTGTCCAGAACCTTGCAGTCTCCCGCGAAATTTTGGCTATGTGTAAAATTGCTCGGGATCACGATGCAGAAGAAATCCTATAATCCCCTCATATACTCCGGCCGCAACAGGCGGGGATCCTTGCGCGACAAGATGGCATTCAACTGTTTGAGTACCTTGTCCTTGTCTTTGGGCATGGAGCCGCGAATCGAGAAATAATTGGAAGCGTGCATGGAGCTGAAAAAGCAATTGGTAAAGGTTGATTGCTCCACCATTCCTTTTAATTCCTGCAAAGAATCAAACGGCGTAATCAGCTCAAACTCGCCGCGCTCCAGTTCTTTGTAAATCGGCGTTTCGGGTATCAACGTCAGCGTTAACGCGCCGGCATAGTCCGGATCCGTTTCCGTCAAAATTCTGGCCGTCTCCGACACATGCCTCGCGCTGCCCTTGATGCCGCCCAGCCCCAGGATAACCGTCACCGAAAGGAGAATACCGGCCTCCTTCACCTTTCTGCCCGCCTCCACCATTTCATCATGGCTTGCGTTTTTCTTAACCCGCCGCAAAACCTCGTCATCCCCGCTTTCCACGCCCATATACAGAATGCCGAGCTTCTGCTCTTTGAGCGTTTTTAATTCCGCAACCGTTCGCCTGAGAATATCCTGCGGCGTGGCATAACTGGCAATGCGCTCAATGTCCGGGAACTTTTTGTTCAGATACTGCAAAGCTTCGAGCAGCTTCGGATACGGATAGACCAGGGCGTCTCCATCCTGAAGAAAAACCCGCCTGCCGTCCCAGTCCTGCAGTATCGCGTAAACAATCTCGGGATGCCCCTGCACCCAAATCCCGTGATTCACATACAGGGACATCGCGTCGATTTCCTGTTTGACCTCCTCAAGATCACGGAGGCCAAGAGTGGTAAAACAATACCCGCAAAACGTGCAGGAATTATTTGAACACCCCGATGTCAAGGGAAGATAATAACTGGCATGTTCACTGGGTGGTCTGAGTATTTCCGGTCTGACAAACGGCATAACATCTCCTTCCAACGAAGTAATTTCATCTACAATATATAAATTCCAGCCCCGATTTGTCAAGACGGTACAAGAAAAAGACTCCGATTAACTAAAGTAATTGTGACACAGTCTCCTTCGCCCAGATGACGAATATGATGAAAAATGTTTTACTATTATAGGATAATTAATAATTGTGTTCTTCGCTAAACACAACAACTTCCTGACGTATGCTTTGCTTTATATTGTCCCAGCCGGCATCATGGAGCATCATGGGCGGAGGTTCCCCATCGGCATCGTCAAAATAAATCAGACTTTTGAGAATATGCAGCATATTATACCTGATGCCGACATATTTCTTTTCAAAGAATTCAATAAGCCCGGCCAAGGAGTATTTTTTTAACAATTCATAAATATCGATGAAGTCTTTTCTGCTTCCGCGCGAAGATACGGCGTCTAGTTTCATCGCAGCGACGTCTCTTTCGTCTGCCAGCGTCAAGCCTTCGAATTTTACCGATGGAAAAAGCAGACTGTAGGCGTAATGGAAAAAACTGACCATCACATGATCGATGGTTACGTGCAGCGTGCCGTCCGCCTCACCCAATAAAACGATTTCACCGATTGGGGAGAGTTGTCTTTTTAAATCCGATGTTGAAAAGTCTTCTTGAGAAAAGAAATCAAGATCGATGGATTTTCTGTGTCCAAATTGTACGGAAAGAGCCGTTCCCCCGGCCAGATAAAAACGGTCGGCGATACCGGTTTTTGCTATCTTGTCCCAAACGTGTTTTGTTTGCTCGTCGATCGCTTCTTTATGCATTCTTCACCATCATGAATATGAAAAAAAAAGCGCCAGAAATTCCGTGATTTATTATCCAATTGGTCGGCGCTAAGAAGAAAAATAACCCGAACGGCATCGTACCCGTAAAAGTTCAATGCCCAGCGCAGATCGTCCAGATCGCCGAATTGCAGGATGCGTTTCACGATAAATTGCTTGTGTGCATTTTTATCCATCTGGGCGAGGTTAACATCCCAAAACAATTCTTGTTTTTCTAATGTTTCCATAAGTTTAACTTATCATATCCCGAAACAAATGGCAACTTTTTGCTATATTGCGAATTGACGGAGAACAGTTTAGTCTTTTCAAAAATACAGACGCTAAAATACGAAAACCGTACAAGTTTTTAGAATGCCCAAAAGTATTTAGTTCGTAAATCACGGCTATGAAATTTCAAACGGGCGGTTCTGAAAAATTCTTTTTCTCAACAAATAATTTCTTCCAGGCGTTTTTTTACAACAGCCGGAAAAGGCACGGCCATCTGCATAAGCTTGTTTTTATTTATGTGCTCGAGGTTAAGTTCATCCGGGAACGGAATATGCTTCCGCAGGTAAATGGTATCAAGGAGCGCTTTTTCCGGCAAAGCCAGATTAAAGCCATCCCTTGTTTCAAAGCCGTTGAATAAGCGTGAGGCAATACGGGAAAATTCAATGGTAACGCCTCCGAACTCAATGTTGCGCGATTGGCCGACTGCCGTATCCAGCGTCAGGACTGTGCAGACGAACGGCGCCTGAAGGATGACACCGTGACGATTGAGCGCCCATTCGCAGGAAATGTAAGATGGCGTTCGCAGAAAACAGGCCACTTCTTCAATTGCCGGCCTGCCGTCGCGCATGGTGTTGAGATAAACACCGCGTGCTACCCGCTCAACAAAACCTTTTGCCAGCGCACGTGTGAGAAAGACATTGGCATTGCCGGTAAATTTTTCAACATCGGCATACCGGAAAAGTTGCGGCAGTTGCCTTAAAATCGCTACAGATGTCATGGCAGCCGCACTCCTTTTTTCCTGAGTTCCTTAAAGAGAGATTGAACGGCGCGAATATAGGCGTCAAAACTTTCTTTACGTTGAACATCAAAAACATCAGGGGGTAGAAAACGTGATAAATCCTGCGAGATGGCCGTTGTCATGGAAGCTTTGCTTTCTTTCGTAAGTACGGCAAAGAAATCCATTGAACGACGGGCAATAAAAGGTTCCCTGTACATCTTGAATTTTCTTCTGATGAATTCGATATTCGCGGTTGTATTCAGAACGGTACGCAAATACCAGACGTCGAACAGATCGCGCCCTTTGAGGTAGCGGCGTTCAAGCAGGGAACGCACTTTGTCCGAAAGAATTTCTTCCGGCGTTTCGGCAACGACAATAGCATTGGGACGCGGGATGCGGAAGCTGCCGTCGGCAATCAGATAAGCCACTGGCGAAAGGCTGGAAAGAACGTGGTTTTTGCTTTCCGGCATTTGTTTGGGAGCAAGACTTTCAACTTCAAACTTAACGGAAATTTTTTCCCTGGCTGATTCGGGATGAAAATTCAAAAAACATTTAAACGAATCCTTTCGTGATTGTTTTTCTGTGGATGTAAACGCACCCATGCCGAAATGGGAAATCATGACCCGCTCCATGCCTTGAAGGGCCGATTCCAAAACAGGCCATACTTTCCCAATGGACAGAGGCGCCACAAAATCCAAATCTTCCGAGAAGCGGTTGCCGCCATAGCACCATCGGATGGCCGTCCCGCCCTGGAAGATCAGATCGCGGCTTCCGCGTTGCTGATACAAATGGTTCAGGATGATCAACTGCGCAATTTCAGCCCGTCTGATATATGTCTCACGATAATTCTTCATAGTTGTTTACGCTATAATACACATTTGTATTGTAATGTAAACAACTCTTTTATTGCAGAAGAGGTGATGACATTAAGTTATTGGAATTACTGGTATTAGTAGTTAAAGAGAAAACCCCTTCGTTTGATTGAATCTTTTTGACTCGATCAAATTCATATACTGTAAGATTGAAAACGCCGCAGTCGCTTAAAACCATATCGGTAACTTCGGCTAACTCGGCCTTTGAATAATATCCTTTTTCGGCAAATTCATCCCAAAGCGGCATGAGTCTTTTTCTGAAAACATCAATTTCCGCCGGTGTCATTTTAACTTCTTTCATCCCGTACTTGTACATTGATTTTAGGCATTTTTCATTGCTGGTGCGGATTTTTTGCCGAAAATCATTCTCCACTGACGTTACAAAATAATCGATAGCAAGAAGAATATCGCAATGTTCTAAAAAGTTGTCATCTTACTTTACGCAAATCGCTGTTTAAAGATTTTGATAACATTGCGAAAAACGAAATGTAGTTTTTTCGCAGGGTGATAATCTCAATAGCGGGAAATTCGAGGGATATAACACTTAATTGAAGAGAAAACCTATTCATGCCTGCCTGGGCATTCCCATGCATTCGCCGGGGCGCTGCCGGGCTTCGCTGTCTGGATGATGCAATATAAAAAGGGTTGTCTTGTTAACGCGACAACCCT
This sequence comes from Smithella sp. M82, assembly GCA_001683985.1. Lineage (GTDB taxonomy): Bacteria > Desulfobacterota > Syntrophia > Syntrophales > Smithellaceae > Smithella. The sequence goes on from MAEO01000002.1 coordinate 26,074, forward strand.
TTTATTTATAAATCGTAACTGGATTTACCCTTGGGGCATCATAACCCGCTTTTGTAACCTGAAGGTCATCTACGACGGGAAAGACAAAAAGGTTTTATTTCTTCCCGTAGCCGATAGTCTTGGCTGCCTGAGCTATTAAATCCAAAGTTGCAGGATCATCAATTGTGGAAGGCGCCACGTAATCTTTGCCGTCCACTATTTTACGCATCGTGCTGCGCAGGGTTTTTCCTGAACGCGTTTTCGGCAGAGCCTTAACAATTGCTGCTTCCTTGAAGCAGGCCAGCGCGCCCAGTTCATTGCGAACCATCTGAACAAGTTCTTTGACGATGTCGTCGGGATTGCGGTCTACTCCGGCTTTCAGTACAACAAATCCCACCGGAACCTGGCCTTTTAACTGGTCTTCAGCGCCAAAAACAGCGCACTCAGCTACGTCCTTATGCTTAGATACAATTTCTTCCATCGCGCCGGTGGACAAACGATGTCCGGCGACGTTGATGACGTCATCAATGCGTCCCATGATAAAGATATAACCGTCCTCATCGAAGCGTCCGCCGTCACCGGTTACATAATAGCCCGGCCTTTCCGTGACGTATTCCAGATAACGTTTGTCATCCTGCCACAGTGTGGGAAGACACCCGGGAGGCAGAGGGAGTTTTATGACCACAGAACCTTCTTCGCCGTCGGGAAGCTGGTTGCCGTCGGAATCCAGAATCTGTACATTGTAGCCCGGCACCGGTTTTGTAGGGGATCCTGCCTTGATGGGGAAGGGTTCAATGCCCATGCAGTTGGCGGCAATCGGCCAGCCGGTTTCCGTCTGCCACCAGTGATCGACAACGGGAATCTTCAGCATGTCGCTTGCCCAGTGATAGGTGTCGGGATCGAGTCGTTCGCCGGCGAGGAACAGATATCGGAGACATTTAATATCGTATTTTTTCAGATAATCACCTTTGGGGTCTTCCTTTTTGATGGCGCGGAAAGCCGTGGGAGCCGTGAACAAAACGGAAACGCCATGCTGGGAAATGACGCGCCAGAAAGCGCCCGGGTCAGGCGTGCCGACCGGTTTGCCTTCGTAAACGATGGTAGTGCAGCCGTAAAGAAGCGGTGCGTAAACAATGTATGAATGTCCGACAACCCAGCCGACATCGGAGGCCGCCCAGTAAACTTCGCCCGGTTTCATGTCGTAAATATATTTCATCGACCATTTCAGGGCTACGGCATGACCACCGTTATCCCGCACGACGCCCTTGGGCTTGCCGGTTGTTCCGGATGTGTAAAGAATGTAAAGAGGGTCTGTCGCGGCAACAGTTACGCAGGGAACAGGTTTAGCGTCTTTCATCAGGTCGTTCCAGTCCAGATCTCGTGATGCTGCCATATCTGCCTTAACTTGCGGACGCTGATAAATAACGCATTTTTCCGGTTTGTGTGATGCTATTTTAATTGCCTCGTCTAAAAGAGGTTTGTAAGGAAGCGTCTTTTTACCTTCGATGCCGCAGGAGGCGGAAATAATAACTTTGGGTTTGGCATCGTCGATACGGATGGCCAATTCATTGGGTGCGAATCCGCCAAAAACAACAGAATGAACTGCACCGATGCGGGCGCAGGAAAGCATTGCTGCCAGCGCTTGAGGTATCATAGGCATGTAGATAATAACTGTGTCGCCTTTTTTTACTCCAAGTGAACCGAGGACCCCGGCGAATTTTGATACTGTGTCTAATAATTCTTTATAAGAAATCTTTTGGATGTTATTCGTTACGGGGCTGTCGTAAATAATTGCTGTTTGTTCTCCCCGTCCAGATTCAACCTGATAATCGAGGGCGTTATAACAGGTATTTAATTGTCCACCCACAAACCAGCGATAAAAAGGTTTTTTGCTGTCGTCGAGAACCTTGTCCCATTTTTTGTTCCAGATAACGTTCTCGGCTGCTTTACCCCAAAAAACATCGGGCTCATTGATGGATTGAGAAAAAATTTCTTTGTACTTTAATTGATCGGCCATATTCATTCCCTTCCTAAATTTAATTTTATATAATGAGTATATCAGATTGAAATTGAATTTGTCAAAGGTAAAATAATCTCTGATATTATACAGCTTTCGGCGGAATAAATTCGAATGATGTTTGATTAAGGAATATCCGCTTCGGGGATAGTTCTCAATACAGATAAATCTGGATTGGATAATTCGACCATCAAATTTCAGCGCACTTCGTTTCTAAAAATTTGGTCTCATTAAAAAGCGCGGCCCCGATAAATCGGAGCCGCGCTCAATATTGTTAAAAGTAAAAAGTTGATCAGACTTTCAAAAAACTATTTCATCTGTTTGAAGGAACCATCCACGATTTCGGGTTCGGGTTTGAAAATCTTGAGACCGAAACGATTGTGCAGCTTGTTAAGTATATCAGCCATCTGTGTATGTTCCATCCCCGCGCCCATGGCGAACGGTCCGGCAAATGCCCTCATGCAGTGAACCATGCCCAGATCGATATCTGCCGCGGAAGCTGCGATTTTCTCTTTTAATACACGCACTGCTTCGTTGATCTGAATGGACAGAAAATCCATTGGGCCGAATTCCTGAGTCTGTGCGGAAGCGTCGATCTTGGCCTTGCCGCCTTCCCAAGTGTATATTCCCTGGCCGCCCTTCATACCGAGTTTTTTACTGTCCAGCAGATTCTGCAGTACTTTGCCGGGTTTGTATTCCGGAGAAAGTGTCTCGGAATAATACTTGAGGGTATGATAGAAAACGTCAATGCCGACGAAATCCGCGAGTTCAAAGGGTCCCATGGGCATGCCGGCGGCTGTCTTCATGATGGTATCGATGGCATCCGGCTTGATTTTACCTTCATCCAGAATGGCGCTGATCAGAGCCTGATTGGGCGCGCCGATACGGTTTACGATGAAACCCGGAGCATCCTTGAGTACCTTGACGGGAACCTTACCGATCTTCTTGGTCATTTCGCAGAGCAGGTCTATGTTGGCGTCGGTGGTTTTATTGGCATAAATCACTTCCACGCCTTTCATGACGGGTGCGGGATTGAAGAAATGCATGCCGAGAATTCGTTCCGGGTTTTTCACGACTGTGCCGATTTCGGAAATGCTCATTGTAGAGGTGTTGGACGCAAGCAGCGCGTCAGCCGGAGCGGCGGCTGATATTTCGGCAAAAACCTTTTTCTTCAGATCCATAACTTCCGGAACCGCTTCAATAACTACCTGAGCGTCCTTGACTGCTTCGGCGTTGCTTAAAGATGTGGACAAGTTGCCAATTACCTCGGCCCTTTTTTCGGCGGTGAGCTTACCTTTGCTGACTAGGGTATCCAGGCTCTTGTTGACGGTAGCCATGCCTTTGTCAATAAATTCCTGCTTGATGTCTACCATGACAGCCTTCAGACCGGCCATCGCGCATACCTGAGCGATGCCGTTTCCCATGGCTCCCGAACCGATTACTGCAACCTTTTTGATATCATCCAATTTCATAGTGATTCTCCTTCCTAGATTATTTTTATTTGATAAGAATTATAGGCAGTAATTCTTTTTCTTGTTCGTGGAGTATAGGCAATTGAATGCTTAACTGTCAAGAGAAAAAGGATTAATATTGCATTTAGTTTAAACTTTTTTTTAAAGGATACAGATTATTCAAATGTTTTTTTTCGATGCTTTGGTTCTTTAGAAACTAAAAGTTTATTATTTTTAAGTAGATAAGAGTAAATTTAACCTTTCTGATAGTGGTTTATAAAGGTGGTGGGGATTTATATTAGTGAAAAGTAAATGTTACTGTCCGGTTAGGTATAGGGATGTTTAAGGAACTTATAAAGAAGAAATGATTTTGTATCCGGTATTTATTAACAGAGAAACTTAATATTTAAGATTGGGTAAAGAGTTATTCACAGTGCGAAGTATTTTACGCATATCGGCAGTATACTTTTAGTGTTATTTGCGGCATGATATTTAAAAAAGATAATAAATACAAATCAGTTTAATGTTATAAAAAATTTTTAATTAGCGGTATATATTTTGCTTTAAATTAAAACAATTTATCATTGTTATTATATTTATTTTGGGTTACATTCACAAAACTTATAATCAGGGAAGTTTTTTTGAATGAGTGATAACAAAAACATAGCTGTTGTTTTTCCCGGACAGGGTTCGCAAAAGCCTGGTATGGGTAAGGATTTTTGTGAGCAGATTTCTGTATGCCGTCAAACATATGAAGAAGCTGCCGATGCTCTGGGCTGGGACGTTTCTTCTATGTGTTTTGGCGAAGATGAAAGACTGAATCTTACCGAGTATACACAGCCATGTATTGTAACGACGGAAATAGCCATGTTGAAGGGTCTGTCTGAAAATTATGGATTTGCTGCTGATTATTTTGGCGGTCATTCTTTAGGAGAATTTACGGCACTTGTTGCGGCAGGAGTTATGCCTCTGGCTGATACGGTAAAAATAGTTCAGATGCGCGGTCGTTTAATGCAGGAAGCCGTCCCGGTGGGTGTCGGCGGCATGGCGGCAGTTATTTCCGAAAACATAGATATTGATATGTTGAAAAAGCTGATGGATGGACTTAATGCCGGTGTTGCCAATATTAATTCCACCAATCAGGTGGTTATCAGCGGCGAGTTAACGGCGATTGACGAAATGGAGAAAAGACTGGGGGAAAATTTCCCCGCCGGGAAATCATTCCGGTTTATTCGGTTGAATGTAAGCGCTCCGTTTCACAGCCGTTTGATGAAAACAATTGAAGTCCGTTTTGCCGATATTCTGGAAAAATTCAGCGGCAACCTGAACGTTCGGAATGCCTCAAGAGTAACCTCAAACTTTACTGGAGGTTTTCATATGGGCAGCGGCGCCGAATTACAAAAGAATCTTGTTAATCAAATCAGCAATACCGTGAACTGGCGGGGGAATATGCAGGCGCTGGCAGAAAAAGCCGGCGAAATTTACGAAGTCGGACCGGGAAGACCCCTGCGCGATTTTTTCAAAACGATTGGTGTAACCTGTCAATCGATTACCACACTCAGCACAGCAGAAAAAATTTTTAAAGGCGTGGATTAGTCTTTTAACATAACCGAAGCGTTTAATTCCGTGAAGGAGAAAAAGCTTTGAACAAAGCAGTAGATAAAATAAATCCTCTGAAAATTCAGGATAATACTTTCCGTGACGGGCATCAGTCAATTTATGCCACAAGGATGCGGACGGAAGATATGATCCCTATCGCTGAAGAGATGGATAGCTGCGGTTTTCACGCTATGGAAGTATGGGGCGGTGCGACATTTGACACTATGCATAGATTTTTGGGTGAAGATCCCTGGATGCGTCCTAGAATTTTGAAGAAATATATCAAGAAAACTCCCTTTGCCATGCTCATACGGGGACAAAACCTTGTGGGTTATCGTCATTACGCCGACGATGTCGTGCGCGCTTTTGTGGATAAGGCCTGCGAAATAGGTATTGATATCTTCCGTTGCTTTGATGCTTTAAACGATTTCCGTAACATGGAATCATGTGCGGAAAGAGTTAAAGCAAATGGGAAAAATTTTCAGGGAGCATTTTGTTATTCGTTAACGGGTGTGCAACTTGGCGGGGAAGTTTATAATCTTGAATATTTTGTAAGAAAAGCAAAAGAACTGGAACAGATGGGGGCTGATGCAATTTGTATCAAAGACATGAGCGGCATTCTTTCTCCTTTCGATGCTTTTGATTTGATTTCTGCCATTAAAAAAGAAATAAAAGTTCCCTTGCATCTGCATTCTCATTACACCAGCGGAATGGCTACGATGACTTACTTAAAAGCAATAGAAGCAGGGATTGATGTTGTGGATACCTGTCTTGCGCCCTTCGCGCTGAGAACTTCCATGCCTGCAATTGAGCCGATTGTTGCTTCTCTTCGCGGAACGGAGCGCGATACGGGACTGGATTTGAACAAATTGCTTTTGCTGGGTGAACATCTCGAAAGTATAGCGCCGAAATACAATGTCCATTTGCCGACTCATAAACTTTCCATTATCGATAACGGAGTCCTCGCTCATCAGGTTCCCGGCGGCATGATTTCCAACCTGACTGGTCAGCTCAAAGAAATGAACGCGCTCGACAAGCTGGGGAAAATTTACGAAGAAGTGGCAATAACCAGAAAAGATATGGGCTCTCCTCCTCTGGTTACTCCGGTTTCGCAGATTATCGGGGCACAGGCGGTGCTGAATGTTCTTTTCGGTCGTTATGTGCGGGTTTCCAATCAGCTCAAGGATCTGGTTCTTGGCTTATACGGTAAAACGCCGATGCCGATTGACGCGGAATTAACCAAAAAGATATTGAAAAACTATAAACGCGGGCAGGAGCCGTTATCAGGAAGGCCGGCTGATTATCTGGAACCGGAAATCGAAGCAGCGAAGAAAAAAATGGGTGACCTTGCCCGCACAGAAGAAGATGTGCTGGCCTATATATTATATCCTGCAACTATGGAAAAATTTCTACGATCGAAATATGGAATTGATTCTTCAAAAAGTTCGGGAGTGGAAAATATTCCTAAAAAAAAAGTAGCCGCATAATGCAGCGGTAAGAAAATAAAACTCCTTCTTTGAAGAGATATTTTTCATTGAAAGAGTTGTTTTATAAGCTCGTCTGCAAATATAATAATAATAGAGGAGAAGGGATTGATTTATGGACTTGAGTCTTAGTGAAAGTCAATTGACATACCTGGATACTGTGCGGAAGTTTGTAAAAAATGAAATAACGCCGCATATTTTGGAACTGGAAAAAAGTCATATTTTCCCCTGGGACATCATTAACAGAGCCTGGGAAACCGGCATTCTTAATTTATGTATTCCGGAATCTGTGCAGGGTTATGAAATTGATGCAATCACGTCAGCCTTGATTATCAAAGAACTTTCCTATGGCGATACCGGAATTTCCACTTCGGCGATGTGCAATGATTTAGCCAATGTTGTAATCAGTCTGCATGGAACTGATGAACAAAAAGAATTGTTTCTCAAACCTTTTGTCAAAAAACCTATCCTGGCTTCTTTTTGTCTGACGGAACCCAATGCCGGTTCCGATAATTCGATGATGACCAGTTATATCAGCAAAAATAATGATGGCAATTATGTCTTAAACGGCTCCAAATGTTTTATTACCAATGCGTCTTACGCCTCTCAGTTTACAGTTCTTTGTAAAGTAGGCAAGCCGACAGGTAATTTTATAGCTTGTGTTATTGTTCCGGTCGGGCAGGTTACATCCGCTGATATCCCTGGCATAGGAAATGCTGCCAGAGAAATTAAAGTGCCGGCGGGTGGGAAAATAATAATCGGCAAGCCGGAAGATAAACTGGGACAGCGACTTTCCAACACCGCCAGTGTAACTTTTGAAGATGTTATTATCCTTCCGAATCAGGTTATTGGAGACAGGCGGCTTGGTTTTAAGTATGTCATTGACGTTTTGGATTACGCCCGACCGATGGTTGCGGCTATCGGTTTGGGACTTGCCAAAAGAGCTTTTGATGTTACGGTGTCATATACGAGGGAGCGCAAGCAGTTCGGTCACCGGTTATGCGATCTTCCCGTGGCCAGAGAAATGCTGACAACCATGTGGAAAAAAATGGAACTGGCTGAACTCGCTCTTTTAAAAGCAGTGTGCAAAATTGGAGAAAAAGCAAGTGATGCCGGAATTTATGCGTCTCTGGCGAAAAACACGGCGGCAGAAGCTGCCATCTTTTGTGCGACGGAAGGTCTTCATCTGCACGGTGGATACGGTTTTACCGCCGAGTATGAGATTTCCAAACTGGCGCGTGATGCTCATATTATCGATATTTACGAAGGTGTCCGCGAAGTACAGAACATGATTATCGGACGGGAAATTGTTTAATATTGAGTGAAGCGTGAGTAGTGAATAGTGAAAGGTGAAGGGGCGCAATGATTGAAAAGCCGGTTGTTTTAGTTACTGGTGGTGCGACGGGAATAGGAGCGGCTTGTTGTCGCGCTTTGTCGGCGGAAGATTTTCATGTAGGCATACATTACAATAAGAGTGCCGAGAAAGCTCAAAAACTGCTTGCAGAAATAAAAGACGGATTTTTGATTCAGGCGGATCTGTCCGATATTCAACAGGTGGATGCGCTGATAGGCAAGTTGAAAGACACTGTAGGACGAGTTGATGTTCTGGTTAACAACGCCGGACAGTCGATCAACGCCGATATAATTTCCATGAAACCGGAACAATTTGATGCGCAACGCGCACTTACCAAAGGTGTCTGGTATTTAACCAAAAGAATTCTGCGTCAGTTTATGATTCGAAATTCGGCCGGGCGTATTATCAATATTTCCAGTGTCGTCGGTCATACGGGCAACGCCGGCCAGATTCCTTACACAATGGAAAAAGCGGCGCTTGATGCTTTCACCAAATCACTGGCGCGGGAACTCAAGGGAAGAAATATTCTGGTTAATTCCGTGGCTCCCGGATTCATTGATACGGAGATGACTAAAGAATTGCCGGAAGAAATTAAAAATAAAATCATGGATGAAATTATTCTGGAACGTATCGGAAAGCCTGAAGAAGTGGCGGAAGTGGTCGCTTTTCTGGCCAAAAGAGGAAGTTACATCACCGGTTCGGTGATTCACGTTAACGGAGGGCTTTATGGAGGCTGATGACTCTCTGAAGCAGGAAGTCCTGCAACTTGTTCCTCAGAAGGAACCTTTCCGTTTTGTTGACGAGATTATCAGCCTTGATGATGAACAGATAGTCGGGGCTTACCGTTTTCGAGAAGATGAATATTTTTATCGCGGACATTTTCCCGGCAATCCTATTACACCGGGCGTGATTCTTATCGAAACTATGGCGCAAGTCGGGGTTGTGGCGTTTGGAATTTATCTTTTGTCACGCCAGAAAAATATGCGGCCGGGCGACATGAAATTGCCGGTAAGTCTGTTCTCTCTGGCTGATGGCGTGGAATTCAGACAAATTGTAAAGCCCGGCGAAAGAGTTATCATCAAAGCGAAAAAAATTTATTTTCGTAAAGTTACAATAAAAGCAAATGTATCGATGGAAAAGGAAAACGGTGAAATAATTTGCTTCGGAGAATTATCGGGAGTAGGAGTGGATAAATGAAGAAGAGAATTGTTATCACGGGAATGGGCGTGGCGGCTCCCAATGCGCACGGTCTGGATGCTTATGAAAAAGCGCTGAGGCAAGGCATTTCGGGAATCCGTTTTGTTCCAAAATTGCAGGAATTGAATTTCGGTTGCCAGATTGCGGGTATTCCGGAAAATTTTGATGAGATACGTAAAAGTTATTTTGATCGCGAAAAACTTTTATCGTTAAACGATAACATCGGTTATGCATCGGTTGCGGCTGTTGATGCCTGGAAGGATGCCGGATTTAATGTCAACAGCGACGATGATAATGCCGTAGACTGGGATACCGGTGTCATTGCCGGCTCCGGAATCGGCGGCATGGACACGATAGCCCATACAATAGTTCCCACGATTAATGAAGGGAGGGTAAGGCGTTTGGGCAGTCGTGTTGTCGAACAGGTAATGCACAGCGGAACCAGTGCGCGTATTTCCGGTTTGCTGGGCTTGGGCAATCAGGTGACATCAAACTCTTCGGCTTGTTCCACCGGCAATGAGGCAATTATTAACGCCCTGTGGAGGATAAGAACGGGATTGGCCAAACGAATGATGGCTGGTGGTTCTGAAGGAGCTACCCCCTACATCTGGGGCGGTTTTGACGCCATGCGCGTGCTTTGCCGCAAATTCAACGACAACCCGACGGCGGGTTCGCGTCCGTTGAGCGCAACAGCCGGTGGCTTTGTGCCCGGTGCGGGCAGTGGCATGATTGTTTTGGAGGAGTTGGAAACAGCGCTGGCCCGAAGCGCCAGAATCTATGCGGAAATAATCGGCGGTTATGTCAACTGCGGAGGACAGAGGATGGGCGGCTCCATGACCGCGCCCAATCCTGAAGGAGTGAAACGATGTGTTCGCGGAGCAATAGCCGACGCCGGTATTAATACCGCGGAAGTAGATGCCATTAACGGACATTTGACGGCTACTTATGCCGATCCTTATGAAGTGAAAAACTGGGCGGAGGCGTTGGAAAGAAATCCCGAAAGTTTTCCCTACATTCAATCCACAAAATCGCTGGTCGGCCATTGTCTGGGGGCTGCCGGCGCCTTAGAATGTGTGGCTGTTGTTTTAGAACTTTACAAAGGATTTCTGCATCCATCAATCAACAGTGAGGATGTGCATCCCGATATCGGGCAATTTGCGCCGAAAATTCCACAAAAATGTCTGGAATTACCTGAAATGAAAATTATCGCCAAAGCAGGTTTCGGTTTTGGCGATGTCAATAGCTGCATTATTTTCAAAAAATGGGAAGGGAATTAATTTTAATAAGGAGAGTTATTTATATGGATGAAAAAAAGATTTTTGAAGAACTGGTTAACATTTTAAAAGAATATGCCAAGAATCAGGATGTTTTGGCCAAAGCCACAATGGATACGCACATTTTGAATGATTTAAAAGTGAACTCGGCTCGTTTGGTAGATATAATCATCAAATGTGAAGATGTTTACGGCATCAGTATTGATGACGAGGAAGCTGACGTAATCAGAACAATCGGTGATGCCGTAAAAGTTATCAAACAAAAAATCGGGTAAAAATGAATAAGAAATCCAAAATATTTCTGAATCTGCAAAATTTTATAGGGCAAATTACGGTATTAGTAATTGCACCTTTATATTTTCTTGCCGCCAGGATTCTGTTTTACAGGGTAAGAGATTTGAAAGAAACCCGCCGCCGTTGTGCAGCTGAATTCAAGAAGCACAAAGGCGGATGGATTATATGCTCCAATCATTTGACGATGATTGACTCATTTATTTTAAGTTATGCAATTTTCAGTTTAGGGCGGCACATAATTAATTATAAAAGAATGCCCTGGAACTTGCCTGAAAGAAATAATTATAAGGATAATGTTCTACTGACGGTATTGTGTTATCTGTCCAAGTGTATTCCTGTTAATCGCGGCGGCTCTCGTGAAAAAATGAGAGAATCTCTGGAAAAATGCATTTACCTGTTGAATAACGGAGAAACCATCATGATTTTTCCGGAAGGCAGGCGCTCCCGTACCGGACGGGTTGATAGAGAAAGTTTTTCCTATGGTGTCGGACGTTTTATTAAAAATGTGGAAAATTGCAGAATAATGTGCATGTATCTGCGGGGAGACAAGCAGGAGAAGTATAGCGCCATTCCTGCCTGGGGTGAAAAGTTTTCGGTACAGATAGAAATTTTCCAACCCAAACGTGCCGAAGGGAGTGAACTTCGTATGCAGCGGGAATACTCGCGGCAGATAATTGAAAAACTTGCGCAAATGGAGGAAAATCATTTTGCCCTGCGTCGGGAACGATGTGGTGGATTTGAAGGAGCCGGCGAACGTATGGAAAAGCGGGAATTCGCGCTTTCTAAAAAAAATCCTCACAGATGCTGAAATCGAATTTGTTAAAAACGCGGAACGTTCAGATGAAGCGCTCTGGTCGTTATGGGCGAGTAAGGAAACCGCGTATAAAGTTATAAACAAGACTTATCCTGATACTTCTTTTACTCCAAGGCGATGGCAGGTTGTTTTCAATAAGTTTAAATCAGAATATGCAGAAGGGAAAGTTGAAATTGCGGGGAAAGACGGTATTTTCATCCGTCTTTTCTCCAATTCTGATTATATCCATTGTATAGGCACTGATAAACCAGAGGAATTAGATAATATAATCTCTGGGATTGCAGTTTTGCCGGAAAAGGAAAAGAACCCGTCGCTTTTTTCGCGTCTTTGCCTTATTAAGAGTTTGACCAAACATTATTTACTGGATTTTCATCAAATAAAAATCAAAAGAATAAAGGAAAAAGGCGAGCTTCAGCCTCCACGCGCATACATTGACGGTAGAAAGACGGAGGATATTGATATCAGCTTGAGCCACGATGGCCGTTTTATCGCATATGCATTTCTTTCCATTGAGATTACCTGTCCGATGGTTCTGCGGGTATCGTCAGCCAGCATGACTTTTGCGTTTTGATCTGCCTTGCATATTTGATTGGCTATGTAATATGAACTGTAAGGTTCTATTGCCATCTGCTCAAGCATGCCTTTTCGGAGCAGGTTAGTGTTGAATGCTGGAAATTCAGCATAGTTTCCTTCATTGCATGTTTCCGGTTTCTTGCCTGTCAGAAATTCGATAATATCAGATACTATATGAATATTTATCGGCGGAAGTTTATTTTATTAATCAAGAATAAAATTCTTGCCGTCAGTCCGCAACTGATATAATCGGGTTTATCAAGGTTTGTTTATTACTGAGAACGCTGTCCCTGCTGATCATCAACAGATTGGCCAAAAATCACCACGCGATTGCGGCCTGATCGTTTAGCCTGGTACATTGCCTGATCGGCAGCCAGGATCAATGCTTCGGGATTGGCTTGCCCGCTGCCGGGCACCATGCTTGCCACCCCGAAACTGGCCGTGACATGAACTGGATCATTTTTCTTATATTTGATTACTATATTCATAATTTTTTCCCGCATCTGCTCGGCAACAATTGCAGCCTGCTCCGCGCTGGAGTCGGTAAGCACCAAGGCAAACTCCTCACCACCGTAGCGTGCTACCAGGTCTCCCGGACGGCGCACACCATCTTTTAGTGATGCCGCCACGACACGCAGGCACTCGTCACCAGCCTGATGACCGTATGTATCGTTAAACATTTTAAAGTGATCAATATCAGCCATGATAAAACCTATCGGTTCTCTTTTGCGACGAGCGCGTTGCCACTCGAGAGAGAGATTCCTGTCCAGACTTCTGCGGTTGGCGATCTGGGTAAGGCCGTCAACGGCAGAAAGATATTGCAGTTGCAGATTCGATTCCTCGAGGTCGCGATTTTCCAGAGAAAGCATACGTGATTGCAGATAATTTTGCCGTAAACTACGCTCTATCAGGAAAGTACCGAAAAGAGCGCTAAGGACAGAACCAATAAATACATAGTTGGTAATGATTACGATGGCCAGTTTATTGTATTCCGGAGTAAAGCCAATCAGTCCTATATTAAGTGATATCCACATAATTATTGCGGAGATAACTCCCCATTTGAACTGTATACGAGACAGCACAAAAATTATCACCAACGCCACAGTGATAGCATTATAATAGTAGTAATTGTAAGGTTCGAGTGAGTTAAGGGAAATTGCAATCAGTCCAGCCACGGCACTTGTGGCATAGATGCACAAAAAAAGTTGCATATATTTTTTGCTTAGTCGTTGCTTAGATGGCCACCAGAACATGAGTAGTAATATAACAGCCATAGGTGTTCCTGCTATCAGTCGCATTAACCATGTTCGTCCGGCCGCCTCAGGCATCCAGATCATGTCAAGAAATCCGCAAGACAGGAACATAATCATGCCCGCTATTTCCGCAATTTGCATATGTAGATAATAGCGATGGGCATAATCCATCTGGAATTCACGCTCCAGTTCGTCATTGAAACGCAGATGCCGGCCACGATCATTTAATAATTGTTGCAGGGTATTTAATTCGGCAGCTTTCACGATTGCATCCTCTACGGTAAATGAGTTTCCAATAAATGCATGTCATGCGTTGACCTGTCAGATACAAAATTCATCTTTTTGACATGTAAGTATATATGAGTGACTTTTTGTATGTCAAGATAATTTGCCGGCAGTCCTTGCTATTTTGATGCCTATATATGCGTTCCCATATTCAACGCATTTATGTCCATAGGAAACCCAAGCTTTGTATGAATCAATTCCCCGGCGCTGACCCTGAAAGGATGAAGGACAAGAGAAGAATCTTCCAAAGTAAAATTAAGTGAAGACAACAAATCGGCAAGATTTCTTTTGTCAGCTATTAAGCTTGCCAGAGTAAGAAGAGAACTTTCCATTGCTTCGTTTACAGGAAGAGTGACTTGATAAATTTTCTTTACCGGAAAATCCGCGGTTAAATTTTCGGGTAGAGGTGTTACAGTTAATTGTCTGCACCAGCGCAAAAATAAAGACGGATTAAGTTTGAACGCCGGAACGAAAAAGTAAAAGGGAGTCTGTGCCCAAACCTCACTTGGAGATTTGGGCAGGTTGGCCACTTTAATTAAATCGGCGTAAGTTTCCAGTTTAATGCCGCTGACTTTCACTTTCAATTGCCAGAAGGGAAGGTAAGTAATGTCGTCTTTCGTTTCTTGCCAGACTGAATATTTAACCCTGCTGAATTTTTTACCAGACGGATCCCAGGCAGCGCGACAATTATCACAAAATACTATCAAAGCGTCTTTTTCTCCCGGCAGATCTGCTCCGCAATCAGGACAAAGCAGAGGAAGAAATTCCACGTGCCATTTTTCATCCTCAGCAGAGATAAGAGCCTGCTCTATTTCCATGTCTCTTTGCATTAGTTCAAACGGTCTTTTCAGAATTGCATCGTAGACGCGATTATTGGCACAGTATACCGGAGTATAAATTACACTGGTAGTTTCACCTATGAATATTGCTTTATAAACACCGTCAGTGCGTTTCTGATAAGCGTTTATTATTGTTTCACTCGACTTTGAAGGAAACTTGAGAAATTTGCCTTCATGCTTATTGCTTCCCATAAATTTTAATTTCATCGCCTGAGGCCGTAATCCCAAAGAATGCGGAAACAATTTGGAATCTAGAGACAAAAAATTAATGTCAAAATACTTGTTGGAAATATCCACTCTTTTGATTGTAGAGGAAAGACTGTAGGAGAATAATGAACCATTATGTTCTACTACAATATCTTTTTCTTGAATTGTGAAAGAAAGACCCTTTATACGCCAGTATGGAATAAAATAAATGTTTTCAGGAATTCCTTCCGCGGGAGGAAGGTAAAAGCGGAAAAAATCTTCCGTTGCAAGGTAAATACGTGTGCGGCAAAATTTACACGAAAGAATACGATCGGCTTCGTCGAGAATTATCGGCGCACCGCATTGAGGACATTGTTGTTCAATCTTAAAATTAGAGCCGTTCACCGCACTGATTACAATAAATTGAATCCGGTATATTTTCCATACCGCACTTGGAGCATTTCTTTAAAGACGGTTTCACCGTTACCGCCTTACCGCAATTGACGCAGAAATTGGCGTTAACCGGTAGATTTCTTCCGCAATAAGCACATTTATTTACGATTAACATCTGATGACCGCAAGCTGGACAGAAGCGTGATTCTTTTGGAATTGTCTGTTTGCAATCAGGACAAATGTAAACTTCGGGAACAGCTGCAGCGGTAGAAGTGTTTTTAAAAGCTTCGGCGAGCATTCCGGGAATCATAAAACCCATTCCCAGTCCGAGTCCTGCTCCCTCTGCTGATTGCGTCTGGGATGCCGTTTCCACCGCCATTGCCGTTTTCATTTTCAGAAGTTTGTTAAGATCATCAAAAATACCCAGCCGGCTTTTATCATCTATTGCTTTTTGTACTTCCGGCGGAGGAGTAATGGAATTAATATAAAGATCGGTCAGCGCCAGACCGAATTTGCTTAAATCAATTTGAAGAGTCTTTTTCAAACCTTCGGAAAAATCATTGTACTTGCCCGGTAGGTTGAAAATAGTGTCTACTTTTTCGCCCATATAATCGTTGAAACGCGAAACGATGACACGATTCAAATATTCTTCTATTTCTTCAGCGCTGAAAATTCCCTGTGTTCCGACCAGCGAATTGATCAGCAAAAGCGGCTGGAGAACGCGGATATTAAAAACACCGAAAGCACGCAGACGAATCAATCCCAACTCCTTGTCGCGAAAGGCAACCGGATCGCGCGTACCCCATTTTAAATCAGTAAAAACCTTCATATTAACAAAATAAACTTCCGCGCGCAGAGGACTGGTCATGCCCCAGGGTATGGCAATTATCTTGGTCAAAAGAGGAATATTAGCTGTTTTAAGAGTATGACGTCCCGGGCCAAAGGCGTCATAAGCTTTGCCGTTATAGAAAAAAACGGCGCACTGGCTTTCTCTGACCGTCAGCTGTGCGCCGAATTTAATTTCGCCGGAACCATTTTGAGGAATTCTGTGTACAATTTCTTTGCCTGATTCATCAAACCATTCGATAACTTCCAAAAATATTACATTGTCTGTTCCCATATTTATCAGCCCCCTGATAGTATGCTGATACCAGTTCGCTTTCTTCGGCTAACTTTGTTGGCGGAGCCTGTCCCGCGTATGCGGGATCGTCGGCTTCCTCGACGTATTTATAATACGCCTCGTTGCCTCGTCCTTGCCGCCTCGTTATCCTTTGAAAGCGAAAGGTATTATTAGTGGAATTAAAGTTTTGTTGACATGTTAAAATAATAAGGAACAGGCCCCTAATAGTCAAGCACAAATGAACGAATAAAATTGATTTTTTGTGCGGCATATTATACACAATTCAGCATGAAAAATACCAAATCTGTCAATCAGAATATTTATAATGGAATGGCGCTGATAGCCGATCCTATTCATCAATATATTCTGTTTACCATACCGGAAAATAAGTCAGCTGAAGAAATAACGGAACAAACCATAATTGATTCCCCCTGGCTACAGAGATTGAGGCGGATTTATCAATTGCAAAGCGCCAGATGGGTTTATCCGGCGGCGGAACATTCGCGCTTTCAGCATTCTCTGGGAACAATGCACATGGCCGGAGAATTCGCCAAAAGTATTTATCCAAGTCTGTTCTCTGTCTGCAAAGATGTTCCTTCCTGCAATTACGTGGAAGAGTTGCTGAGACTTGCCGGTCTGTTGCACGATGTCGGACACGGTCCCTTCGGTCATTTTTTTGATGATAATTTTTTAAGTGACTGGGAATTGACGCATGAAACAGTAGGACAGAATATCATCGTGCGGAAACTTGGTATCGATATTGCCCGCATCAAAAGAAGTCCTTCCGGCTCCTTCGCGCGCGGCGAAGTAATGGATGCTCAAAAGGTGGCTTTTTTGATTAAGATGCCCGAAGAAGGGGAGGCGGACAAGCAGCCGCGATGGCTTCAAATGTTGAGGCAATTGTTTTCCGGTGTTTATACCGTAGATAATCTGGATTATGTCCAGCGCGACGCCTACATGACCGGTTTTTCGCTGGACATGGTGGATATTCCCCGTCTGCGTTACTACACCTTTTTTACAAAGGAGGGATTGACTCTTCATCAGTCGGGCATTTCTGCACTGGCAAGATTTTTAAACGCCCGTCTCAATTTATACACGAATGTGTATTTCCATCGTACAACGCGTGGATTGGATTTACACCTGCAGGAATTTTTCCATGACACGATGAAATTCATTATTCCGGGCAATCCTCTCGAAAATCTGGATAATTATCTGAAATGCGATGAATGGAGTTTGTTCAACCACGTGCAAAACTGGCGGGAATCTAAAGATGAAAAAAAG
Organism: Smithella sp. M82; assembly: GCA_001683985.1. GTDB lineage: Bacteria > Desulfobacterota > Syntrophia > Syntrophales > Smithellaceae > Smithella. Next base: position 43,467 of record MAEO01000002.1, read on the forward strand.
AGAAAACTGGCCGCCGAGTGGAAAAAGCTCCATGACCGGGAAGTAAAATGGAAAATGTCCTTTGTTGCGGAAATTTCCCTTCATCAGATACAGCGTGGCATAGGATTTGCGCAAGCTGAGGAGTATGAAGCAAAGATAAGAAAACATCTGCCGAAAAAACTGCAAAATCTGAAATTCAAGGTTGATCTGGCCACGCAGGACCCGCGTCCGCTTAATCCTATAACCGAAAGAGAAAAAAGAGTAAATATTTTCAATCCGGTCACCCAGAAAACGTCACCGGAACCGCTTCTGGATATTTACCGTTTTATCCCTGCCCGTGTCATGCATTTCAGAGTTTTTTCATTGAATCACGATTATGACTCAGAATTATCCGCCGCCGCAGAAAAAGTGCTGGGAAGCTCCGAAAAATCAACACCGACAAATATTTGATATGGCTGAAAATCCTGAAACAACAGATTTGACTCTTTTTGTGCGCACCTCTGCGGAGGAAGTCGCTCCGTGGAACCGGCAGCGAATTATTGACGCTCTGGCGCGTGAAGCCGACATTGATTATCCGCTGGCCGATGAAATTTCGCGGGAAGTGGAAAGGCAGATTATTGCTGCCGGAATCGGCGTAACTACGACAGCTCTGGTGCGTGAACTGGTTAACGTACGATTGATTGAAAAAGGACTGGAGAAAGAACGCAGACTGCATGGCCGTCTGGGTTTTCCTCTTTACGATGTGCGGCAACTTATTTTGCATCAGAACAAACAGGATGCCAACATTCCTCATTCTCCCGAAGGCACAAATCTTTTATTTGCGGAAGGCATCAAAAGAGAGCTTTCCCTTTATGATGTTTTCTCTGCCGAAATCGGCGAGGCTCATGTTACCGGAGATATTCATATTCACGCGCTGGGTTACATTGACCGTCCTTACAGCTGCAGTCAATCGCTGGAATACCTGAAAATAGACGGATTGAAACTTCCGCATGCTATAAATTCCGCCAATCCCGCGAAATACGCCGAAGTTCTTCTGGCGCACATGGTGCGCTTCAGCGCGGTTTTGCAGGGACATTTTGCCGGCACAATCGGCTGGGATGCGGTTAATATTTCTTTTGCGCCTTATCTGACCTCCATGACGGACAGGGAAGTAAAACAATTCGCACAGATGCTGATCTATGAATTTTCGCAACTCTCCGCCACCCGTGGCGGACAGGCTCTCTATACGGATATACACATATATTATGAAATGCCTCCTTATTGGGCAAACCTTCCAGCAATAGGCCCGGAAGGCAAAAAAACAGGAAAACCTTACGGCGCTTATGCCGGCGATGCCCAGCGCTTTGCCCGCGCAATTCTGGAAGTGTTTGAGAAAGGTGATGCAAAAGGCAAGCCGTTTATTCTGCCGCGTCCTCTTCTGCACATCACAGAGAATATCTGGAAAGATAAAGACGCTCAGAAGTTTTTGCTGTTTGCCTGTGATGTTGCCGGCCAAATGGGCAATACCTGTTTTGTTTTTGACAGAGAAAAAAATGCGCCTGTCTCAGATTTCAGTGATGAAGAACTGGATAAGCCCTGGATTCAGCGCCGGGCCGCCATTCAAAGCGTGACGCTGAATTTGCCGAGACTTGGTTACAAGGCCGAAGGTGATGAAAAGAAATTATTCACGTTGCTGAGTGAATTTATAGAGAAAGCGGCACAAGCTCACGTGCAGAAGAAAGATTTTATGGAAAAACTTCTTTCTTATGCTGAAGACGGACCTCTCGCGGTATTGGCCATGAATCACGACGGATTTCCCTTCTTAAGAATGAAAGTGGCCGGCTATGTTATCGGTATTGCGGGTTTGAATGAACTGGCGCAAATCCATAAAGGAAGCGAACTGCATCAGTCAAACGAAGCGCTCGAGTTCGGCCTGAAAGTTGTGGATTATATTAAACGCGAGGCCGACCGTCTGAGTAAAGAATTAAAAATGAATATTGTTCTCGGTCAGTCGCTGGCCGAAACAACAGCTTATCGTTTAGCCCGTCTTGATTTAAGATATTATTCTCCCGTTGCCGGGCGTTATGTAAAAGGTAATATCGCCGAAGGAGCTGTTTATTACACCAATCCAACGCAAATTAATGTCGCGGCTGAGATTACTCCGTTGCGAAGAGTTATATTGGAAGGGCTCTTTCATAAATACCTCAAAGGAGATGTGTTTACACACATTCAGTTGGGAGGTTCAAATCCTGGTAAAGAAAAAATAAGCGAATTTATCCGCAGCGTTTTTAATGATTCCATAAACCGTCAAATCGATTTTAATCCGGAATTCACCTTCTGCCTGACCTGCGAAAAAACGTCCAGAGGCCTGCACGAAAAATGCACTTACTGCGGTTCTGCCGATGTCGAAGGCATCGCCCGTCTGACGAAATACTTCAGCAAAGTTTCCGGCTGGAACAAAGGAAAAATTGCCGAACTGAAAAACAGAAAGATAAATGGTAGTTTTGATAAATAAATAACGTCTGCCACCACCGGCGAGCAGGGTTTGCGGACTTCGCTAAAGTGAATTTAACACCAAACTATGCCAGGACAAAAGCAGCCCGCCCCTGCGAGTCCGCGTGAGTGGCGTTGTTAGCCATTCACTTATTTTTTTGGAAAATATTTTACTTTGTTCAAATTTTTAAAATCTGAATCTTGAGTCCATATAGTTGCGTCATATTCTTTTGCAGTTGCAATGATAATGCTATCAGCCATCGGGATGCCATTTTCCAAGCTTATTTTTGAGGCTGAAATAGCCAATGAACTCGTCAAATCCACGACAGAACCTTTCCGCATCGCAACAACTGCCTGTAAGGCTTCATCCTCTCCAGATTCTCGAAGGACTACCTTAAAGACCTCATAAATAGTGACCGTCGGGACAACAAGTGACGCCGTGTCTTTTAAGGGGGTGAGAAAGTGTTTAGCGTTTGGCTCATCAGCAAAATATGCAAGCCAACCTGAAGAATCGACAATATTCATACTCTGTCTTCCTCTCGTTCGAATTCCGTATTTATCCCCTTGATAAAACCACGCAGTTCTTTAATGTCTTTTTCTGGGATAAGTTCAATTCGACCATTGTATTCTACTACTTGCATTTTTTGGCCTGGACGTATCTGCAGTGCCTGCCTGACTGCTTTTGGTATAACAACTTGAAATTTAGGTGATACGGTTACAGTTTGCATAACAAAAACTCCATCGATATTATTTTATATTACGATAGCGCTATCGATATGGCTTGTCAAATTCTTTCTGATGGCTCAACGCTGCCTTTGAGCCGCGCGGCCACGGAAACAACAGGAAACGGCGCGCCGTTTCACCGCGTCGGCTCCAAAGGCTTGTTGGGCATCAGCATTCTTTAGAATGGACGGAACCATACAGGCTGAGGTTGGTTTTTTGGTTTTAGCATGCGTTTGGCTCTCTTTGGACGAGCCAATTTCCAGGCATAGTCGCCCGAGTTTCCCTCGCAGCCAACAATCTCAACGCTACCAACTAGCACACCAGTTGGGAGGCTACCGGGCTCAATACCACTGTCCTTCCAGCGCTTCTCGGGACCAGACTTTTTTGAGGCGTACACATACACACGCTCTCGGATATTGGTTGGAATGCTGCGATATTCGTATTTTTTCTTTCCACGCAGTATCAGCTCTGCAAAAGGTTGCTGAATACTGAGTGCGCGTGTTATTGGCATCAGTTCTCTCCCTATGAGGCCCAACGGGCTGCTCAGGGGCGGCGGGCTTTTTGCCGTCGCCCTGTAGCAGCAAGGTTAGGTTCATGGCCTTATCAATGGTATTAACACTTTTGTAATATCTGGCACTTTAAGATTGAATTTCAAGGAACCGGAGATTAGATTTTTACCTTCCCCCTTTTTTACAATTATGGAATGCTTTTTTAACATCAAACCGTCATGACACATCCAACGTAATACTTTGTCAGCCTCTTCTTTAATATCATCGATACTTTTTGACATTCTCGTGTAGTAGTGTTCGATGGATCCAGCAGAAATATCAGGACAGCTTAACAAATCCAATGTTTTTAAATCTCTATCTTTGAACGGTACTGCTCCGCCAACAAGTGAATAGCTGTGATGTGAATAGTAGTTAAGTAAGTTATTAAAAATGCTCAACCAATAGCTTATTGCTTTTTGATTGGCTGCAATAGAATCGTCATCAGTCATCCAAAATATTTTTTGATCTTTTTGTGACAATAGACTTACTAAGTAAGCTGAAATGTGGCAAACACGAAGTAGCTTTTCAACTATGGCAGGCTTCCATTCTCCCAAGTCATTATTTTTTAATTTTAACAAAATTTCATCTGTTTGTTTTTTATCCTTTGAAAAAAAAGAGGTAACCTCTTTTTCAACGATAACATTAAAAAGCATTCCAGGAACAATATTTAAGGCAGACAAATAATCATCCAAACCTCTTTTAATAGGCCAGTATCTGAAATCTTTGAACGATATTTCCTTATCCTTCAAATCATGCTTTTCTCGGATTTCGGCCATTGCTTGATGAAATCGGCCTAAATGGTCCCACGCTGATATCAAAAATGAGTAGGTTAAGTAATTGCTATTATTTGACTCTCCACCGTAGTCAGAGAATATTGAAATTGTTTTATTTTCGTATGTCAATTCTGGCAGTAACAATGTTTTTCTTCGTTCAGAATTTTTAAAATGATCTTCTATTGCCTGAGAAAGTAATGGATACTCATTCTCTTTCTTTAATATATCAAGATTATATTTTTTCTTGGTAAACAGATCTGCAATTTTCCTGAATTCTGCTATTTCTTTAGGCGGTAAACCATCCATGCTTTCTCCAGAACCTAATGCCCGGATCAGTGGTGGCGCGGAGCGCCGTCCGCTGCATGCTGTTGTTAGACCGTTTCGAGCTTCGCCGGCGGAGATTCCTTCTGGCTCGGCGTTGCATCGACCCGCGCTGGCTCCGCAACAGCGATTAGCCAATTAGCCATGATACTGGATAGACTGTTGGACGGTGCAGTTGTCTCAATCACGGGTTGTGACGCCGCTGAGGAAGTGCCGTCCTTAAACGCGATATGACTCGAAGAGTTGTGAATATCAGGTCTCATGTCGCCATCCTTCAAATGATCGTGCGTCCGCTACCGCAGGCTGCATGACGCCTGGAGCAACCTGTATCTGCTGTCGACTCAGCCTGCCCTCTGAAACGAAACGGTGACTGCCACCGGCCACACTCTCGATCATGGCTCGAACGTGAGAATACTCCTTCTGCGGCTGACCCGATAAGAGTGCTTCCGGGCTGAGCGGAGTTCCGAACTTCATCTCGTCGGCGTAGCTGCGGTGTAGATCTCGAATGATAGCATACAGCTCATCGGTGGGTCTCTCAACCCGGAGGCCAAGCTCGTCTCGCGCCTCTTGCCGGTAGATTGTGTAGTCGTGACTGCCCGATTCCGAGCAGAGGAAGTCCAGAACCTTATTGACTCGGTCCTCATCCGTGAGATGTCGCTTGATCAACCGGCGACCCAGCATTCTGATTTGCGTTCGGCTGCGATAGACGTCACCAAGAACGAGCGGATGCACGCGGTCGGAAAGGGTGCGCAGCACACCAAGTCGAGCATCCTCCGACGACAACCCGGCTTCGCTCTTTGCGAACGCGATGTAACCGTTAATCGCCTCAACGCTCACTGGCGCACGCTGCTGGGGTGGTGCTCCGGGAATCTCCGGATTGAGAGGACCATTGACGCTCGGATCAATCGGACCAAGCGTCGCTTGCCTTGTCATCATGATCGAATCCGCGCCGAGGCACATCAAGGTTCCTGCGCTGTGGGCCTTGGCTGGTACGACTATTTCGAGGCACTCGGTGAACTGGCGAATGAGGTTGACAAGGCTCCACGCGGCCAGCGTGCTCCCTCCTCTCGTATGGAGGAAAAGCGACACTGTCTTAACAGTACCGATTCCATCGAGGTGCTGAGCGAAGAAGTCAAGGACCTCAGGATGGATCTGAGTTTCGAGTCCCGGCCGATCACCGGTGACGTAAAGTAGCGCGGTGCATGACCGTTTGGTTTCCCACTGTTGAAGCAACGCCTTCCGTGTCGAATAGTTCATAGTTCTCCTCGGTCTAACAGTGCAATAAGTGGAAAATGTTCCGTCATATTAACCGATATAGATGGAAAGATTTTCCACTTATTATGCTATTAAATGGGCAAACATGGAAAATAATGGTTGTCAGCCCCATTGCCAACGGTCCCGGTTTTGACGGGATTATTTATGCAAATATTAAATATTATTTACTTTTAAAACATGGACATTACAAATAAACCAAAGTTCCACCCCAATCCGAAACTCAAATTAATGGATCAGGTTCGTGAGGTTCTTCGGTATCATCATTATTCTTATCGCACAGAACAGACCTATTGTCAATGGATACTTCGCTATATCCGCTACTTCGGGGGCAAAACCCATCCGGGGAAATTGGGGACAGCCACTGATTATTTAGCCACGTCTTTTATTTTGGCCGGTCTTCCGGCTTTACCTCTTGACAGTCTTAGGGGCATTCGCCCCTCTCCGAAGGGGCATTCGCCCCTCTCCGAATTGAAACTGTTTCTCAAGAACATTGATAAATGCCGCATTACCCAAAGGTCGCTTGACGAATGACTCCCGACGAACGGATTCCACAAAGCCATGTTCATCCGTCTCCCTCAAATACGTCTTCCAGTCTCCAATCAATTCCTGAAGCATATTATC
>MAEO01000154.1 GCA_001683985.1 Smithella sp. M82
GGGAATCAATATGCCAAAGAAAAGCCGGAAAGCAAGATTAATTTTATCTCCGGAAAATAACGAACAACTGCAACGCATTGAAAGTCACCGCTTAGAGAGGTGCAACGGGCCAACGTTGAAGCGTATCGTACACATACGACCACGTGTGACTTGGGGGCTTTTGAAAAACGTTCAGTCCAGCAAAATTGCTTTAGCATTATCGGGAGGCGACAGGTTAAAGATCGACAAATCTGTTGCCTTCTCGATTTTTATATCTGAGTATTTTATTGATATTGACGTTACCCCGTCAGCCATGCTTATTGTAATTTTTCCGGCAATCGGACTTTGTTCTTTATAGTGGTCATATCTTACACTATATATTTCTTGATCATGCTCATCTTTGCGAACGAGTTTAAATAACTTGTTGTACTCATCCACCCAAATAATTTGCGAGCTTCCTGATTGTGATGTCATTTCTATACGCAGACTATTTTGCTCACGGTAGCTTCGGTAAGTAATACCCTTATCTTTCAAAGAAGGATAAGTTCCGGTCAAAATCATTACAATATCGTCAATATTAATTGGCCAAGGTAAAAATCGTTCCAGATTGGCGCTAGTCGGTTTTCCACAATAAAATTCTCCCTTCGAAGGAATAAAAATACTCATTCTTTCAGGAGAAGCGGCAAGAAAAAAACCGGGCGTTCCGATAACCGAAAGCAGCTCTAATCTCAAATATGAAGGCTTTTTGATAACCAAGACTGCTCTCACAGGATGAGAACCATTAAACGTTTCTAAATCTATCTGTGCAACCGCACTCAAAATATCATTTTCTCCGACAGCATTGGAGATTGCCGTAAGAATTTTTTCCGGTGGTAACTCGTTATAAATAATTGTTTGTTGAAGGCAACCACCGGCAAGCACCGCAAGCAGTAACAAGTATACTATATAAAGCAAGAGGTGTTTTTTCCCGGGCATGAAAAAATTTCCCCCTGTAAAAATTACAGGTTGTAATCATTTTGGCTTAATTAAATTTTCAAGCTTCTTTTGTACCTGACTATTCTTAGGATCAATTTTCAGCACACGACTATACATCTCCTCAGCCTCTTTAATCTTATTTAATTTTATGTAAACATCGCCCATGTGCTCAATGATATTAACATCGTCGGGTAAAAGTTCCAATGCTTGTTTTAAATGTTTCATTGCACTGTTCAATTTATTTTTTTTGAAATGAACCCAACCGAGACTGTCTATCATGTAACCGTTGTTCGGTTTAATCTTCAAAGCTTTAATAATCATTCTTTCCGCTTCATCAAGATTCATTCCGCGATCAGCATAACTGTAACCTATAAAATTCAGGGCTTCGGCATTTTCCGGATCAATGGCCAAAACAGTTTCCATTTCCTTAATACTTTCAGAAAGACGGTTGGTCTTCTCATAAATCACGCCCAACGCATAATGTAAATCTATTTCCTCAGGAGCAATTTTGATTCCCTCTTTCAATATATTCTCAGCTGCAATAATATCTTTTACATCTTCATAAAGAGAAGATAAAAACAGATAAAAAGGAATCTGATCATTCTTCTTCTTAATGCTTTCTTTTATTAAATCAATAGCCTCAGGAATTTTACCTTCTTTTTTAAGGATAAGTCCGGCGCGAATTTGAGAGCTTGCATATAACTCGAAAGAACTGGAAATTTTTTTATATTCTTCCATCGCCAATTTATTTTCGCCCTTTTCTTCATAAGTGTTCGCCAATAAATAACGAATCTTATCATCAGTAAGATTTTTTTTCAGCACGATAGAAAATTCAGCCACAGCCAGATCAAGCTTTCGCATATCATAATATAAAAGACCCAGTGCAATTCTTACATCACGGTTATCTGGATCAACTTTCAATACTTCCAGAAATTCTTTCTCAGCTTCTTCGTATTTTTTTTCTCTAATTAAAAGTTCTCCTATTTTAACCCGCAAATTGATCCGTGTAGGATTGGTTTCCAGATAATTACGATAAACTTCAATTGCCTTGTCCAACTTTTCCTGCTTTTCATAAAGCGCAACCAAATCAAATAAAGCCACTTCAAAATACGGATTTAAAGATATAGCCTTTTTGTACATTTTTTCGGCTTCTTCAAATCGTGTCATTTTCATCAGAACTCTGCCATAATAGTAACTGCCCATAATGTTATCGGGATCGATTTTTAAAAGCTTTTTAAAACTTTCTTCCGATTTATCGAATCTTTTCTCCTCAGCGTATGTTATCGCCAAATAAAAATGAGCCATAATATTTTTAGGATCAAGTTCAATTACCTTTTTGTGTTCAGCAATAGCCTTTTTATTTTCGTGAATATTAAGATACAAACCTCCCAGAATCAGATGGAGATCTATATTATTAGGATTTTTAGAAAGCATTTTTTTACCCAGAGATATGGCCTCATCGATATCGCCCTGCTCACTGTAAAGGGAAACAAGGTCTGTCATAAGATAAGAAGATCCTGGATCGGCAGCAACCGCCTGCTTTAATTCTTCAGTTGCTTCTTCAATTTTACCGTTTAAACGTAAAAGAACACTCATGGAATAATGATAAGTCGCATCTATTGACGTCTGCGGTGTAGAGGCAACCGAAGCCGCCGGCAGATGTTTGCAACCGTATAAACTGATAAAAACCAGAATTAATATAAATGCCGGATATATTTGCTTTATTTGCATACTAAATTTTTAACTTCATTAATTAACAAATTTTTTAGTATCTAACTGGATACGTTTTATTTTTTACTATTCGTGACACAGGAACAATCTCTATTTCTTGTTCTTTTAATACTTTCACTGCATCGTTAACGGCTTGAATAGTCTCCGGATAAGGATGACCGATAATAATTAAAGGTGAATTATCACCGTTTTTATTCGCAATACCTACCAATATATTATAAATTTCTTTATAGTCACGATTATTATCAAGAAATATTTTACGCGAAGCCACCGGTAATCCTACTTTGTTCGCAATAACAAAAGTTTTCGTGTCAGATGAAGTGCGCGAATCCACGAAAAACAATTTTTTACTTTTCAACTTATTAAAAACCAAAGTAAGTTTTTTTTCATCCGTCATAAATTTTGAACCCATATGATTGTTGACTCCAGAGATATAAGGCACCTCCGCAATATCTTTCTCCAATTGAAAAATAATCTCTTCATTATTCATATCCGTAAAAAGAGCCCCCGGACCCGGCTTTTCATGCGGATAAGAAAGAGGTTCCATGGGCAAATGTAGGAGCGTTTCCCGATGAGCTTTATGCAACATTTCCGCTGCCTCACGGGTATGAGGACATAAAGGCAGAATAGCAAATGTTATATCGGCATTAATTTTCAGCAATTCTTGTACTTGCTTCAGATCGTAACCAATGTCATCAATAATGATCGCTACCTGCCTTAACGAAACAGGTTTGGAAGGCAATGTTTTTGCTTTTTCCTTTTTCGGTACAACTGCTGCTTTCCGCGGAATTATTTTCTTTGTTTTTTTTGCAGGTTCTTTAATCACCGAAGGCTCTTCTTGAAACCGCACTACATAAATAATACCCGCGACTGTTAAAACTATCAAAAATACAATCAATGCCGGGAAGACACGTTTATATAACTTCATAATGTAATTATTTATTTAACCCCCTATGAACAATTTAGCGGCGTAGGTTCTTTTTCATAATATCCCAGCTTTTTAAGATATCAATTGCCATTTTGAGCTGATTATCATTAACCAAAGCAGAAGAATCTTTCTCTTCTTGATCCTTGGTTTCATCAATTTGGGTGCCATCTTCTTTCGCCGGTTTTATATGCCCCTCGAGATCTTTTTCTTTAACCTTGTCTTCCCACCAGACAGTATTTTCTGTATCTTCCTTTGGTTTTATGTACTTAACAATGATATCCGGTTTGATGCCTTCCGCCTGAATCGATCGTCCTTTCGGCGTATAATAACGCGCGGTCGTCAATTTAAGCGCGGAACCATCTTCCAGAGAAATGACTGTTTGCACGGATGCTTTACCAAAAGTTTGCGTTCCGACTATCAATGCTCTACCGTTATCCTGAAGCGCCCCGGCAACAATTTCCGCGGCACTTGCCGTACCTTCGTTGACCAAAACAACTATCGGACATGTCAACTCGTTACCATTGTCTTTGGATTCGGCTTTTGTTTCCATGTTTTTTGTGCGTCCGCGAGTGGAAACAATAGTTCCTGATTTAAGAAAAACATCGGAAACTTCGATTGCCTGAGTCAACAATCCACCCGGATTATTTCTCAAATCCAAAACCAGACCCTTCATCGGATTAACTTTTTTGACAATTTCCTTTAATGCTTTGTTCAAATCATCTGCTGTTCTTTCCTGAAAAGCAGCTATACGAATATATCCGATATCATCAAACCCTTTGACTTTGACGCTCTTAATTTGAATAATAGCGCGCGTTAGCGTAATATCTTTCGGTGCAGACATTCTTTCCCGCATGATTGTAATAGTTACCTTAGTATCCTTAGGACCACGCAGTTTTTTTACTGCTTCCATAATAGTTATATCTTTAGTAGATTTGCCATCAATTCTTAATATTTGATCACCAGGTTTTAATCCGGCAACAAATGCAGGAGTATCTTCAATCGGTGAAACGACTGTTAAAACATCTTTTAAAATCGTAATTTCAATGCCGATACCTCCGAAAGAACCCTGTGTTTCCGCTTCCAGTTCTTTATATAAATCCGGCGTCATAAAAGCACTGTGAGGGTCCAGAGATTTGACCATTCCATTGATTGCGCCCTGAATTAAAGTTGTTGAATCAACCTCCTCAACATAATTTTTCTGTACCATATCTAAAACTTCGTTGAACGTTCTAATGCCTTTGTAAATGTTTTTATCCAATGCGGAATTGCTGTCGTTACGAAGTCCCAGAAGAAGCAGAGATCCAAGACAAATAATGACTAATAAAGATACTTTTACCGATGACTTTTTCATAATTTTCCCCACAATGTTAGAGTTGTAATACTTACTTTTATACCTTTTTCTTTTATATTTCCACTATTTTCGGAGATTATACGGAAAATAATGAAATCTGTTGTTGATACGGAAAGTGCCAACCGGCTTTTTAAATACGTTCCTAAATCAATGATGATATCGAAGTGTTAAGAAGGTATATTATGTATATTTATTGAACTTACTCGATCATCCAGTTTGTGCCATCAGCAGAATCTTTAAGAACAATATGAAGACGTCCCAGTTCCTGCCTTATAGCATCTGCTTTGACCCAATCTTTTTGGCTGCGGGCGGCTTGTCTCTGTTTAATCAAATCTTCTATTTTTTCTATGTCCAAGCCTCGTTTACGTAATTCGGTTTCCTTATCAGACACAAAAAATTGGTCGGCATCACTTTGAAAAATTCCCAGCACTGCCCCAAAATGATTAAATACTTTTTTTGCTTCTGCTAAAATTTCAGCTTTAATATAATCAGGCATGTGTTTTTCATCAACAATGAAATTATTTGTAAGTCTGACCATATCAAAGACATGACCCAAAGCTTGAGCCGTGTTGAAATCATCATCCATGGCAGCATCAAATTTATCTACAAGCTTATTAAACTTGCTTATATAATTGTCCTTTTTTTCTGAAGGCTTTTTGTTGGTTTTGACTGTATCAACGGATAACTTGTCCAATATTTCTTTCATAATCTTTAATGTTGTGTAACATCTGATCAAACCGGCCCTGGCTTCTGTAAGCGAACTTTCCGAATAATCAACAGGGCTACGGTAATGACTTTGGAGCATAAATAAACGCAATACTTCCGGATGATAATTTTTTATTATTTCTCTAACAGGGAATATATTACCCAAAGATTTGGACATTTTTTCCGAATCAATTTTTACAAAACCGTTATGTATCCAGTAATTGGCCAGCGGTTTTCCTGTTGCTGCCTGTGATTGAGCGATTTCATTCTCGTGATGCGGGAAAATTAAATCTTCACCGCCGCCATGTATATCGAAAGTTTCCCCCAAATAACGCCGGCTCATGGCGGAACATTCAATATGCCAGCCCGGGCGACCCTTTCCCCATGGGCTTTCCCAAAAAGGCTCTCCTTCCTTACTTTTTTTCCAAAGAGCAAAATCCAGCGGATTCTTTTTCTTGTCATTGACGTCAACACGCGCACCGGCAATCATTTCCTCTAAATTGCGACCGGATAAATTACCATATTTGCCGTAATTGCTTATCGAAAAATAGACATCTCCATCGACACAATAAGCATATCCTTGCTTTTCGAGCACACTGATTAAAGCAATTATATCTTTCATATGTTCGGTAGCTCTCGGAGTTACCGTTGGCGTTTGAACTCTCAACGCCGCCATATCCTCATCGTGCGCTTTTATATAACGTTCCGATATTTCAGCGATGCTGACACCTTCTTTGTTGGCGCGTTCAATAATTTTATCGTCGACATCTGTAAAATTTTTCACATAAGTCACATTATATCCGCGCGCCCGCAAATGTCTGACCACAACATCAAAAACGATAGCCGCACGGGCATGTCCTACATGACAAACGTCATATGTAGTTATACCGCAAACATAAATACCGACAGCACCCTCTTTGATAGGCTGGAAAACTTCCTTTTTTCTCGTCGCTGTATTGAATATTTTCTGAGACATATATTTATATTTAACTAATATCAGGGATAAAGCGGCGCTATTTTTAAACCGGCGCCTTCTTCAAAACCGCAGATAATATTCATATTTTGTACAGCCTGTCCGGCGGCGCCTTTAATCAAATTATCAATTGCCGCCAATATAATTACTCTCTTTGTTCGCGAATCTAAAGCCAATCCTATATCACAATAATTCGATCCGCAAACAGAAGAAATATTGGGATATGCACCTTCCGGACAAATCCGGATAAATTTTTCTCCCCCATAAAAAGAAATATAAAGAGAATGCAGTTCTCCCAAAGAAACATCTTTTTTCAATTTCGCGTAAATCGTACTCAAAATGCCTCGCTTCACCGGCAGTAAATGCGGCGTAAACGAAACAGCAAATTTCTTACCGGCCAAGGCATTAAGCTCCTGCTCAATTTCCGGCAGGTGCCTGTGTTTCCCGACCTTGTATGCTTTAAATCCTCCGTCAACTTCACAGAAAAGCGACCCTATCAGCGGTTCCCGCCCCGCCCCGCTTACTCCCGATGCCGAATCTGCAATAATCGTTGATACATCAAGAAGATTCTTGCTCAGCGCCGGTGCAAGACCTAGAATAATGCTTGTTGGATAACAACCTGGATTAGCTATTAATTTAGATTTTTTTATTTGTCGCCGATAAAGCTCAGGAATACCATAAACAGCTTCTTTGATGAATTTGGCGCTGGAATGTTTCACATACCAGCTTTCATACACCTTCAAATCTTTCAAGCGATAGTCGGCGCTTAAATCAACAACTTTTTTGCCCGCTTTGATAAATTCCGGAGCAATTTCCATTGAAACACCATGCGGAAGAGCCAGAAAAACGACATCGCAAATCTTGCATATCTGGGCCGGAGTTGCGTTTTGATATTTTAGGGTGATCAGTTCTCGCAGAGCCGGAAATACATCCGAGACCGTTTTACCGGCAAACCGTCTGGAAGTAACAGCAACCAACTCCACTTCGGGATGTCCCAATAAAATTCTGGTTAATTCCTGACCTGTATATCCACTGGCTCCAAATATTGCTGCCTTAATCATAAAATCCCCCAAAAAAAAGGAGGCCAGAAGCCTCCTGTTTAATTTTAACGTTTGGAGAATTGGAATCTTTTCCTGGCTCCGGGCTGCCCGTATTTCTTTCGTTCTTTGACGCGGGCATCTCTGGTTAAAAATCCCGCCTTTTTCAAAACAGACCGCAACTCAGCATCATATTCCAGAAGAGCTTTGGAAATTCCCTGTTTTACTGCCCCGGCCTGACCGGCTACTCCGCCGCCGCTTACATTAACATATAAATCAAACTGATCTTTTTTCCCCGTAATCTCAAACGGTTGTTTAATTATCATTTTCAGACTGGGACGAGTAAAATATTCATCATAACTTCTTTTATTGACTACTATGTTACCACTACCCGCTTTCATATAAACACGGGCAATTGCACTTTTTCTTTTACCTGTTGCATAAAAACGTTGTTGCGCCATGATTTCTCCAATATCCTATTTATAATTTTATATCAACTAGATAGATAACTTTTCCGGACACTGTGCTTCGTGGATATGGGCATTACCGGAATAAACCTTCAGTTTCTTTAGCATTTTTCGACCAAGATTAGTTTTGGGCAACATACCCTGAACCGCAATACGAATCAAATTTTCCGGTTTTTCCGCTAACATTTTTCCTGCAGTAGTCTCTCTTAGTCCGCCGGGATAGCCAGAATATGAATAATAAACTTTATCGGTCAACTTTTTCCCTGTAAGTAAAATCTTTTCAGCGTTAACTACAATGATAAAATCGCCGGTATCACAATGTGGGGTATAAGTAGCTTTATGCTTTCCCCTCAAACGGAGAGCGATCTCACTGGCAAATCTTCCCAACACTTTACCGGAAGCATCCGCAATGTACCACCTTTTGTCTGCCGTTTGAGCATTTGCCATATATGTCTTCATAATAAAACCACCATCTTAAGTAAAAATTGAAAAGAGATGCTTATGCAATTTCAGATTGCTTGTCAAGTAAAATATTTAACATGTTAATTAAGAATTAAAAGTGAACCGTTTTTTACGGATTTAAGATTTAAAAGTGAACACCTGAAAAAGATATGATTCTTGCAAAAAGGGGGATTATATCGTGGTTCAATTGCACAAGCGTTTTACAGATGAACAAATCAAGG
>MAEO01000155.1 GCA_001683985.1 Smithella sp. M82
GAACCAAAAAACGATGGGCAAAAGCCAATTTTGGCTGCGTGGGATGAAAAGCAAATAGCGTGCCACGGATTCAGGTATTTGTTAAAGAATGCCGGCATGCTTTGTCCAGCTCCAAATTTTCCAAAATGGATCATGGTGTTCACGACTCTTGCTTGTGATTTTCAAACCGCACTTCATGGCAAAATAACGATGAAAAGCCAGACATCCTGTTAATTCCGGATGAAATATTGTAACAAGGATAGTTTCATTTTCCGCCGCTGCTATGTAATCATCAATTTTTAAAAGTACATTGATATCGGATCCCACGTCAATAATCTTAGGCGCACGGATAAAAGTAAGGGGTATGGGTTCAGCGGCAACAGTCGGAATTATCGCTTCACTGAAAAAGCTATCAAGTTGACTGCCGAAACTATTTCGTTCTATGGTAATGTTAATCAAATTAAGACAGGAATTCTCACCGACAACTTTGTTTGCCAGCAAGATTGCCCCTGCACATGTACCCCAGATTTTCATTCCGCTTTGATGAGCATGAAGCAGTACATCCTTGATTTCAAAAATATTAAGCAGTCTGGCCAAACAGGAACTTTCACCGCCAGGAATAATCAATCCGGCCAAATCGGCAAAATCATCCGCCTGTTTGACTCTTTTATAAGCGACGCCCAAACTTTCCAGGTGAACAAGATGTTCATGTACCCCACCCTGCAAATCCAGAACACCGATTACAGATGGTTTCTTACTTGCTAAATGGAGAGTCATAGAAGATTACCAACCGCGTCCGGCCAAAATTTGTTCCGGTGGTATTTGCAAGATTTCCAGACCGGGCATAGCCTCTCCCAGATCCATAGAAGCTTCTAAAACTTTTTGTGGATCGTTGAAATAAGCTGTTGCTTTGACGATAGCCCTTGCGCGTTTTGCCGGGTCGGCCGATTTAAAAATACCCGAACCAACAAAAACACCATCACAACCCAACTGCATCATCAAAGCAGCATCGGCAGGAGTGGCAATGCCGCCTGCCGCAAAATTAACCACGGGCAAACGTCCCAATTCCTTGACTTTTAAAGCTAATTCATAAGGAAGACTATTTGCTTTGGCGAACCCAGTTACTTCCTCTACAGGCATTTGTACCAATTGACGAATTTCACGGTTCATCGTTCTCATATGGCGGACAGCTTCGACGACATTGCCTGTTCCCGCCTCTCCTTTAGTACGGATCATGGCCGCGCCTTCGGCAATGCGGCGCAGAGCCTCGCCCAGATTGCGTGCACCGCAGACAAAAGGAATGGAAAACTTTGTTTTATCAATATGGCATTCTTCATCAGCCGGAGTTAAAACTTCGCTTTCATCTATATAATCAATGCGCAGAGCTTCCAGAATTTGCGCTTCAACAAAATGACCAATACGGGCTTTTGCCATAACCGGGATGGATACGGCTTTTTTTATTGTTGCAATCGTGGAAGGATCGGACATCCGGGCCACACCACCATCCTTGCGGATATCGGCCGGTACGCGTTCCAAGGCCATTACCGATACAGCGCCGGCTTCTTCCGCGATTTTTGCCTGTTCAACATTGGTTACATCCATAATGACGCCGCCTTTGAGCATCTGCGCCAATTGGACATTCAGTTCATACCTCTTTGTATCCACTTTTATCAGCCTCCTAACTTTATATGTTTATTATAATACTTTACAAAGGTATTGACTAGTGAAAATAATTATAAAACTACCAAAGCATTCTCGTTTTAATCAGTTTTTTGTTTAAATATTGTTTGATCTCGGTTATTGTGTATGTGCGGTAGTGCACCATGGAAGCAATTAAAGCTGCATCGGCCTTTCCTTCCGTCAATACCTGTGCCAAATGTTCTGGCTTTCCTGCCCCGCCGGAAGCAATAACGGGAATACGCACATTTTTAGAAATCATCTTTGTTAAATTCAGTTCATATCCTGTCTGCATACCGTCGGCATCAATGGAATTCAGACAAATTTCACCGGCGCCGAGTTTTTCCGCTTCTTTTGCCCACCATAAAGCGTCGATGCCGGTATATTTTCTTCCTCCTTCGATGACAATTTCATAACCTGACGGAATTTTAGCGGACACGTCGACTTTTTTCACATCCATGCCCAATACAATACATTGGCTGCCGAAAGCGTTTGCTCCTTGGGTGATGATTTTCGGCTCATCCACTGCGGCAGAGTTAACGCTGACTTTTTCCGCCCCGGCCAGAATCACGCGCCGCATATCTTCCAGATTGCGGATGCCGCCGCCCACGGAAAACGGAATAAAAATGGTTTCCGCTACGCGTCTTACCACATCAATCATAATATCACGTTTATCTGACGATGCTGTGATATCGTAGAATACAATTTCATCTGCGCCCTGTTCGTAATATTCCCGAGCCGCTTCTACCGGATCTCCTATGTCAATATTGCCTTTGAATTTGATGCCCTTGGTAAGCTTGCCATCACGAACGTCCAAACAGGGGATAATTCTTTTACTTAGCATAACGACCTCGCAAAAAGTCTCCGGCATTCGCCGGACTGTGCATATGCGGAGTGTATCCGGCGCATGCCGGATTGCGCTCAATCCGCGCGCCTTGCCTCTGGCGTTTTTTGCAAGGTCGTCCGTAATTACACGTATTTTGTTTTTTCATAGCGCCATTAAACATTGCCGCCCCTCCAGGCGCAGAAGTTTTTTAGTATTTGCAGACCTGGGCGGCCGCTTTTTTCCGGATGAAACTGCATGGCCACAAGATTATCTTTAGCCAAAACCGAGCAGAATGTCATGCCGTAATCGGTTGTTCCTAAAACAGCCTCATCATCAGACGGTGCCGGATGATAAGAGTGCACAAAATAAAATTCGGCATCAGGCGAAACATTATGAAAAACCGGATGGCTACGATACAACTTAATGCTGTTCCAACCCATGTGAGGAATTTTTAACAACTGGCCTTCAGAAATTAATTTTTCGGGGAAACGTTTTGTAGCTCCTGCAACAAGGCCGATGCATTCGGTTTTATTTTCTTCGGAATAATTCAGAATAATTTGCGTTCCAAGACAAATGCCCAAAAGCGGTTTGCCGGCTTTTACATATTTTTTCAACCAGGCATCGAGCTTTTTTTCTTGTAGATAAGCCATAGCTTCACCTGCCGCGCCGACTCCCGGGAAAATTACATGAGACGCGGCATCGAGTTTTTCGGTATCATCTGTGATGATACATTTCTTTCCGATGTTCTGCAGTGCCCGTGCCACACTAGTGATGTTACCGGCGTTATAGTTAATTATTGCTATCATAAACTTTGTGTCTTTTTGATTCCCAAACGGTTACAGATATTATCCACTTGTTGCATCTGTTCTGGCGTAAAGAAAATGTTATATTTCGTCAGATCAAGTGTTTTGGGCCATGCTCCTTTATTATATTAATAATGTCTTTGTAAAAAACCAGAGGGATTACAATAATTAAAATAAGGAAAATTTTTGCCAATCCTCCTCTTTTTGTAAACATTCCGGTAAAATAGCCTTACCCCTTCACTTAGCAATTTTTATGCTCAAATTACAGCAAAATTTTTCCATATTATCGAAATCAGCTTTTTACGAAGTTATCCTGTATTTTTTACCTTGATAGGAATCCCGTCTCTCCAATTCCTTATTTATTGAATTTAACACATCTAATTTATTCATCGCCCAGTCCGGCGCAAGAAAAATATCGCGGTAACCATCGGCAGTCAAACGCTGAATTACCATTTCCGGCGGCAATATTTCCAGAACGTCGGCGGCTAAAGAAACATATTGTTCCTTGGTTATCATGCTTATAGTTCTTTTTTTATACATCTCGCCTAAAACTGTACCGTCCAAAGCCAGCAAAGAATGAATTTTTATGCCGTTGACCGGCATAGCTGCAAGGGTTCGGGCGGTGTTCAGCACATCTTTGTCGTTTTCGCCCGGCAGGCCAATAATAATATGAACACAAATGTTTATACCGTTTCCCGCCAATAACTTTACAGATTCGGTGAATTGCTGAAAATTATGACCACGGTTAATAAACTGCAATGTTTGGTCATTTGCCGATTGCAGGCCTAATTCAACCCAAATATGATATTTTTTTGCATGTTCACTTAACAATTCGACAACATAAGTGTCTATGCAATCCGGTCTTGTGCCGATAGAAAGACCGATAACATCTTCCTGGGCCAGCGCTTCTTTATAGAGTTCACGCAATTTCTCCACCGGTGCGTAAGTATTTGTAAATGTTTGGAAATAAGCAACAAATTTTGAAGCATGCGGCTTATAGTATTTTTTACCGGAAGCAATTTGTTCGGTAACCGATGGCAAAATGCCTTTTTGACGCAGCTTAGAGCCTCGGCCATCACAGTAAATACAACCGCCTACGGCCACATACCCGTCACGGTTTGGGCAGGAAAAACCAGCGTCAATCTGCAGTTTATGTACATTACAACCGAACAAATTGCGCCAGTAGCTCTTTAAGTCGTAATATCTTTTATTGTTTTTCCAAAAATCAGGTTTGGGCAAAGCAACCTCTTTTTTATGTTGTATTTTTACAGTCTATGCCGTAAAAAACAAATAGCGCCTTTTTTGTCATTCCGTGCAAGCGAAGCGCGATACGGAATCCAGGATTAATACAACTGGTTTCCGGCCTTCGCCGAGACGACGTCTGGATACCGTTGTACAACGGCATTACAAAAAGTTGTCATTGCCCAACTCGATTGGACAATCCAGTCTTTTTATGCTGGATGCCGGATCACCCGACATGCGTCCGGCACAGAGTCCGGCATGACAGACAGAATAGATTGTTTTTTAACATTGATTTTATATAAGCGCAACTAATCGGATTAAGCATGGAAAATTTAACTGACAATTATGATGTTGCGGTAATCGGCGGTGGACACGCCGGCTGCGAAGCGGCCTTAGCTTGCGCGCGCATGGGGTGCCGGACGATTATGTTCAATATCAATTTGGACTCCATTGCGCTCATGTCCTGCAATCCGGCAATCGGTGGACTGGCCAAGGGGCAATTGGTCAAGGAAATTGACGCGCTCGGCGGCGAGATGGGCAAGGTTACCGATAAAACAGCCGTGCATTTTCGTATGCTCAATGCCTCCAAAGGCCCGGCCGTTCATTCCTCCCGTATGCAATGCGACAAACAACTATACCGCCTGACAATGAAAGCCGTGGTCGAAAACCAGCCCAATCTCTATGTCCGGCAGGCCATGATAGAGAGTCTGGTAATTGAAGACGGCAAGGTCATCGGCGTGCTGGATCAGAGTGAACATTTTTATGGAGCAAAAAAGGTTATCATCACCACCGGCACTTTTTTAAACGGACTGGTACACGTTGGCGTATCTCAAATCCCGTCGGGACGCGCCGGAGAACTGGCCTCCATTGGGTTAGCCAATAATCTCAAGCAACTTGGTTTTGATATCGGCAGAATGAAGACAGGAACACCGCCGCGTTTGCGTGCCTCTTCCATTGATTTTTCCAGATTGGAGAGGCAGGACAGCGATCCCGATCCTCAGCCTTTTTCCTTCACAACTAAAGCACTGCGGACGGAGCGGCTGCCTTCTTATTTTTCTGCCACATCAGCCGAAACGCATCGCATAATTCGCGAAAATATTCAGCACTCACCTCTTTATTCCGGAATCATTAAAGGAGTGAGCGCCCGCTACTGTCCATCGTTAGAAGATAAAGTAATGCGTTTCGGTGAGCGTGAAAGTCATCCGGTAGTATTGGAACATGAAGGACTCGACACGCAGGAGGTTTATGCCAAGGGTTTGGGAAACTGCCTGCCGCTGGAAATGCAATACAAAATTGTGCATAGCGTCAAAGGATTGGAGCAGGCCGAAATCATGCGTCCGGCTTATGCCATTGAATATGATTTTGTTCAGCCGACACAACTAAAACCTACGCTGGAGACGAAATTAGTTGATGGTTTATATCTGGCCGGACAAATTAACGGCACATCCGGTTATGAAGAAGCCGCGGGACAGGGGCTCTGGGCGGGAATCAATGCCGTCTGCGCCGTGCAGGGCGCGCCGGCTTTCATTCTGGATCGCTCCGAAGCCTATATTGCAGTGATGGTAGATGACCTTGTCACGCGCGGTGTGGATGAACCTTATCGAATGTTTACCTCGCGCGCCGAATATCGCCTGATTTTGCGGGAAGACAACGCAACCATTCGTTTGATGGGCAAGGGCTGCGAATTGGGTCTGATTGACCGCGTGCATTATCTGGATCTTCAGGACAGAATCAAAAAAATAGAGCAGGGCATTGAGCATTTAAAAGCATCGTCTATTAAACCAACTGCCGAAACCAACGAAAAACTGGCGGCACTCAACTCACCGCCCCTAAACAATCACACCACGCTCCACGGACTTTTGAAAAGATACGAACTATCCTATGACAAATTGGCTGTATTTCCCGGATGGCAGCCGCAGCCGGATTCCTTTGTCAAACAACAGATTGAAATCGAAACGAAGTATGAAGGCTACATCAAACGCCAGTTTGATGCCGTAAAAAAATTAAAGGAACAGGAAAAAAAGAAACTCCCACCGGATTTCGATTATGACTGCGTTCCCGGCCTTTCCAACGAGCTGAAAGCCAAGCTCACCAAAATAGCTCCGCAAACACTTGGCCAGATGGAGCGCATTCCCGGCATGACGGAAGGGGCGATTTCGGCTGTGTTGATTATGATGAAGAGGCAGGAACTCTCTGGCAACTCTAAAAAGGAAAAAGATAAAACGATCTGAAATTGTATTATTTATTTACGCCAAAAAATTGAAAAAACGAGATTCATATATTATTATTTGGCCAAAAAGAATGCATGAACTGATGGCCAGAATATGATACGATAGTAGTATGCAAACTCAAACACACTTATCACTATTTGAAGATAATCCGGCAGTGAGGTCCAACATCGAGCTATCGCGGTCTGGCACTTTTCTCGATAACATGGCGCTTCCTGTTCATCGGTGGTTTCGCTACTCCGCCGGCTTTGCAGCTCAATGGGTCGAGGAAGTTTTGGCCGAATGGAGGATTAAGGAGGGATATCTTGTTCTTGACCCATTTGCAGGTTCTGGCACAGTGTCTGTTGTTTGTGACACTTTGGGTATCCCAAGCTTAGGTGTCGAAGCACACCCCGTAGTTGCAAGGATATTAAAGGCCAAGCTACTTTGGACAACGCCGCCTGATAGTGTCGCCGATTTTGCGGCCACTGTATTAATACACAAGCACAAAAGCAAAAGCCACATACAGTAAAGTTTCCCATGCTGCTTGAACGGAGCTATGAACCGGATACCCTTGCGTCTCTTGATGCATTAAAATCATCATGGTTACTAATGAAGGATGAGTCTCCAGAATCAGAATTAGTCTGGTTGGCATTGACTGCAATCCTTCGATCAACTTCAACCGCTGGCACTGCTGGCACTGCGCAATGGCAATACATACTGCCTAACAAGACAAAAAAGCGCGTCGCTGAACCCTTCTTTGCTTTTCAGCAACAGATTGGAATCATTAAGGCTGATTTACGGTGGATGCAAGCGCGAGCCAGCCAATCATGCGCTAATATAATAGCGGGGGATGCTCGAACATTCGCTGATATGACCTCTTGTAATGTGGATGCTGTAATCACTTCTCCACCCTATGCCAATAATTACGATTATGCAGATGCCTTGCGTTTCGAAATGACGTTTTGGGGAGATATCAACGGATGGGGAGACATTCATAACGCAGTACGCAGACATCTTATTGTTTCATCATCCCAGCATTCATCACGCGAGCGGCTTGTCCTTGACGATCTTCTCGTGTCGGAGGCTGTTGCCCCGATTCGTTCCGAACTGGCGAAAGTTGTCCATGAGTTGGCAGATGTGCGTGAAAGCCACGGAGGCAAAAAGCATTATCATACTATGGTTGCAGCCTATTGCCGCGACATCAGCATTGTTCTTCAACAACTCCGGCGTATCTGTAAGCCAGTTTCACGGATGTGTTGGGTTATTGGTGACTCTGCCCCTTATGGCGTCTATTGTCCTGTTGAGAGGTGGATTGCTGAACTTGCAATAGCGGCAGGTTTTAAACACCATCGTTTCGAAAAGCTGCGAGATCGAAATATTAAATGGAAAAATAGAAAACACCGCGTCCCGCTCAAAGAGGGACTCCTTTGGATTGAGGGGTAGAATATGGCAGAATCACCCGCGCATAGATTTGGACAGATCATTGGAGAATTGCTTGAAGCAGTTGTCCTCCCGCAACTACTATTGCGTTTCATCAATATATTTACATTAGAAAGCATGAGCGAAATTGAATTTCTTCCAGCGATGCACGACAGG
>MAEO01000156.1:0-4223 GCA_001683985.1 Smithella sp. M82
CCTGCGGCGCTTTGCGGGGAAAATTGTAGGGACTGCTCCCCGGGCAGTCCGCGGCGCGTTCGGGGAACGCGCCCTACATTTGCCCGCGGCCGTTTTGCGGGGAAAATTGTAGGGACTGCTCCCTGAGCAGTCCGCGGCGCGTTCGGGGAACGCGCCCTACATTTACCCGCGCCGTTTTGCGGCGCGTTTGGGGAACGCGCCCTACATTTGCCCGCGGCGTTTTGCTTAATCATTGACTTTTTTCGGGTATGTGTTATCTACAGGATCGTGCAAAAAACAATAGCTATTAACAGGAGGATGATTAGGTGAAGATTATTGTCAGAAAGGGAAAACTTGCCGATACGAAAAGCCAGGCAATTATTCTGCCGTTATTTGCAGAAAGCAGGAAACTATCGGGAACCGCGCTGGAAATCGATAAAATCAGCGAAGGATTAATCAGCGAAATAATCAAAAACGGCGATTTCGAAGCCAAACCTTCTCAAATATCTGTAATCTACACCAGAGGTTCTCTTCCGGCGCAAAGAATAGCTCTTGTCGGTTTGGGGAAGCATAAGGAATTTAATCTGGAGAAACTTCGCGGAGCTTATGCCAAAGTCATGCAGCATCTGCGCAATCTCAATATTAAAGAAGCGGCAACGGAGATTAATTCAGATCTTCTTCCCCGCAAAAAAGATCAGGTGGCGCAGGCGGTGGCGGAAGGTTCATTATTGGGACTCTATCAATATACGCCGTATAAAACCGTCGGACGCGAAGATTTAAAAGAAATGGAACAGTTGATGATAGTTGCTGACGAAAAAGATTTCTCCCTGATTGAATCGGCGATAAAAAAGGCGCAAATAATTATACAGGCGGTTTATTTTACGCGGGATCTTATTTCCGCGCCGGCCAATGAAATGACGCCGTCCATTATGGCGCAAAAAGCGCAGGAAATAGCCCATAGGGAAAATGTATCCTGCCGTGTGCTGGATAAGGCCAAAATGAAAGAAATGGGAATGAATGCTTTGCTGGCCGTGGCTGCGGGAAGCAATCAGGAACCGAAATTTATCATCCTGGAATATACGGGAAGCAGGAAGAAATCATTGCCGATTGTACTGGTGGGGAAGGGATTGACTTTCGACAGCGGCGGAATTTCCATCAAACCTGCGGAAAAAATGGATGAGATGAAAACGGATATGTCCGGCGGCGCGGCAGTTATGGGGGTAATTATGGCGGCGGCTGATTTGCAGCTTCCGCTGAATATTGTGGCGCTTGTTCCGGCCACCGAAAACCTGCCCGGCGGTTCAGCCTATAAACCCGGTGATATTGTCAAATCATATTCCGGTAAAACTATCGAAGTTCTCAATACCGATGCCGAGGGGCGCCTGATTCTGGCCGATGCCCTTGCTTATGCAGCGGAATTTAAACCGGCGGCAGTGGTTGATGTGGCGACGCTGACCGGCGCCTGCATTATCGCGCTGGGTGATGATGTGATCGGCATGCTGGGAACAGATGACAAACTGAAAAATGAAATAAATAAGGCCGCGCAAACTACAGGGGAGCTTGTCTGGGAACTGCCCTTATGGGAAAACTATCATGAACTTATCAAGAGCGACATTGCCGACTATAAAAACAGCAGCGGCCGCGCCGCCGGCACAATCACGGCTGCCGCGTTTTTGAGCAAGTTTGTCGGAGATTTGCCCTGGGTGCATTTGGATATTGCCGGTCCGGCCTGGACGACCAAGGATAAGCCGTATGTTCCCAAAGGAGCAGCGGGAGTTGCTGTTCGGTTACTTGTAGAATTCCTGCGCAACCGGGTTCATAAGTAAATATGTCGCTGCTGCTGGAAATAAAAGACTTAAAAACAGCATTTGATACCGCACAGGGAAGAATTAATGCTGTTGACGGAGTTTCGCTGAAAGTCAATGCCGGTGAAACCATGGGCATTGTCGGAGAATCCGGTTGCGGTAAAACAATGCTGGCCCTTTCCCTTATGCGGCTGGTTCCGGCCAACGGCAAAGTCGTTAACGGCGAAATATTCTTTTCCGGCAAGGATTTGTTGAAACTATCGGAAGAAGAAATGCGCGCCATGCGCGGCAGTGAGATTTCCATGGTTTTTCAGGAACCGATGACTTCCCTTAATCCTGTATTTCGCGTTGGTGAGCAGATAGCCGAGGCCATTCGTCTGCATCAACACCTTCCGGCAAAACAGGCCATGGAGTTGAGTGTAGAGTATTTGCGTGAAGTGGGCATTCCCGATCCGCAAAAACGGGCGATGGATTATCCGCATAATTTCAGCGGCGGTATGCGCCAGCGGGTGATGATTGCCATGGCCATGTCGTGTCATCCGCGACTGATGCTCGCCGATGAACCGACAACAGCATTGGATGTTACCATTCAGGCGCAGATTCTGGATCTGATTTCCGGACTGAAAGAAAAAAATAATATGGCTGTTGTTTTAATTACGCATGATTTGGGAGTCATTGCCCAGGCGGCGGAAAAGGTCGCTGTAATGTATGCGGGGAAAATAGTAGAAAGCTCGTCTGTGGAAAAAATATTTGAAAATCCTCTGCATCCCTATACTCAGGGTTTGCTGGAATCGGTTCCCGCCCGATGTTTGAAATATCTGGAAAGGGGAGAATATCTCAAAACTATTCCGGGATCTGTTCCCGGATTATATGATTTTGTGCAAGGCTGCCGTTTTCATGACAGGTGTTCTTATGCCATGGAAGATTGCGCGCGAAGAGAGCCGAAACTTTCAGAAATTGAGCCGGGACATTTTGTTTCCTGCTGGAAGACAGAAAACGGCGCGTTTGGGAAACGCGCCCTACAAACGCGGTGCGGGTAGGACAGGATTAGAATGTAGGGATTGTTCCCCGCACAATCCGCCGCGCAATCCGCAAAGCTACAAAAGTTTCGATTCATGCCGTAAGCCTGAATCAGCAGAGTATATAACAATAAATTCGAGAATGAGCAATGTCCGGCGCGCTTATTGAAATTAAAGATTTAAATAAAAAATATGCTTTAAGCAGCAGCTTCTTCAGTTCCCAAAAGAGAATTATTCACGCCGTTAAAGATATTGACCTGCAAATTTTCAAAGGTGAAACACTGGGAATGGTCGGTGAATCCGGTTGCGGTAAATCAACACTGGCGCGTCTGATAACGCGCTTGGAGGAGCCTTCTTCCGGTCGTATAAATTTTAAAGGGGAAGATGTTTTTTTATACGACAAGCAAGAATTAAAATCCTATCGTCGTAACGTTCAGATAATTTTTCAGGATACCTATTCTTCGCTTAATCCGCGAAAATCTGCCTTGAACACGATCAAAGAACCGTTATTGATTCATCGTCTGAATGGAAAAAAAGAGCGCGAGGAAAAAGCTCTGGAGATTATGGCCAAAGTTGGTTTGAAAAAAGAACAAGCCAATCGTTATTCTCATGAGTTCAGCGGAGGACAACGTCAGCGCATCGGCATTGCCAGGGCCTTGGTTTTAAATCCGGAATTGATTATTGCCGATGAGCCGGTTTCTTCTCTGGATGTTTCCATTCAGGCGCAGATTCTCAATCTGCTGAAGGATCTGAAAAAAGATTATAATTTGACATATTTATTTATTTCCCATGATCTTAACGTTATCCGATATGTTTCCGATCGCATTGCCGTGATGTATCTGGGTAAAATTGTTGAGCTGGCACAAAACAACGATATTTATAATCGGCCGCTTCATCCTTATACCCGCATGCTGCTGGCGGCCGTGCCGTCCTGCGATCCCCGGAAGAAAAAAGAAATAATAAACATAAAAGGAGAAGCCAGGGCGGAAAATAAGGAAGGTTGTCCTTTCCAAAACCGTTGCTCATATAGAGTAGAAATTTGCGAAAAAGTAGAACCGAATTTGGAAAAATATGACGAACATAGTTTTTGCGCCTGTCACATGGCCGGATCAATATAATGTAGGGATTGTTCCCCGAACAATCCGCCGAACAATCCGCAAAGCAGCCGCGGGCGAATGTAGGGACTGCTCCCCGAGCAGTCCGCGGCGCGTTTGGGAAACGCGCCCTACAAACGAACAATCCGCAAAGCGGCACGGGCAAATGTAGGGATTGTTCCCCGAACAATCCGCAAAGCGGCGCGTTTGGGAAACGCGCCCTACAAACGAACAATCCGCAAAACACCGCGGGCGAATGTAGGGACTGCTCCCCGAGCAGTCCGCGGCGCGTTTGGGAAACGCGCCCTACAAACGAACAATCCGCA
>MAEO01000156.1:4233-38258 GCA_001683985.1 Smithella sp. M82
CGCAATCCGCAAAACGCCGCGGGTGAATGTAGGGATTGTTCCCCGAACAATCCGCAAAACGGCGCGGGCGAATGTAGGGATTGTTCCCCGAACAATCCGCAAAGCGGCGCGTTTGGGAAACGCGCCCTACAAACGCGCAATCCGCAAAGCGGCCGCAGGCGAATGTAGGGATTGTTCCCCGAACAATCCGCAAAACGGCGCGTTTGGGAAACGCGCCCTACAGAACGCGCAATCCGCAAAACGGCGCGGGCGAATGTAGGGATTGTTCCCCGAACAATCCGCAAAACGGCGCGTTTGGGAAACGCGCCCTACAAACGCGCAATCCGCAAAGCGGCCGCAGGCGAATGTAGGGATTGTTCCCCGAACAATCCGCCGCACAATCCGCAAAACGGCGCGGGCGAATGTAGGGATTGTTCCCCGAACAATCCGCAAAACGGCGCGTTTGGGGATCGCGCCCTACGAGTTTTGGTGTCGTTATAAAATATTAGGAATCATAATGGCTGAAGAGAAAATATATATAAAAAATGGTTCGTTGATAATCGAGGGTTTATTAAGCAAAACTTCGAAAGAAAATGGTGTTGTAATTTGTCATCCGCATTCGTTGATGGGCGGTTCAATGCATAACAATGTTGTTGAGAGATTGCAGGAAACTTATGCTGCTGCAAATTATTCAACGCTAAGATTTAATTTTAGAGGTGTAGGCGGGAGCGCCGGGTTCTATGATGAGGGCAGAGGAGAAAAGGAAGATATATATGCAGTGTGTGAATATTTGGAAAGAATGGGGATAAAAAAATTGTTTTTGGCCGGCTATTCATTCGGCGCCTGGGTTGGTTCAAAAGTTCTCGAAGAAAACAATAATCCGTTTGTCAAAAGTGTTTTTGTCTCACCGCCTGTTGAATATTTTAATTTTAACTGGAATAATTTAACTAATAAAATCAATTATATTATCTGCGGAGATTGCGATCGGTTTTGCTCAATAAATATTATAAGAAAGATAGCGCAAAAAATAAACTCGCCATTGGAATTAATACGTGGCGCCGATCATTTTTATATGGGAAAAGAAAAGGAACTTGTTCGAATACTGGGAAAGTATATAATCGAACATCGTGATAAATAAATAAAAAAAATTTAAAAAAAAAGCTTGATTTTGAGAAAAAAAGGTGTTATTCTAATCAATACTGGAAAAAACTGCAATTTTATTATTAA
The DNA here is from genome assembly GCA_001683985.1 of Smithella sp. M82. Lineage (GTDB taxonomy): Bacteria > Desulfobacterota > Syntrophia > Syntrophales > Smithellaceae > Smithella. Next base: position 5,440 of record MAEO01000156.1, read on the forward strand.
GTTTTAAGAAATGTAAAAGTTGCATTTGTCAGGAAAATTTAGTGTTAAGCTCTACAAAAGTTAGGTTTTATAAAAAATAAATTAACCGCAAGAATTCTTCATTGGAGAAGCAGAATTCAAGCGGTTTTTTAGTTTCTTACGGATTTTTTACTGATAAGAAACAAATATTTTAAAGGAGGGTTACAGCTTTGGCAGAAGGAAAGGTAAAATGGTTTAACGAGAAGAAAGGGTTTGGCTTCATTGAAAACGATGAAGGGGGCGATGTTTTTGTGCATTATAGCGCGATTAACGGAACAGGATTTAAGACTCTTTATGAAGGTCAGAAAATTCGTTTCGATATTGAGCAGGGAAATAAAGGACCCAGCGCAACAAATGTTCAGCCGCTATAATATCGCCATTAATTAAGATTAACTTAAACTATTAAACCAAAAAAATGCCCCGCATGTCGGGGCATTTTTTTACAGTTTTCTCACGGCTGTTATTGGCAAAATAGTATTAATGTAGTAGACAATTGCATATATTTATATGATTCATAATTTCAAGGCAATAGTAATATGGCGAAAAATTTAATTGTAATTCTTGGCCCGACAGCTTCAGGTAAAACACATCTGGCGGTCAGGCTTGCCTATGATTTGCGTGGTGAAATAGTTTCTGCCGATTCCCGTCAGGTATATAAAAGAATGGATATTGGAACGGGCAAGGATTTAAATGAGTATATTATTAATGGCCGGAGAATTCCTTATCACCTGATAGATATTATTGAACCCGAAAATGAATTTAATTTGTTTGAATTTCAAAACAGATTTTATGAAGTATTTGATAACCTGACTAAAAGAGAAATTATACCTGTTCTTGTCGGGGGAACAGGTCTTTATCTGGAATCAGCGCTGACGGGATATAATATGCCGCCTGCCCCGGCAGATAACAAATTGCGGGAAGACTTAAGTCAAAAATCAAAAAGTGAATTGCAGGAGATCCTTCAGGAGATGAAACCCCGTTTGCATAATAAAACTGATTTTGAAACTTCCGAGAGATTGATCCGGGCAATAGAAATTGAGCGATCACGAAATTCAGCAACTCATATTCACAACAAAAAACCGTATATTGATGCGGTGGTATTCGGCATCAGATGGGAAAGATCAATTCTGCGAGAGCGTATCACAGCAAGATTGAAGGAACGATTAAATAAGGGAATGATAGAAGAAGTAAGGAGATTGCATGCATCGGGATTGACGTGGACAAAGCTGGAGAGCTTCGGGTTGGAGTATCGTTTTGTGTCCCGCTATCTGCAGAAACTGATTACATATGAAGAGATGGAAAAAAAATTAAATACGGCTATTCACCAGTTTGCCAAAAGACAGGAAACATGGTTTCGGCGCATGGAGAAAAAAGGAATATTAATTAATTGGATTTCCGGTAATGATTACAAGTTGTTAAAAGAAAGCGTGATGAGATATATAATTACCTTGACGGATATTGTCATTTTGCATATAGCTTACGAACTGAAACTGCTAAAAATAATTGGAGGAGATTCATGAAAAATATAATTAATAAGAGTTGGATGATTGTTTTTGTTTTATTAGTTTTTATCTTGGTGTTCGGATGCAGTGACAGCAATAAAGGCAAGAAAGAATCTCCGTCCTCGGCGGTATCCGGCTCCATCGCAGTTGGTAATGCACCGAATGTTGCAGCTGGTCCGGGTGCGCCTGCTGATACGGTTGTCAGCGTTAACGGAAAAATATTGAAAAAAACGGAGCTGGAAGATTTAGTGAAAGACAGGTTGGCAATGTTTAAAGATAAAATTCCGACCGATAAACAAAAAGAATTCAGGGAAAATACCAGAAAACGGCTGATTGATGAATTTATCATGCGAACGCTTTTAAATGATGAGATGGCAAAAAGAAAAATTGAAGTAACCCGGCAGGAATTAAAATTAACAAGAGATAAGGCGCAGGCAAGCCTTCCGGCAAACAAAAAGCTGGATGAATTCCTCAAGGAAAACAGGATATCTCAAGAAGATATCATTCTGGGAATTAAAGTAGAAAAATTTATGAATAAGGAAATCGGCGATAAAGCAAAGCCTACTCCAAAAGAAATAAACTCATTCTATAAAGAGAACAAGGATAAGTTGTTTATTAAGCCGGAAAGCGCTCACGTTCGTCATATTCTGGTATCCGTCAACAAAGATGACACCGACAAAATAAAGAAAGAGAAAAAGGCCAAAATAGAAAACATCCGCAAACAACTGTTGAATGGCGGTGACTTTGCCGAACTGGCGCGCAAGAATTCCGATTGTCCCAGTAAAGAGGCCGGTGGTGAGCTTAATATTCAAAAAGGGCAGACTGTTAAAGAATTTGACGAGGCCGTTTTTTTACAGGAGAAAAATGCTATCGGCCCGGTGGTAACGACGGAATTTGGTTATCATGTTATTCAGGTGTTGGATCGAAAACCTGCAAAAACAATCGCTTTAAATGAAGTAAAGGATAAAATTTCAGCTTTTCTGGAGCAGCAAAAGCGAAATAAAGCTTTTGCGGACATTATGAAAAAATTACAACAAAATGCTAAAATAGAAATTTATTAACAAGGTTTGATTTTCAAGCCTCGCTTATTTAAAACTGTGTTCGCTGTCAGGGAAAGTTCCGTTTTTCACTTCCGAAATGTAAGATTTAACCGCTTTTTTGATTTCCAGATTCAAATTGGCATATTTCTTTACAAATTTAGGGGTGAATTTATCATACATTCCCAGTATATCATTAATTACGAGAACCTGTCCGTCGCATCCGGCGCCGGCGCCAATTCCAATGGTGGGAATAGAAAGCGATTGAGTTATTTCGGAAGCGAGCCCTTCCGGAATGCATTCCAGAACAACGGAAAATGCCCCCGCTTCTTCTATAATTTTGGCGTCTTCAATAATTCTATGGGCAGCATCTTCCTTTTTCCCTTGTACCCGGTATCCGCCGATCTGGTGAATGGATTGAGGAGTCAGGCCAAGATGGGCCATAACGGGAATGCCCGCAGAAGTAATCTTTTGAATAGTATCGGCGGATTCTCTTCCTCCTTCCAATTTAACAGCCTGCGCGCCGGCTTCCTGCAGGAAACGGCCGGCATTGGCCAGTGCGGTTTGTGCAGAGACCTGATAAGATAAAAAAGGCATATCGGCTACAATCATGGCGCTGTAGGCTGCGCGGGAAACAGCTTTTACATGATGAAGCATGTCTTCCATGGTGACAGGCAGGGTTGTATCGTAACCTAAAACAACCATACCTAAAGAATCGCCGACCAGGATAATATCAATATCGCTTTCATCCATTATTGAAGCCATACCGAAGTCGTAAGCCGTTAATACGGCAATTTTCTCTCCCTGGATTTTCATTTTTTTTATGTCGAGAATTGTTTTGCGGTTAGTTTTATTCGGGGCGCTCATTTCTTTACTCCTTTTAAAATAGCGTTAATTTCTTTTGCCTGCCGGGCATTTAAAGTTCCTTTTTTTTGGGCAACTTTGACAGTTATTAATCCGAGAGAAGAATATAAAGATGAATATTGCGGCAGATTCTTGCTGATGGCTGAAATATGTTTTTTAATTGTGCCCAAATCTCCGCGGGCGATGGGACCCGTAAGAGAAGAAATCGAATCGGATTTCTCAATATTTCTGAGACTGCCGTAAACTAAAGGCAAATATGCTTTTTTCGCATCTTTTTCATTCAATCCGATAGCTTGGTAAATTGATTCCACCGTATTCATCAGAGAAACGAAATAATTGGACGCAATACAGGCTGCAGCGTGATATAATGGTTTTTGATTGGAGGAGATCAAGAAAGGAATTCCTCCTAAATTGCGAACAATATTTTTTGCCGGGGCCTGTGCTTTATTATCCGATGTGACAGCAAAGTAACTGCCGGGAATGTTTTTAATAGCCTGATCAATTGAAGAAAAGCTCTGTAGAGGGTGAATACTGCCCACTGATGCTCCCGCTTTTTTTGCCGAATCAAGGATATCCAGATCGCCCGCTCCGCTCATATGGAAAACAAGCTTGTTTTTTATTGCAGGGCAAAGAGCGATTTCTCTGCAAGCGGAAGAAATTTTATCATCGGGAGTTGTAATTAAAATGCAGTCGGCTCTTTGCACGGCTTCTTGCGGATTGCGAAAAGATTCTCCTCCAATATAAGCTTGAGCTCTTTTCAATGCGGCAGGAGACTTGTCGGCAATGGCGGTTATTTTATAGCCGGCTTTTTTTAATAAAAAACCTATGGCTGTTCCCACCATGCCGGCGCCGATTATGGCAAAACTATTCAGAGGCTGTTTTTTCATAGTCAAAGAATTAAATCCTTGTCACTTCGTTCCCGGATAATTCTAAAAAACCTTGGTATAGACAGCGAGTGTCAAATCCCGCGTCGCTTAGCTTTTGGGATAATTCGACTAACGCTTCATGCTTCACTGCGTTCGTATTCAGCTTGTCTCACTATGTTTCTGAAGCTTGAGTCTCATTTAAAAAGGCCTTCCCGCAAAAGAAGACCCGGACAATTTGGTTGATAACAAGTTGCCGTCTCAGTCGATAAAAAGATCCAAGCGGTGTTATATGTTTACCACCGACATGAAACTTAGTCAAATACTTTTTAAATAAACAGACTTGTGTTTGTTGTGGCGCTTCGTTATATTACTTGAAGGTGAATTGATGAAGAAGGTAGATTTAATGATATTTGATTTTGATGGAACTCTTGTTTCTACGGGAACGGATTTGATTCAAGCAATAAATTATATGTTGAATACACTATCACTGGAGGAAAAACCGGGACAAGAAATTCTTAGCTTCGTTGGCGATGGTGTCGGCAAGTTGATAGAAAGAGCTTTGGGACCGGATAATATCAAGTATCGTGAAGAAGCAACGGCAATTTTTACCGATTACTATGCCAAGCATCTGTTGGATAATGCAAGGCTTTGTCCACATGTGGAAGATGTCTTAAAAAATTATGAAAATAAAACTAAAATTGTTTTGACGAATAAACGCTATAATTTCACCGTAACTATAGCTAAAGAGTTAAATATAGCCGGATATTTTACAGAAATAATCGGAGCCGGTTCCACACCTTTTATAAAACCTGATAACCGTGTAATTGATTATATATTAAATAAATATAAGGCAGCGAAAGAAGATACACTTATAATCGGTGATGGTATCAATGATATTCTTGTAGCCAGAGGTTCGGGAATATTGAGCTGTGCTTATTTAAACGGATTGGGAAACAGACAGGAACTGCTGAATGCCCGTGCCGATTATTATTGTGACGATCTTTTGGAAATTAATTCTCTATTTAAGTAGATATGATTGAAAAAGTAAAAGCTGCGATTAAAAAATATAACATGTTGAAAAAAGGCGATCGTGTTATAGTTGCTCTTTCCGGAGGTCCTGACTCGACGGCGCTTATGGTTGTTCTTGACCTTTTAGCGCAGGAGTTGGACTTGAGATTGATTGTTGCGCATTTCAATCATGGATTGCGGGGTGTGGAATCAGACGAGGACGAAATATTCTCCCGTGATTTGTCGACAAAGAAAGGATTTATTTTCGTTTCCGGAAAAATGGATCAGAGGAAAAAAGAAAAAGGCATTGCTCCGGAAGATTTTTACAGACGGGAAAGATATAATTTTTTAAGCAAAGTTGCCGAAGACTATCAGGCGCAAAAAATTGCCTTGGGGCATAACATGAACGATCAGGCAGAAACTGTTTTGCTGAATATATTGCGTGGCAGCGGTTTGGAAGGTCTCAAAGGTTTTTTACCGATTCGTGACGGTAGATTTATCCGTCCGTTGATAGAAACATCCCGACAGGAAATTATTTCCTTCTTGAACGAAGAAGGAATTCCGTACCGCGAGGACAGTTCCAATGAAAACAAAAGATATTTACGCAATCGAATTAGATTTGAATTAATTCCTTATTTAAAGGAAAAATTTAATCCGAAAATTGTAAAAAGTCTGGCGCAAATGGCCGAAATATTGCGTCCGGAAGATGAATTTATCCGGCAATGTGTTAATAATATATTGAAATTACCGTTCGTTCAGAGACAACAAAACCGAATTATATTAAAAATAGCTGCTCTAAATAAACTGGATTCTGCTATCCGGTATAGATTATTTAAAATTCTTTTGGAAAATTTCAACCCGATCCCCAACGGATTTTCATTTATCAATATAAGAGATTTGGATAATTTGGTTCAAAAGTATGAATCAGGGAAAAAAATTATTCTTCCTCTGGGAATAGAAGCGAGATGTGAATATGACGATTTAATTCTGGAGAGAAAAAAGAATAGCTCAAAGCAAATAATAAGATATGAATATACAATGAATTTGCCCGGTTCTCTTTATATTAAAGAGAGAAAACTTACTATCAGCTCAGAGTTTAAAGCAACGGAAGAGTGCGTTTTTAACGGTGAAAATAGAGTTTGTCTGGATTTGGATAAAATTCAGCAGCCTTTAATAGTGCGTAACAGAAGAGATGGTGACTGGTTTCAGCCTTTGGGTATGCAGGGTCGGCAAAAAATAAAAAAATTTTTTATTGATCATAAGGTGCCGCGGTACAAACGTAATGAAATTATGCTGCTTGTTGATCGTCTTTCGGTAATATGGATAGAAAATATGCATCTAAACGAGAGGGTTAAAGTAACTGCAGAGACAAAAAATGTTCTCAAATTAATAATTTTAGAGTCATAGAAAAACAGAGTTTTTTCAACACCGGGTTTTACAGGATTTTGAGAAATTATTTGAGTTAAATTTAATATTATTATAAAGATAAAAAAATACAATCGATTTTAAGGAGAAAAATTTTGAATCAGTCTCAAAAAAATATAGCTCTTGTATTAACTGTAATGCTGGTGTTTTTACTTGTCTGGCAGCTCTTTAACCAGCCTAAAACGGGAACAAAAGAGATAAATTACAGTGAAATGCTCGCCTTTCTGGAAAAAGGCGAGATAAGTGAAGTAACTATGCAGGGGGAAAACATTTCAGGCAAACTAACCAACGGCAGCGCTTTTAAAACTTATGCGCCAAAGGATGAAAAGCTGGTTACACAATTCAGAGAAAAAGGAGTTAAAATTACGGCAAAACCAGTCGAGGATTCCTGGTATATGACCCTTTTGATTTCCTGGCTGCCGATGATTCTTCTTGTCGGAATTTGGATTTTCTTTATGCGTCAGATGCAGATCGGCGGCGGCAAAGCAATGGCTTTTGGTAAAAGCAAAGCGCGTTTGATTACAGATAAATCCAAAAGAGTAACATTTGCCGATGTTGCCGGTATCGATGAGGCTAAAGCCGAATTGGAAGAGGTGATCGATTTTTTAAAAGATCCCAAAAAATATACAAAATTGGGAGGAAGAATTCCTAAAGGGTTGTTGCTTGTCGGTCCTCCCGGAACAGGAAAAACCCTTTTAGCCCGGGCAATTTCCGGAGAAGCTGAAGTGCCTTTTTTAACAATCAGCGGTTCTGATTTTGTGGAAATGTTTGTCGGTGTCGGCGCTTCACGGGTTCGTGATTTATTCAGCCAGGCCAAAAAGAACGCTCCCTGCATAATTTTTATTGATGAAATTGACGCTGTTGGCCGTCATCGCGGCGCAGGTCTTGGTGGAGGGCACGATGAGAGAGAGCAAACTCTTAATCAGTTGCTCGTGGAAATGGATGGCTTTGAATCCAATGAAGGTGTGATTCTTATTTCCGCCACTAACCGTCCTGATGTGCTTGATCCGGCGCTGCTTCGTCCCGGCAGGTTTGACAGACAGGTTGTTGTGTCTTTGCCTGATGTGAAAGGAAGAGAAAAAATATTTGAAGTTCATGCCCGCAAAGCGCCGATTGCGGAAGATGTTGATTTTGCGGTTTTGGCCAGGGGAACGCCCGGAACTTCCGGCGCCGATATTGAAAACCTCATTAATGAAGCGATATTGAATGCTGCCCGTGCAAACAAAGAAAAAGTCAACATGAGCGATTTTGAGTTTGCTAAAGATAAGATTTTAATGGGATCGGAAAGAAAAACCATGGTTATTAGTGATGAAGAGAAACGCAATACCTCTTACCATGAAACAGGTCATGTTCTGGTGGCAAGGATGTTGCCGGGAACCGATCCGATTCATAAGGTTACAATTATTCCCCGTGGAAGAGCTTTGGGTCTGACACAGCAATTGCCGATTGATGAAAAACATACATATCCCAGAGAATATTTAGAGAAAAACATCTCTATTTTATTAGGCGGGCGGGCTGCCGAGGAAATAGTGTTGCATGATTTTACTACCGGTGCGGGCAATGATATTGAGCGGGCGACAAATCTAGCGAGAAAAATGATTTGTGAATGGGGCATGAGCGACAAGATGGGACCATTGAGTTATGGTAAAAAAGAAGAACAAATCTTTTTGGGAAGGGAATTTGCTACCCATAAAGACTACAGCGAAGAAACGGCAAAAAATATCGATGCGGAAATTGTATCCGTTGTTACTCGCAACTATGAAAGAGCAAAAAAGATTCTTACCGATCATGTTGAAATATTGCATAAAATAGCAGGGGAACTTTTGGAAAAAGAAGTATTAACCGGAGCAGAAGTTGATACCCTGATCGGCAGCATTCTGCCGGATGCCCAATTGGCTAATTCAAACAAGATCTCTTAAATACATAATTTGATGTAACTTTTTTCCTTTTGTGGGGAAATATTTCTAAAACGAAATAGTTTTATATTCAAAATTACTTCAAGATATTTAAGTTGATGTAATTTTCGTTAAGGACTTATGAATATAATTAAAATAAATAATTTAGAAGAAGCTATGGCCATATTTAGAAAAATAGGTGTTGATCCATATGGTATTGATGCCATGGCTTCAAAAACAATAAACGTTAATATTTTACTTGAAGGTCAACCATGTAAGATAGCAAATATTATAAAACAAGAAATGTTATCTGTGGGCGGAGATGCCGCTGTTGCCGGAGGAAGTGTTTCCTGCAGTGTACCCGTCAGTGATATTTTAATTATGGGCACAATAAAACAAATACTGGCAATGGCAAAAAAGATTGAAAAACAACCGTTTGGCTTAAATTTAATTTCTGCCAACATACTGGCATTACTTAAAAACATCAGCCAAAAAGAATATACATTAAAAACATGCAGACGCAAAATTCAACTTGGCAAAAAAACTTTAATCATGGGCATTTTAAATGTTACACCGGATTCTTTTTCCGATGGCGGTTTTTTTTATTCTCAGCAAAAAGCCATTGAGCATGGATTACAAATGGTGGAAGAGGGAGCTGATATTATAGATATCGGTGGAGAATCATCTCGTCCGGGCGCTGTATCAGTTCCGGTGGCAATTGAAATAAAACGGGTCATTCCCGTAATTGACAGTTTGGCAAAGCAGATAAAGATTCCGATTTCTATTGATACAACAAAGGCGCAGGTTGCCGGGCAGGCTATTGAATGCGGCGCAGAAATAGTCAATGATATAACCGCATTGCATGGTGATAAAAAAATGATAAAGACTATAGAAAATACAGGAGCCGCTTTGATTCTTATGCATATGCGCGGTAATCCCCGGAATATGCAAAAAGGTAAATTAGTTTATGATAACCTGATGGCGGACATTGCTGATTATTTGAAAAAAAGTAGTGATAAAGCTTTGAAGGAAGGTATAAAGAAAGAATGTCTGGTTATAGATCCGGGTATAGGTTTCGGAAAAACACCGGAGGATAATTATAAAATTATTAAAAATCTTTCACAGTTAAAAGAATTGGGAATGCCGATAATGGTGGGTACATCCCGGAAGGCTTTTATCGGTAAAGTAACAGGCGGGGAACCTAATGAAAGAATTGAAGGAACGGCGGCAACTGTTGCTGCGGCAATTATCAACGGCTGTCATCTTGTTCGGGTGCATGATGTAGCGGCAATTAAAAAAGTCGCCGCTGTTACGGATGCTGTAGTTCAGGCATGTTAGGTATGATTATGATTTGTGGTATCGGAATAGATACGGTTGAAAATGGACGCTTGGAAAAGATAATCGAAAAATGGGGTATTAAATTTTTAAATAAGGTTTTTTCTGAAGAAGAAGTACGATACTGCGGAAAACATGCTCAATCTTCAATACATTACGGCGCCAGATTTGCAGCAAAAGAATCTTTCTTAAAAGCTTTGGGTTTAGGTTTGGGCGGAGGTGTTAAGTTGTGCGATATAGAAGTTGTAAATAATGAAAACGGAAAGCCGGAGCTTAAACTTTGCAAAACAGCCAAAACTCAAATTGAAAAAAGAAAGATTACAAAAATTCATTTAAGTTTGACGCATACGAAAAAGTACGCTACGGCCATAGTATTATTGGAAAAAAATTGAACGTAGCCTATATTTTGATGAGTCAGAAAAACACAAAGATTGAAATAATATCTGAAAGCGCCGCACAGACCGAGGAATTAGCATCCTTCATCGGCAAAACGCTGAGGGAAGGTGATGTTTTAGCTTTATCGGGAGAACTGGGATCGGGCAAAACCTGTTTTGCGTCCGGTTTGGCGCGTGGTTTGGGAGTAAGCGACCAATACCGGATTACGTCTCCGACTTTTACTTTGATTAATGAATATCCGGCCCGATGCAAGCTTTATCATTTTGATGTATATCGGCTGAATAGTTATTCTGAGTTTGAAGATTTGGGTTATGAAGAATATTTTTGTGCAAATGGTGTTGTTGTAATCGAATGGGCGGAGAAAATCATTCAAATTCTGCCGGATGACGCTTTTTTTATCAGCTTTGAATATATTGATGAAAACAGACGAAAAATTATTATACAGGGATTAAAAGACAGATTGAAGGAATTAGCAAGGTATAAGGGTGGAGGTTAATAAATATGGCTTTAATTGTTCAGAAATTTGGTGGAACGTCTGTTGCCGACACTGAAAAAATGAGAAATGTAGCCGCAAAAGTAATCCGTGAAAAAAAAGCAGGTAATGACGTAGTTGTGGTTTTATCGGCAATGGCCGGTGAAACGAATCGTCTCATTGCCTTGGCTCATAAGGTCTCGGAATTGCCGAATGAAAGGGAATACGATTCTTTAATTTCTACAGGGGAACAGGTAACAGTTGCTTTGCTGGCAATTATCCTGGATTCTCTTGGTTATCAGGCAAAATCATTTTTAGGATTTCAGGTTAAAATTCTTACGGATAAGGCTCACAAAAAGGCAAGAATAGAACTCATTGACACAAAAGAAATTAAAAAGGAGCTGAAAAAGGGAACGATAGTAGTTGTTGCCGGTTTTCAGGGTGTTGACGAAGATAATAACATCACGACACTCGGACGTGGAGGTTCAGACACGAGTGCAGTCGCGATAGCTGCCGCTCTGAAAGCTGATCGGTGTGATATATTTACGGATGTCGATGGAGTTTATACTACTGATCCCAATGTTTACGCTAAAGCCCGCAGATTAAATAAAGTTTCATATGACGAAATGCTGGAAATGGCTATGACGGGCGCCAAGGTTCTGCAGCCCCGTTCAGTCGAAATGGCAAAAAAATATAATGTTCCTGTTTACGTGAAATCAACTTTTTCCGATGAAGGAGGAACACTTGTGACTAAGGAGGATAAAGAAATGGAAAAAGAAGTTCTTTCGGGTGTTACTTATGATAAAGATCAGGCCAAAATCACTGTAGTGCATGTTCCCGATAAACCGGGTGTGGCTGCCGGTTTATTTATGCCTTTATCTGAACGCAATATCAGTGTAGATATGATTATTCAAAATGCCAGCGCTGAAGGATATACCGATCTTACTTTTACTGTTTCTAAAAAAGAGATGAAAGAGGCTCAGAAGATCATTAATGCCGCGGCAAAAGCTGTTGGAGCAAAAAGAGTTGAGGTCGATGATGATGTAGCCAAGATATCTATAATCGGCGTTGGAATGGTTAGTCATTCCGGTGTGGCAGCCAGGATGTTTAAAACTATGTCCAATGAAGGTATCAATATAATGATGATCAGCACATCCGAAATCAAAATATCCTGTATTATAAAAAGAAAATATACAGAGCTTGCCGTTACCGCATTGCACGATGCATTCGGGTTGGAAAAGAAAAAATAAATTCATGACTGTTTCCGAAAATCAAATAAAGGGAATGATTGCCGTTTGTTTAATTTTGGCGGTTATTCCTTTTTTTAATTATTACAGTTTATATGTCGGTTATAAATTTCCTGTTTTTATCGATCAATCGGATAACTCATTGGCAATAGAAGTGGCGGCAGGGGATCGGCAGAAAGGAATTTATTTTGTTGATTCTGAAACATCGTTGGAACGATTATTAAAAGATGCCGGTATCGACACAACAATGTCGTCTCTTCCGGACTTTAAACTTAAAAATGGAATGAAAATTAATATTAAATCCTCATTAAAAAATCATAATATTAATGTTGCGAAAATGGAAGGAGCCGGAAAGTTAGCCTTGGGAATGCCGCTTGATGTGAATCAAGTTACTGAAGAAGAATTGCTTTTAATAAAAGGTATTGGCGTGGTGACGGCAAAAGAAATATTAAACTTACGCAAGAAAGCAGGACGGTTTGAAAATATAGCACAAATAACGGAAATAAAAGGCATTAAAGAAAAAAGACTGAAAGAAATCCGGAAATATTTATATGTCGAAAAAAATAGTCGATAAATTCACCCCGTTAGACACGGAGAGCCCCGTTTTTCAAAGCGGGAATGAATGGAAAATGAAATAAAAGCAATCAAGAAAGCCCTGGTCTTTAGACCGGAGTCTAACAGGGTTCACTGATTGCTGTATGACCTGTAAAGGCTGAAAACACGCTTCACATAATCCTGAGTTTCACGATAGGGAGGAATGTTGTAATTGTATTTGGCTACAGCCTTTTCTCCGGCGTTGTATGCGGCAAGGGCGAGAGTCAAATCCCCTTTGTAAGTATTAATGAGATAACGCAGATAACGCGCTCCACCATCAATATTTTTTTCAGGATGAAAGCTGTCATCAACGTTTAGTGCGGATGCCGTTGAAGGCATTAATTGCATTAAGCCTTGCGCCCCTGCCCTGGAGACAGCCCGATGATTAAAGTTTGATTCCGCTTTAATAATCGCTTTGATTAATGCAGAATCCAGATTAAATTTATCGGCAGCTTTTGATATAAGCTTATCGTATTTGGTTACGTCAAGGTTGGCATTGAAAAGAATTCGTTTTTCTTTAAGAATCATAACATATTTAACTTTGTGATTGGTAGGTACGTTGGTCAGATGCAAAACACCTTGCTCATCCACATACTTGTAAATATCGGCATAGGCAATATTGGTTGTGGTAATTATAAATGCGGTTGAAATTACCATAACCACATGTGGGAATAAACCCGTGCAGTGATTAGAAAAGAAATTATGGAGATGTGTTTTCATGGTTATATAATACTTTATCGTTAAATTCAGTTCAATGCTTTTTTACAAACAGGGGGATTTGTGGCTGCATTGTTTATCAGAACATCGATTTTTCCAGATTTAAATGGCGTCGCAGCCGTACAAGGCTGTAAATAAATCTTTTTCTTTTTGTCGCATTTTGTTTGTTTCTTTTCTGGTTGTGTTTTCATGATTATAACCGAGCAGATGCAAAATTCCATGAATTATCAGAAAGTCGATTTCCTGAGATAGAGATAAATTTCCATGCAGAGCGTCTCTTTGAGCGGTTTCGGTCGAAATAACAATATCGCCTATGATGTTGGGATTAATATTGCTATATTCGCCTTCCTGAAGGGGGAAAGAAATAACATTAGTCGGCCTGTTTTTCCCAAGATATTGTTTGTTTAACTTTTTTATCTTTTCATCATCAACAAACGATAAACTGATTTCCTTTTCCGCGCAATCCAGAATCTTTAATATTTTTGAGACTGCGCTGCGAATTTTGCGTTTGTCTATTTTAATTTTGTTTTGATTGTTGTCGATCTGTAATTTCATTGATTTCTTTTTTACCGTTGGTTTCTTTCTGTGGTGATTCCGGATAATCAACGCGGTGGTGAAAGATGCCGGTAAGAATTTTTGTAAATGTTTCGGCTATCGTATTGAGATTTTTTAAAGTTAGTTCACTTTCATCGAGTTGCCCATCCATATAGATACGTTCGATTCTTTCTCTGACCAAAGAGCGGATTCTTGCCGGAGTCGGATTAGACAATGTACGGGATGACGCTTCAACAACATCTCCCAACATTACCAGACCTGCTTCTTTCGTTTGCGGCTTCGGTCCGGGATACCGGAAATCGCTTTCTGATAAAGAACGAATGGATTCATCCTTATCTTTCTTGGCCTTGTCATAAAAATAGCTGACAATATTTGTGCCATGATGCTCGCGAATTATGTTGGTAATTTGCTGTCCCAGTTTGGCTTTAGCGGCCAGCTCGCAACCGTCCTTTACATGAGAAATTATAATCAGGCTGCTCATTTTCGGTGAAAGCTTATCATGTTTATTTTCGTTTGTAAGCTGATTTTCAATAAAATATTGCGGCTTCATCAGCTTGCCTATATCGTGGTAATAGGCGCTGACTTTTGCCAGAAGAGAGTTGGCGCCGATAGCCTCGGCTGCCGCTTCTGCCATAGAGGAGACAATGATGCTGTGATGGTATGTTCCCGGAGCTTCAATTATCATTCTCTGAAAAAGGGGCTGATTTAAATTAGCCAACTCCAGCAGTTTAAAATCGGTTATAAATCCAAAAATACTTTCAAAGACAGGAGTAATTCCGGCAACAAGTATTCCGGTAAAAACGCCCCCGACGAGTCCCATAATCAGTCGTAATAATAAATCGTTAAATAAATTTCCTGTAATAAGATTAAGGCAGATAATCGCGGCCATATTAATGATTCCAAGAAAAAGACCTATTCTCAGGAAAACAGAACGTTGACGGATACGGACGATTTGATAGGACGCGGCGACAGATCCCAAAAAAGAAAAGAGAGGGAAAATGATTTTCCCGTCAAAAATAAAACCGATCATTAAAGATGTAAGTATGCTGATTATCATGGCAACGTTTCTGTTAATTAATATGGCAATAGTCATTGCTCCGAAGGCAAAGGGTATGGCAAAGAAACAGGCCTCAGTCGGCAGAAAAGGGAAAGCTTTGTTAACAGCAGTAGATATAAAAATACCTATTTTAATGAATACAATTTGCAGAAGGGCAATAATACCGAACACTAATAAATCAACGTTGGAACGGGCTGATGTTGTAATCCAATTTCTTGTGCGCCAGAGATACAGGACGATTGAGAGAAACAAAGAGGTAAAGAAGAACCCCAGAAAAATTGTATATCTGGAAAAGTTTTTATCCTTAATGGAATTATAAAAGGCATTCAATTTGGCTAATTCCAGATAGCCGATTTTTTCTCCCTCACGTACGATCATTTCATTTTTCTGTACCTGGAAAAACGTCGCATTTGGTTCTCCTATAATGGCAAGTTTTTTCTTTTCGGTTGCTTCTTTATTGAAAGTTAAATTCGGCTCAATCAGTTTTTTTGTCAGAGAGAAAGCGGTTTCTTTCAGGTTATTGTCATCATCCCTGAAAACCATATTGACTGTTTTCGCAAGCGCCGCGTCGATTTCCTGAGTGTTGAGGAATAACGACTGATCTTTAAATTCCTCTTCAATCTTGTTTTTTAAGTTTCTGACAATGATGCCATTTTGTTTTTCTGACTTGCTGAAAACGTTATTAGTAATGAATTTATTGTCATAGAAAGAGATGATCAGTTTGGATAATTTTTGCCGGAGTTCGTCCGAAAATTTATTCTCGTTTAGAACATAGAATTCTTCCGAACTTAAATAGATGCCCAGATTTTTTTCCAGACTCTTCTTGTCATTTTGTAATTTACTTACATCAGGAACACCGCTTTTCGATGTCTTGTCCTGAAGGGAACGGTTGTACTTTTCCGCCGCCGCCGTAAGGGCTTTAATCAACCTTGTTTTGATATTTTCCTGAACTTTTATATCGTAATCGTAAACCGGTTTGACATTTTCCGCATCTTCCATTTTTTTCTGTTCGGTTGCCGCCGGATCTTCAACCAGGAAAGAATGATCCGCTTTGATATTTTTGGGAGCAATCATGCCCAGTTTGAAATCCGGCTCATAAGTGCGGAGTTGAGGAGCCATTATGATGGCTAAAATTAAGCAGAGGGCAACAGCGATAGCCCATTTTTGAAAAGTCTTGTTTTTCAGAAATTCGAAGGAAAAATTGTTTTTATCCTTCAACATTTTGAAAATATTTGTCACTTTGTTTTTTATTGATTCGGGAAAATTCATAGAATTCACACATTGGAATCGGGGTTTTTTTCTTTAGGTAAACGTTTATAAGCCTTTATTACATCCTGAACCAACGGATGCCGCACAACGTCAATTTCAGAAAAATAAATAAAACGGATAAGGTCGATTTTTTTCAAGATTTGTTCCGCTTCGATCAAGCCGGAGATTTTTTCCGAAGGCAGATCAACTTGTGTAATGTCCCCTGTAATAACTGCTTGGGAGCCGAACCCCAGCCTGGTTAGAAACATTTTCATTTGTTCCGATGTTGTGTTCTGCGCCTCATCCAAAATGACAAAAGAATCATTAAGCGTTCGGCCCCGCATAAAAGCAAGAGGCGCGACCTCAATAAATCCCTTGCTGATCAAAGTTGTTGCTCTTTCCATATCAATCATATCATAGAGCGCGTCGTACAGGGGACGAAGATACGGATTTACTTTTTCCGCCAGATCTCCGGGTAGAAAACCCAGTCGTTCGCCTGCTTCGACGGCGGGACGAGCTAAAATGATTCTTTGAATTTTATGCTCCATCAAACAGGCTACGGCCATGGCCATAGCCAGATAAGTTTTCCCTGTTCCGGCAGGACCTATGGCAAAGACCATATCAAAATTTCTCATGTATTCGATATAGAGTCTTTGCGCTATGCTTTTGGGAGTAATAACACGTTTCTTGGAAGAGATAAAAACCGTATCAAGAAAAATACGTTCCAGCTCGAAAGTTGCATCTTCGGAAAGAATGCGGTGAGCATAATCAATATCAGCGGGTTGAATATGCCAGCCTTTTTCCATTATAGAATAAAGCTGTTTTAGCATAGAACTGATTTTACCGACGTTGTCATTTTTGCCGGAGACAGTTATATTGTTTCCCCAGGCTTTTAATTTGACAGGTTCCAGATTTTCTATAAGCTTCAGATGCTTATCATGTTCCCCGCAGAGAGTCTTTAACAGGTTATGATCGGCAAAAGAAATTTTCTCTACAGCCGGATTTTTGGTTGCTTGTTTCAAATAATTATCAGCCTCTAAAATTGTACTTTTATCCAATTGTCAGCGCTCTCTTTACAAAAAAAACATATTTACTAACAAATTTATTTCTATCATTTTGATTTATCCAATGCAATACAATTGATAATGTTTCGGGGTGTCTTTAAGCGCTTGTTTTATCAATGTTTAGTTTATAAATAACAATGCTTCCAGGGCTTTTAAAAATTATTTTTGCAGAAATAAGTGAGCGAACACCTTGGCGTTGCCCAACATGTTGTCAATAGGGCAATTTTCGTCCGGCTGATGAGCCGTTTGGTTGGTTTTAGACCAAACAGCGACGGGATAATTTTTTTTACGAATATAAGAGGCAACAGTCCCTGCGCCGACACCGCCGGGATATGCCTTTACGTTATACACTTCCTGAATGGCTTTTGTAAGCATTTGAACTATTGGAGCATCGGAAGAGGTCGGCTTTGCCGATTGTACGTATTGTGCAATGGATATTTCTATCCGGACTTTGAATTTATTTTCAATTCCATGAACAATATTTTGTATTGCCTTCATAACATCCTGTAAATCATATTTCGGCAGAACACGGCAGTCCATACAAAAAATATCTTCGCCCGGTATGGTGTTGATGTTGCCTACGTTGGCTTCTTTTTTTGTCGGTTCAAATGTGCTTTGCGGAGGATCAAAAAGGGGATCGGATTCGGGAAACAGCTTTCTCAGCTTAACTAATTTTGTCACCAGATGCGATGCCGCGACAAAAGCATTATTGCCCAGTTGCGGGTTGGAGCCGTGGCATTGTTTTCCTTTTGTTTTAAAACACAACCAAAGCATACTTTTTTCGGCGATTTCGATTAAAGATCCTTCAGGATTGCCCGAATCGGGAACAACTATCAAATCATCATCATTAAAAAGCGGATCGGCGAAGTCTATCATGTGATACAAGCCCTTGTTACTTGATGTTTCTTCATCGGAAACAAAAGCAAGGTTGATGGAATTATCCGGTATCAGTCCTTCATCGAGCATAGCTTGAGCAGCAAAGATGGAAGCAACCATGTCCTGTTGATTATCTTCAACGCCGCGGCCGAAAATATGGCCGTCTTTAACGTAAGCGCTATAGGGATCGTGACTCCAGAGACGAAGTTCCCCCGGCGGCACAATATCCATATGAGTAATAATCCAGATACACTTTCTTTTATTTTTACCTTCTATTGTTGTGATAAAATTGGGACGAATTCCAGAAGAAACTCTTTCGTCTTTCACGTCATAATGCCGGAAGTTCCGGAAACCCATCCGGATAAGCCGTTGTTTCAGGAAATTTGCCTTGAGTAATTCTCCGTCTCCGCCGTTTTCCGGTCCTACGGCGGGAATTGCACTCAGATCGATTTGCAGTGCAATCATCGCTTCGCGATAGGAATCGATTCTCTTTGTTATTTTTTTAAATGTTTCCATATCAATCATAATAGTTCCTTAAATGATAAATTATTCTTCGGGGATTATTAAAATCGGCTGTGTCATTACCGACAGAGGTTTGTCAAAATTTTTACTGTCGCCCAAAATCAAGACTGTATTTTTTGTCTTATCAAGATATTTTGAAGCGGTATCATTCAAATCCTTTAAAGTAACCTTTTCTATTTTGTTGCGATAGGTAAGCAGAAAATCTGCGGGTAATTTTTCATATTCGATGTTCATCTGTTGCCAGGCGATTTGTTCGGGAGTATCGAATAAAAAGACAAAACCGTTGATGATGGAACTTTTGGCCCAATCAATTTCTTTTTTCGTAATCGTACCGGAACCGGTATTCTCCAGGATTGAATTGATGAGAGAAAGAGCCTTCATGGTTGAAGATGTTTTTGTAAAGGCATAAGCGCCGAAAACACCATATGCCGGTCTTGCACGATAAAAACTTCCGGCGCTGTAGGCAAGTCCTTCATTA
Source organism: Smithella sp. M82 (assembly GCA_001683985.1). GTDB lineage: Bacteria > Desulfobacterota > Syntrophia > Syntrophales > Smithellaceae > Smithella. The sequence goes on from MAEO01000156.1 coordinate 24,616, forward strand.
TTGCGCACTGCGCTGAAAATTCTTGAAGGGAACCCACCGCTGCCAATGATGAAATCAAGAATTGAAAAGGCATAAAAATCGGGATTTGTTTTGCTTGCCGCAAACCGGCCGCTGATAACCGCAGATTGGGAAATTTCTTTGTCGATGTAAAAAATTCCGGCTTTTGATTTATCAGGCGGCAAAGGAACATCAATAGGAGTTTCTTTTGTATTCCGGTTACCGAAGTGACGGCTAAATTCATAAACGGCTTGTTCCTTACTGATATCTCCGCTGACGGCAAACATAATATTATCCGGGCGGAAGAATTTATTGTGAAATTTGACTAAATCGTCGCGTTTAATTTTGGCAATGGAGCTGTGGGAGGCAAACCGGCCGCGCGGATTATTGAAATAAATAAGGCGGTTGAATTCTCTAAAGGCAAGTTTTTGCGGGTCGTCTTTCAGTCTTCTTAGTTCTTCATTCTTCAATTGCCTGGCCAACTCGAATTTATTTTGCTCGAAAGCCGGTTGCGTAAGCATCTGTGCTAAGAGGTCGAGTCCCTTGTCGAGGTCTTTGTTTAAGATGGAAAAGTTTACCTGTGCGGATTCCAGGGACATTGAAATTGATGCTGCAGCAGCCATGAAATCAAGTCGGCTGTCCATTTCCGAACTGTTTAATTTTGATGTTCCTCCGGTTCTCATGACATACGCGGTCAATTCGGCAACGCCTTCCTTGTCCTGAGGATCGTACATCGTTCCGGTTCTAACGATACCCCTGATGTTTATCAGTGGCAATTCGTGGTCTTCCAGTATGTAAAGGATTATTCCGTTTTCCAAAGATACGCGTTGGGCCTGAGGAAGATTAAATTCTAACGGCGCATATCGAATTTTGTCGGGTGAGGGCCACGGAGAATTAAAAGCTGCGGCAGAGGAAGACAAACCTGAAGTAATTATAAAGCAAACCAACGGCAATAAAGCTTTGACATTTGAAAAAATGTTAAATTTTCTTTTGATCATATAAAGGCACGCCTAATCTTTCTTTTTATCCAAAACAGCAATTGTACAATTATCTTTTGTTAAATAAACTTTAGCCGCTTTTTGAATATCATCGGCTGAAATTTTATCAATAGTATTTAAATAGTCGGATATATATCTGTAATCGCCCGGAATTATTTCATAATAGGATAACATCGAGGCAATTTCTTCGTTGGAATCCAGATTTTTAATGTAATCCATCCTTAACTGATTCTTGGCTTTGGTTAATTCCATATCCGTTACGGGTTGAGTTCTTATTTTTTCTATTTCGCTGAGAATAATTTCTTCCAGTTCCGCATTTGTGTGAGGATATCGGGGTTTGGAGAAAATAGTAAAAAGATTGGGATATCTTGTTGCCGGGATACCGTTTGCGGAGCTTACGCTTTCCGCAACCCCTTTTTTCGTTACCAGTAAATTATACAGCCTGCTGGTTCTGCCTTTGGTGAGTATTGTATCCAATAAATCGAAAACATAATCATTGTAATCCGGAGCGTTGGGTTTATGAAATCCGATAATCATCATCGGATTGGCATCGAAGGAAACCGTTGCTCTTCTTTCCCGGGTTTGTACGGGTTCTCCGGGAATTGATTTTTTTGTTTCTTTGCCTGCCGGAATAAGTCCAAAATATTTTTCAATTATTTTCAGCGTCTTTTTCGGCTGAATGTCACCAACAACTGTGATTACAATACTTTCCGGCGCTTTATATTTTTTAAATATTCTTCTTACTGAAGAGGGACTCAGGTTCATTATATCTTCCGCCCGTCCCAAAATTGGTCGGCCGTAGGGATGGATTTTATATGCAGCGCTCATAAATTGCTCATAAAGTTTGCCATCAGGATCGGAATCAACCCGTTGTCTTCTTTCTTCCATGACAACATCGCGTTCCGTATAGAATTCGCGAAAAACAGGATTAAGCAGTCGATCCGCTTCAATTCTCGCCCATAGTTCGATTTTGTTGGAGGGGAGACTTACATGATAGGTTGTCACGTCCTGACCGGTGGAAGCATTCATATCCAGTCCGCCATTTTCAGTGTACAGACGGTCGATTTCGTTAGGAATGAAATATTTTTTCCCCTGCTCCTGAAGTTTTTTCAGTTTTTCTGATAAATTATGAATGATTTTCGGATCAGCTTTTTTGCCTTTTCGTTTTTCTTGATCCAGCGCTGTGCCGGTTTTTTCGATTGCGTCCAGTATTTTTCTTTCGACAGCATAATTTTTTGCGCCGATGGTTGTTGTGCCCTTAAACATCATGTGTTCGCAAAAATGAGCCGCACCGAATTCGCCTTCCGATTCGTCAACGGCTCCCACGCGATGCCGAATATAAAGAGAAACAGTCGGACTTAAATGACGCTCCAGCATTAAAACGGTCATGCCGTTTTTCAGCTTTGTTTTTATAACTTTCTTATCCAGATCAAGAGCGTGAGAAGTATTGGCTGTTAATAAAATTGCAGCTAATAAGAAAGCCAGTCCTGGAAAATTATTGCGCTTCGTCATTATTAATTCCCTCCGGTTGTTTTTTGATAAGGAAACGGGAAAAAAAGTATATAATTCCAACAAGGCATACTAAAATTAAAAGCGAAGAGGAAAAAAAATACATTACAAAATCCATAGGATTGTTTGAGCGATAAGAGCCAATTAAGGTATTGATGCCGATAATTAGAAAGAACAAGGATAATACAAGTATTAATATATTTTTAATCCACTTTAAACTATTCATGCCCTGCCGTGTGTTTTTAAATTAAGTTCAGTTTATTTTTCAATTCTTTATAATCGTCAAAATTAAAATCATCGTTACAACATGGAAGCAACGAGTTGTTATGATATAGCGGTTCATTTTGAATGTCAAAAGGAGAAGATGAAACTGCTTCATTCCACATTTCTGTGTATGGAATAGGCGAATATTCGGCCAGAACCGGTTTGGCGCCGCATTTATGCACAAACTTAATGCTGTCGTCAACTTCCCGGGCTTTTTGGCCGGGCATGCCGCATAGTAAATATATGCCTACTCCCCCGGTTTTATAACCGGCATTTTTTAAATGATTTACTGCATTGTATAATTCCTCATTTTTAACTTTACCGCCGGTTTGAATTTGTCGGCTTAAATCTGATGTCTCAAATCCGAAGCGAATTGTTTTGAACCCTGAAATATAAAGCAACTCACTTAACTCTTCATTGATTTCTCTCAAATGAAGTCCGTTGGGACAGTGGAAGCGGCAGGACAAATTTCTCCGTTTGAGTTCGTTTAACAGAGGAATAATCATCTCTTGGGGATTCACCAGTAAAGCGTCATCATAAAAACTAAAATTCTCAACGCCGGTTTTTTTCTGCCAGTATTCGATTTCATCGACAACTTTTACCGGATTGCGTTGTCTGAATTGATCGTTGAAAATATGTGCGGAACAATAACTGCAGCGGTAGGGACACCCGCGGGAAGTAATTAAAGGTAATTGTTCTATTTTATTTATCAGATCGAAAGCGGGATAGGGGTAGGAATCCAGATTGCTTTCTTCCGGCATGAATAATGGTTTTTCGTCGAATAATTTCTGAAAAAGCTGAAGAATCTGTTTTTCGCCGGCGCCGGCAATAATAAAATCGGCTCCTGAAAATTTTACGGCATGATCATAGCAAAGGGAGGCATATTTTCCTCCTAAAACCAAGGGAATTTGAGGCATGACTTCCTTTATTATTTTGATAACTTCAAAAACTCCCGGGTACCAGTATGTCATCATGGAAGTGATTAAAATAATGTCAGCATCCTGCTGTTTTTTTAAATCTTCTCTAAATATTTCCGGTAAAATGCCATAACGGCAATAATTTCTGGAAAACATTTTTAGCGGATCAGGTGTGGGAATAATCTGTCGAAAAAATTTGCCGTTGCCGGATGAATGGCGTTTCGGCGGTTTGGAGATTATTTTATGCATAGCCGGATGAAACGGATCCAGACAATCAATGAAATGAACTTCATGGCCGTTTTGACGCAACAGACCGCCCAGATATAAAAGACCAAGTGGTTTTATCCAGAAGTCATAGGCTGCAAAGTCATGAATCCAGGGATTTATAATAAGAACTTTTTTACTCATCATTTGTAACTTTATCATAATAGTTTATTATTTACAAAAATAATACTTAAAGATAAAGAAAATATAATAATATCGGGATACTGCGTTTAAATTGACTTAAACAGCCTTTTATGTTAGGAGCAAACGCAAAAGATGTTTATAAAGGCGTTTATTTGTTAGTGAAAATCAATTCCGAATGCAGAATATGGCTGAACTGGAAATTCGAATAATCTCGCAAAACATTGGGCATGCGCCATGGTCGTTTTTTTTGCTTAATATTTCGGGGTTATACTTAATAACTTAAAGGCCGTGAAAAAGTGAAAAAAACAACTTTAATAAAAATATTTTTAAGATCATTTTTTATTCAAACAACACTTAATTTCCGGCGAATGCAAAACTTGGGTTTTGCAATGGCAATAATTCCGCTTGTTCGGGAGTGGAATTTATCCCGGAAAGATTCAGAAAAAATGCTTACAAGACATTTACAGTTATTTAGCACCAATCCTTATCTTTCGGGTTCGGTAATCGGTTCGGTTGTATGTTTGGAAGAAGAGGAAAACGGCAAGAGTGAGGATTTGAATATTTCGACGATTAAACAAAGTATGATGGGATCTTATGCTGCTGTAGGCGATGTTTTTTTCTGGGGAGCCCTGAGGCCTTTTGCTTCTATAATTGCAGTCATTTTATCGTATATGGGATTAATATTTGCGCCTGTTGCATTCTTGTTGATTTATACGCCGTCTCACATTTGGATAAGGTTAAAAGGTTTCATTGAAGGTTACAGGGGTGGGGAGAAAGGATTTGAATTTATTCGTTCTTTGGATTTGCCCGGTGTTGCGGTAAAAATACGCTGGCTTGCTTTGGTCGCGCTTGCATGTTCGGCTGTTTTTTTGTCTGAAACCGAAGGTTGGCCTTTTATAAAAACTTTCGATATAATCGCAAAATTAACGGCAATAGCATTTATTTTATTTTGTCTGTTACTGATTAAAAAAGGTGTGTCACAGGTTTATATTATTTATGGTGCATTTATTTTATTTTTTCTGATTTCCGGGGGAGGATTATTAGTTTGACAGAAATCAGAACATTGAAGTTGAAAAATAAACTTGGAATGCATGCGCGGGCAGCGGCAAAGTTTGTAAAAGTAGCTCGGCAATTTAAAGCAGGCATTTACATAGAACACAACGGTCAGACAGTTGACGGCAGAAGTATTCTGGACCTGCTAACCCTTGCTTGTCCCAAGGGTGGAGTATTAACGATTAAAGCCGAAGGAAACGATGCCTCAACGGCAATAGAGGAACTGGGAAAACTTATTGAAAATAAATTTGGAGAAACTTAAATAAAAAATGAATCCTGATCAGACAAAAAAAACACTTGTTCTAAGGGGTGTTGGTGTTTCTCCCGGCGTTGCCATTGGCAGAGTTTACCGTTTTAATCCCCTGGACAGCCAGGTCTCTTTGTATAAACTGAATTCACCTTCCCTGATTCCCGGGGAAATTCTTCGTTTTAAAAAAGCTGTAAAAGAATCGGAACATCAACTTTTAGGGATTCAAAGAAATCTCAAGAAAACCAAGGTAACCGAACCTCTTTATGTAATTGATGTTCATATTTTGATTTTAAAGGATAAAAAATTCATCAACCGTACAATTAAAAACATACAAAGATTAAAGATTAACGCGGAATGGGCAGTTCGTCTGACATTGGATCGTTATGAACAGATATTTGAAAAAGTAGAAGATAATTATATACGAGGGCGTGTTAGTGACATCCGGAATGTCAGCCAGCGGATTTTAAGCAATCTTGCCGGTAAGAAAAAAGAAAGTGTATGGGTAAATGATGAAAAGGTAATCGTTGTTGCACAGGATATTTCCCCGGCCAACACAGTGCAAATGAAACTGGATAAAGTTATCGGTTTTGCAACAGATGCAGGGGGTCGTACTTCACATACGGCTATTGTTGCACGTGATATGGAGTTGCCTGCCGTAGTGGGTTTGGATAATATTACACGTTTCGTGCGCACGGGTGATGAAATAATTGTAGATGGCATTTCGGGACTGGTCGTTGTCAATCCGTACCCGGAAATGTCGCAGAGATATGAGGAAAAAAAGCTGCTCCATTCGGCAGCAAGAGATGAGTATCTTAAAGACGCGAAATCGCCGGCAATAACGATTGATCGATATGCAGTGAATATAGGATGCAATATTGAGTTTGTGGAAGAAATTCCTTCTGCAATCGCGCATGGCGCGGAACATATCGGGCTTTATCGCACAGAGTTTATATATATTAACCGCCAGGAATTACCGACAGAGGAAGATCATTATGAAAATTACCGCCAGGTTGTCGGTACGAAGGATTTACTCTGGTCGACAATCCGGACTTTTGACTTAGGCGGCGATAAATTCCCTTCCAGTCAAAAGCCGGTAAAGGAATTGAATCCGCAAATGGGATTGAGAGCAATTCGTTTTTGTTTGAAGGAAGTCGAAATATTCAAGAGTCAACTGAGAGCTATCTGGCGGGCCGGGGCTTATGGAAAAACGAGAATTCTTTTCCCGATGATCTCAAGTGTGGAAGAGATTGTTGAGGCAAAGAGATTGTTGGAAGAGACACGTAAAGAACTTATGGCGCAGGGTGAAAATATTGCTTCCGAGATGGAGATAGGCGCCATGATAGAAGTGCCGGCTGCGGTTGTGATCGCGGATAAACTGGCGCGGGAAGTGGATTTCTTCAGCATAGGCACAAATGATTTGATTCAGTATTCACTGGCTATTGACAGATCCAACGAACGTTTGACATATTTATATGAACCTTTGCACCCGGCAGTTTTAAAACTGGTAAAAAGTGTAGTCGATACTGCTCATGAAGCAGGTATTCGTGTATCGATGTGCGGGGAAATGGCCGGCGATCCGATGTGCACATTGATTCTTCTGGGAATGGAATTGGATGAATTAAGCATGAACCATCTGGCCGTTCCGCGTATTAAGAAAATTATAAGAGAATCAAAGTTGGAGGAATCAAAACTGCTGCTGGAAAAAGCCTTGTCTTTTAATATGGCGTCTGAAGTGCGAGAATATGTGCAAAATTATATGAAGGAACGTTTTCCTGTTGAATTTCAAAACGAAAATGATTAGTCTTGTCAAAAGCAGAATAGTAAACCTGCCGGTGCGTTGATAACCGCAGATTAAGTTTTAATATTGAAAGAGACTATAAATATGACCAATCCGGAACAGGAAAAAGAATATTATTCGGGAAATCTTTATGACAACCAAAATTTTCTGCAGTTCAGGCTGGTGAAAACATTCCTTTCACGGGTTTCCATTGCCGATGAATACGTTGACACTATTAGAAAACTTTCTGCTGAAGGTGTTGTGGTTTACGCTTTGAATCAAAGAAGTGAACTCAACAGTCTTGTTCTTTATGAACTCTGCAAGCGCAAAGAGATTCCGGTTCCTCTTTATTGTCATGGAATGAACATGTCCATGTGGCAGCCGCTCCCTGAAATGCTCAGGTTTTTCTGGTCTTCTTTTTTAAGACGTTGGGGCAAGGAACAGAAAGCGTGGATGGGAAAACTCGCATATATAGAGAGAAGAGTCAAAGAAAAAAAGAGCATCATAATTCATCTGGGTGAATCGGAATTCATTGAAAACCGGTCCGCGGAAAGTGCAATAGTAAGTCTGCTTAATATTCAAAAGAAAGTCGCTTTCCCCATTATTGTTGTACCGGTTCTGGTTTCTTACGGACGCAGGCGCGAGAAAGAAGAAGAAAACATTATCAATATTCTTTTCGGGCAGACGGAACACACGGGAGCTTTGCGCCGGTTGGTTACTTTTATACGTTATTCCGGTAATGCTTTTGTCGTTCCCGCGGAACCGGTCAGATTATCGGAATATTTGGATACAACTAAAAGCGCTTCTCCGGAAGGTATGGTTCATGAATTGCGCGGAGAATTAATAGACCGAATTGAAAAGGAAAAAGATGCTGTTGTAGGGCCGGCTCTAAAATCGCGGGAAGAACTCATCGGTATGGTTTTAAGTGATAATTCGTTAAAAAAATTCATCGCTGATTACGCGGAAGAAGAAAACAGGAAAATAACAACAGTTGTGAAAGACGCACGACGTTATCTTTACGAAATTGCGGCCGATTACAGCAATACGATGATAGCCATTTTGCGAAAAGTGTTGTCCTGGCTATGGAATAACATTTACGACGGTTTATCCATTGATAAAGAAGGCATGACCAAAATAAGAAATATTTCCAAAAAGATGCCTTTTGTCATTATTCCCTGTCATCGCAGTCATATTGATTATCTTTTGTTTTCTTATGTTTTATACGTGAACAACATTCAACTTCCTTTTATTGCTGCCGGAAGTAATTTATCTTTTTTCCCGATGGGTTATATCTTCCGCAAGTCCGGCGCTTTTTTTCTGAGGAGGAGCTTTCGGGACAATAAAGTTTATTCCGAGGTCTTTACGAAATATCTGGCTATACTCTTAAAGGAAGGCTTGCCTCTGGAATTTTTTATCGAGGGCGGACGCAGCCGAACGGGTAAAATGGTCATGCCGAAGTACGGGCTGCTTTCCATGATTATTCAGGCTTATCAGGAAAAATATTGTGAAAATTTCGCGGCAATTCCTGTTTATATAGGCTATGACCGTGTGATTGAAGAAAAATCATATCTCAAAGAACTGTCCGGGAAATCCAAAACTCCTGAAAATGCAGCGGAGATAATCAAGACAAGTAAAATATTGACTAAAAGATACGGCCGTGTTTATGTCAACATCGGCGAGCCGATAATTATGAAAGATTATTTGGAATCCCAGGAAAAGCCGATAGAGAAAATGACCCTGGAAGAAAGGCAGAGTCTTTACCGGAAAATCGGTTATGAAATAGTTCTGGAAATCAACAAGGTTGCCGTAGTCACGCCTTTTTCGTTGGTGGCTGCCGTTATCTTAAGTCATTACCGCAGAGGAATGTCGCATAACGAGTTGCTGGAAATTCTAAATGAATTTTATGAATATCTTTCCATGAAGAAAGTGAAATTTGCTGAAACGTTTGCCGACAGCGAAAAAGCAATAAACGATGCGATTAATATGTTCGTACATCAGGGATTTATATCGAAAATTGAGGCAGAGAAAGAGGATGAAGAAATACAGGAAGTCGTCTATTCGCTGAAAGAGGAAAGAAGACCCAATCTGGAATATTATAAAAACAATATTTTACATTTTTTCATTCCGCTGAGTTTCGTGGCGACTTCCATAACCAAGTGTAACGAAGATTTAATTTCTCTGCAAAGAATAATGAGCGATTATAAGTTTCTCAAAAAGCTTTTATGGAATGAGTTTATTTTCGATGAACATAAGGATGATGCGGACGAAGTTAATGAAGCGCTGATCTATCTGCACGAAAGGAAAATGGTTGTAGCCACCGAGCGTGATGATCAGGTATACGTTGAGGTAAAAGGTAAAGGCAGCAGGAAGCTAAAGCCTTTTGCCGATTTGATTCATAATTATCTGGAATCGTCCTGGATAGTCATCAGAAGCTGTCTGTATTTAAAGAAAAATCCGCTGGCAAAAAGGGACTGGTTAAAGAAAATCATGTCGCTGGGGGATAGAATGTTCAAAAAAGGAGAAGTTTTAAGGACGGAAGCGCTTTCCCAGTCCAACTATCTTAATGTCATTATATTTCTGGAAGACGCGAAATTAGTAACAACGATAAAGGATGAAAAAATTGATAAGAAAGAAGTTTCTTACGCTTTGACTGAAAACAGGGCGGAAATGGAAGTTCTGCGCCGTCGTCTGTTCAGACTGCTCTAGCAGATTATGAATTATTGAGAGCAAATTAAGAAATAGTTTTGATGGAATGAAATGGAAAGGGTGGCGTTTGAAAAAATACCACCCTTTTATAATTAGTAAAAATTAATGTTGAATCTCCAATTCCGAAAGCGTAGCGCAGCGGAATTGACAGGTTGAACAATCCCGCGAAGCGGAGGGTATTCATACCCGTGATTTTTTCTTTCCCGTTTTGACCGGCTGTTTGATGCTGTAAAATGCATCTCTGCCGCGGTAGCCGGCTGCATCGCCTAATTCTTCTTCTATACGGATCAGTTGATTATATTTTGCCAGTCTGTCCGTTCGGGAAAGCGAACCGCTCTTGATCTGGCCGCAGTTGGTGGCGACGGCGATGTCAGCCATAAATGTGTCTTCCGTTTCACCGGAACGGTGCGAAACAACGCAGGTATAATTATATTCTTTGGCGCGACTCATTGTTTCCAGTGTTTCCGTGAGCGTTCCTATCTGATTGAGTTTAATCAGGATGGAATTGGCGATACCAAGGTCGATGCCTTTGTTCAGACGCTTGACATTGGTGACGAAAAGGTCATCACCGACAATCTGAATCTTGCTGCCCAGTTCGTCTGTCATCATCTTCCATCCCGCCCAGTCGTCTTCTGCAAGTCCGTCTTCAATGGAGATAATAGGATATTTTGCGACAAGGTCGGAATAGAATTTAACCAGTTCTTCGGCTGATTTTTGAGGTTTCTTTTCCGCTGCCAGGATATATTTGCCTTTTTCATAGAAAGAACTGGCGGCACAGTCTAGTGCGATCATGATGTCCTTGCCGGCCTTGTAGTTGGCTTTCTCGATGGCCGTCATAATGCACGCCAGAGCTTCTTCGTTGGATTTCAGATTTGGAGCAAAACCGCCTTCATCACCGACCGACGTGTTTAAACCTTTGCCTTTGAGCACGGATTTCAAAGAATGGAAAACTTCTGCGTTCATACGGATGCCTTCCGTGAAGTTAGGGGCGCCGACCGGCAGAATCATAAATTCCTGGATGTCCACATTGTTGTCGGCATGCCGGCCGCCGTTTAAAATATTTGATTGCGGGATAGGCAACACATTGGCGTTGACACCGCCCAGGTATTTGTATAGAGGCAAACCGGATATTTCCGCTCCTGCTTTGGCGCAAGCCATCGATACGGCAAGAATGGCGTTTGCTCCCAGTTTTCCTTTGTTTTCTGTTCCATCAAGTTCAATCATCGTAAAATCAATATCACGCTGTTGGCGACAATCAATGCCGATAATCTCGGGACCGATTTTATTGAGAATGTTTTTTACGGCATTTTGAACACCTTTACCGTTATATCTTTTTTTATTGCCGTCTCGTAATTCCAACATTTCATGCTCGCCGGTGGAAGCGCCTGAAGGAACAGCCGCTCTGGCGGTAATTCCCGCGATTGTCGTAACTTCGGCTTCCACTGTTGGATTCCCCCGGGAATCCAGAATCTCCCTGGCATGAACTTTAATAATTTCCGGCATACAAAACCTCCTTTTTGGCTTTGCGCCAACCTATAACAGAGATCTTTGATGATTTCAAGGCTATAATCGAAGTGTCTTGATTACTGTAAAGAAGTCGGATAAGTAAACCGCAGGAGGGCTGTTGAAAAACGCTTCCGGCATGCGCCGGACAGGCATCTGCGGAGTTTATCTCCTTGCCGCCTCGTTATCCTTTGAAATCGAAATGGTATAATTAGGCAGTAAGGAATTAAAGCAAACATATATGACTGATGAAAATAAAAAAAATAAAAATACGAAACTCTTTCTCCATTTGAAAAAGTGGCTGGAAAAAGCAGTGTTGGATTACGGGATGATTGAAGAGGGTGACCGGATTCTAATCGGCGTCTCCGGCGGTGCAGACAGCCTGGCGCTGCTGGACCTTCTTGATTCGCCTATGCTTTTCATTCCAAAATTTTCTTTTATCGCCGTCAATATCGATATGGGTTTTGATCAGACATATAAGACCTATGAAATACTGGAAGGATATTTTCAGGGAAATAATTACACATATATAATGGAAAAGACGGATATCGGCAATCTGGCGCATTCTGATATTAATAAAAAGAATCCTTGCTTTTTATGTTCACGGCTCAGACGTAAAAGGATTTTTGAGATTGCTGATGCCGAAGGCTGCAATAAAATAGCTTTTGCCCATCATCGTGATGATATTATTGAAACACTTTTGATTAACATGTTTTATGGACGCGAAATAAGTACAATGATGCCCAATCAGAGTATATTCGGTGGTAAACTACACATCATCCGTCCTCTTGTTTATTTGCAGGAGGAGTTGATAAAGAAATACAGTAAGGAACGGCAGTTCCCCATATTGAAAAATGAATGTCCGACGAGTAACACATCAAAAAGGATCTACATAAAAAAACTTTTAGACGGCTTGGAAAAGGATAATAAAGAAATCCGAGATAATATCTACAAGGCGATGAGTCACGTGAAACCGGATTACCTTTTACCCCAAAAGAAAAAATGAACAGTAAGTTTATCTCATCTGTCATTGCCCGGCTTGACCGGGCAATCCAGTTAAAGATTGTTGCAGATGGCTTGTTACTATAAATTCAACGAAATAATTATAGCTTTCAGTGAAATTTCGTGTAAAAATGCATTATGGCTAAAGAAAATACAGCACAAAGAATTATCGCGTCCAATAAAACAGCGCGCCTAAATTACGAAATAGGCGATATCTACGAAGCGGGCATTGCTTTGCAGGGTACGGAAGTAAAGGCCCTTCGTGCCGGTAGGGCCAACCTCAAAGACAGTTATGCCGTTGTCAAGGACGGCGAAGTATTTATTAAAGAAATGCATATCAGTCCTTATGAACACGGCAACCGCTTTAATCATAATCCGTTAAGATCACGCAAACTCCTATTGCATAAACGGGAAATTAAGAAACTCTACGGAAAGTCGAGGGAAAAGGGGTTATCGCTGATCCCTTTGAAACTTTATTTCAAAAACGGCAAAGTGAAGGTGGAAATCGGCATCGGCAAAGGCAAAAAACTGCACGACCGTCGCCAGGATATCAAACAACGCGAAGAGCGGCGAGATTTGGCCCGTGATTTCAAGTCAAAACTGATAAAGGTCTGAAAATAAGATGTAGAAATCACCATGTTTTCGTAAGAAATCCGGCAAAATATTCTTAAATCTTTTTTTGTTAAATCTTTTTTTTGACAAAAATCATGTAAGTGTCTATATTATAAATAAATTAATAATTAAGGGGGCGTCACGGTTTCGACGGGGACATTTGAAGTTGTAGAAGCGTACCGAGGTTCCTACAGGCCTCGTTAAATAGGTAGGAAACATATAATCGCAGACAACTACGATTACGCATTAGCCGCTTAAGTCGGCTAACGTTCTGCCCGGTTTTCCTGTTGGCTTGGTTGGAACGTCATTTAGACAGGATAGCCAAACTTCTTTCCTGGGGGAGGGCGGCGAATTCTTACAGGATAGTGTGGCGCGATCCGGCCTTGGGGAGCAAGCCAGCGCGAATTTTAAAACTTAGGCTACGTACGTAGAAGCTGCAACGGAAGGTTTTCGGACGCGGGTTCGACTCCCGCCGCCTCCACCAGTTTACCCCTTAAAATCCGGTATCAAAACAGTATCAATTTTAATAAATATAATTCATCCTATTTACAGGGGGTTATGCCTACTAATTCCAATTCCAATATGCTATAATGGGGCACCAAAAAGGAAGAGGAGCTTTCCTGGCAAGACCAAGTTCCGGGAAAGAA
>MAEO01000016.1 GCA_001683985.1 Smithella sp. M82
TTTTTTCCATCTCTTTATCCCTGCGTGATCTTCACAAAGACCTTGTTTATCCTCCTGCATCCATAATCCCAATGGCAATTACCCAATTTATGCGCCCGCCAATAGGTTCTATCAGCCATCGCCTATTATGTGCCGAACACTATTGTGTTCCGGGTCCTTTTGCCGGAGTACCATCCTTTATTAAAGACACAGATTCAGAAAAATTTCTTTAAAATGCCATTGACTGTAAAACGATTAATCAAATTCTCCAAAACATATAATGATATTTTCAAAACTTGCGATATTCTGCTCAATCCGACTTTGTCTCATCCCACCCCGGAGATTGGCTATATGTGTCCGGAAGTGCCATTTGCTGAAGCTTTTGAACGAGTCAGGAAATATGTTGCCTTTACACCGCTGCAAAATGTCAGTGGTGCCCCGGCAATGTTCCTGCCTTTGGGTTTGAGTTCCAACGGTTTACCTCTTGGCGCTCAGTTTGGCGCCGCTTTAGGTCATGAAAGAGAACTTCTGGAGCTTGCTTTCGAGATCGAAGAAGCAAGACCGTGGCCAATTATTAATCAACTGTAGAAATATCTACAAAAGGAACTTTCAGCTTTTCAAACGTGTGATAAGATCGACCATGAAAGCTTCACGATCTTTTAGTTGTTTGCAAAATTCTTTACTGTCCGTGTTCGCGATTTCAATTTTGAGATCCGGTAAATATCTTTCTAGGATTAACAGCAGTTCGCCTTCCTCTTGTGGAGTTAAATGAAGTTTTTCCATGGGCTTTTCTCCTTTTGCTTAAATGTGTAATACCGTTGTTGTAGTAAAAAAACACTTTGCAAACGGCAAATAACAGTCAAAAGCACATGGTTTATAAGAGAACTGGTTTATCAATAAGAGATTAATGCATATTCATAACAAGGCAAAAAAGAAAACGATTAACTTTTGGGAATGTCAGTTTTTGTTTATGTTTTTGTGTAAATATAATATATGCAAATAAGCGTATTTGTCAATAATGGCTGTGTTTATTTTCCTGAAGTTTTACGTGGGCGTGGTGCAGTTTTGCCATAGGAATTCCCAGATGGTTCTTTATCTCTTCCTCTTTTTGCGATGATGAGTTTTGTGCCTGGTTTTTCTTTGCGGGCATATCGGATCAGAGTATGTATTAATCCTTTATGAAAACGGCCTTTTTCGGACTCATCAAGCAAGAGGTCTATTGCGGCACGGAGCGAAAAAGGAGTTTTTCTGTATGGACGTGCCGATATCAGTGCATCCAGAGTGTCAACAATGCCTATCAAATGAGAATACTTATTGAGTCTTTTAATTCCCAGCGGATAACCCGATCCGTCAAGCCTTTCATGATGCTGGAAAGAAGAAAAAGCGACAGATTTGCAATCTTTACCGAAATAATAATGCAAAAGAACATATCCTATCAATGGATGTGCTTTTAATATCCTGTGTTCATCAGATGTAATCGGTGAACACTTATTCAAAATACGCAGCGGTATGCGCGATTTGCCCAAATCGTGAAAAAGGCTCAGACACAAAGCCATATCGGGGGAATACCTGTTTTTTTGTGAATGATCTATGGCTATTTTAGCCGCCAGAACAGAAATAGTTAAACTATGATTATATGTGTATGGTGTCAACTGTTTCATATACGCGAGTTCGGATAATATTTTTTCAGGCATTTTGATGCGGCGTATATAACTTATTATCTTCAAGTTGATTTCAGCCGGATATAATATATCTGTGTAGCGCTTATCTTTGAAAGTGTTAAACATATCCTCGAAGAGCCGGGTATTTTTTATCGGGACATAACGAATTTTTCCGGATAAACCGGCAATATTTTCTAGCATACTTCGAGTAATTATGGAGACGGCTTTTACAAGCAGTTTTCTATCAATGCTGTATAGATCATTTTCAAGATACATGAAGACCGTCCGGAGAGAGTAAATTTCTGCAATTAACCTTTATTTTTCTGTCGCGAGGATTTTGAGCCTTCCATCCACTGTTTGATACGATTAGCATCACTGTAACGGGTCAATTTTCCCTGCGAGTCGAGCAGTACAATCAACAAAGGACGTTTGGCGACCTGAGACTGCATCACGAGACAGCGGCCGGCTTCGTCTATGAAGCCTGTCTTGGAAAGGCCGATTTGCCATTGGGGATTTCCAACCAGGCGGTTGGTGTTATGGAATTGAAGCATACGTCTGCCTATCTGAACGGATGTTTCTTTACAGGTGGTATATTTCCGGATAATATTATATTTATACGCTGCGTCTACCAGCCGAGCCAAATCTTCGGCTGAAGATACATTGCCGCAGTGGATACCGGAGGGATCTATAAAATGTGTGTCGTTTAGTCCCAGAGACTTTGCTTTGGCATTCATAGCAGAGGTGAATGCATAGAGACCGCCGGGATATGTCCGTCCCAAAGCATGAGCGGCACGGTTTTCAGAAGCCATTAAAGTCAGCAGCAGAGCATCTCCGCGCGTGATGCGCGTATTTACGGGCAGGCGAGAGTGACTATAACGAATGATGTCTATATCTTCCGACTCGATTGTAATTAATTCCTGAAGATCCATTTTAGCATCCAGCACTATCATGGCTGTCATGAGTTTGGTGATAGAGGCTATGGGCACTATTGCTGTTGCTTGTTTCTGCAGAAAACGTTCTCCCGTAATCTGATCCGCTACTAATGCGGAAGCGGAACGCAGAGTCAGATTACGAGGATTATGAACAGATTTAACTGGAGAATATTTCGAGTGTGCACCGGGAATTTTCGATGCATCTGAAAATCCTACAACTCCCGGGAATGCCAGTATACCGCTAATCAAAAAGATAACCAGTATTAAGAATAATTTATGTAACATTCTCTCTTCAGCAATTATTTTAATAATACCTATTAATATCTAAGGTTCGTTTATCACATTTTTGAGTATAGTTCATCTATTTTTTTCAAAAAATTGTACGGCAGATTTATCGGGCAAAGATAATAGTGAACAGAAATAAAATAAACAGGATGTGAATGGCTATAACACCAAATTTATGGCGCTGATAAAATTCGTTTGCTTTTTGAATTCTTTCGAGCCCGCCGCACAAGCGCCGAAAACGCTCAAGTCCTTTGTATTTTTCTTCATTGTCCGATGTGAAATTATTTTGAAAAGCGAACATAGGATAGACGGCGTAAATGTCATCTTTCAGCGGACGGAAAATCGTATCAATGACAATTTCCTGCCAAGGCTGATAAGCCAGCGTTTCCGCGTAAGGTCTATGTAAAGCGTATGCGTGAGCAAGGCTCTGGTATCTGACTTTTTGTATGAACGGATTGTCTGTTTTCCTGCTGGAACGGATTAAAGCCCCCAGAAGCAAGACCTTCCAACTTGGATATTCTGCCAGAAACTGAGTGCATTGTTTGAAATTCTCCGCGTTAAAGCGATCAAAAATGATGTCATCTTCAAAAATTAAAATAGTGTCTGCACCGGCCTCCAAGCCTTTACGCAGACAGGTCATGTGCGATTCGTACATACCCTGTTCTCGATTTGATGGGAGAGGTTTGACCAGAACGAACTCGACTTTTCCTGTCAGTCCGACTTTGGCAAACGAATTCGCAGCGGCCTGACGCCGGTCTGCGCGCTCTTCCAGAGAAATGCAGTAGATACGATCAAAAAAATCCCAGCCAGTGACGTCTTTTTTCACGGTATCCTCGCTCAATCGCATTTTACTTTACAGGATTAGTTTATAATATTAGTGTCCGGATCGTGTCAAGAAAAGGAAAAGTCAAAACTAAGGGGTTAAAAAAAGTTTTATTGTGCGAAAGAAAATAGTCCGATTCCTTGCCGGAAAGCAATTTGTCCAAAAGATAATGGAAACTCCTGCGGATCTCAGTGAATTCAGGGAACGTCCGACACCGCGGTTGATTACCGGACTGGTTTTAATGGTTTTGAGTTTTATTATGGGCTGGCCGGCAGTATTCGCTTTGAGTGCCCTGGCCGTCTGGTTAAAAAAACCGTTGATTGCTGTCATTGGTTGTCCTTTGACTTACGGCCTCTCCTATGTGGTCTTTATTGTGGGTGCATGGTTGGCTCGTGCTCCCCATTATCTGGGCGTTTTGTTTCGATATTGTATGCAATCTTTTTTAAAGAAAATATTGTTATGGAAGGAAAGATAATGATGTTGAAGAGCAAAATGAAAAACATCAGCATTATTTTATATAAACCGAAATATGCGGGGAATGTCGGGTCTGTTGCCCGCGTGGCGAAAAACATGGGTATAGGCAACATAATAATAGTGGGGACATCCGGTTTCGATTGCGAAGAAATGCAGCAGAGATCCACTCATCTGGCTGCGGATGTTTTGGATAAAATCCGGTATTGCAAAAACATTGAAGATGCTCTTGGTAAATTCAATTACATTGTGGGAACGACAGCCCGTCTGGGCAAAGGCCGCGGGCCTTTTATTTCGCCCAGGACAGCGGCCAATGATATTGTAAATATATCTCAAAAAAATAAAGTTGCCCTGCTTTTCGGTCCGGAAGATACAGGACTGGCTAATGATCAGTTGCGTCTTTGCCATTCAGTAGTTACTATTCCGACATCGCGGGAGTTTACATCACTTAATCTTTCTCATGCCGTAATGATTCTGTGCTATGAAATATTTATTGCCTCATCTGAAGCGACAAATACTCAAGAAGTAGCACCTACACTGGCACGATCACAGGAACTGGAAGGGATGTATGCGCAAATCAAAACTCTGCTTGCCGATATCGGATTTCTCAATCCTGAAAATCCTGATTATTGGATGATGCATTTGCGCCGCTTTTTCACGCGTGCCGGAATTTTATCACGTGAAGTCAAAATTGTGCGGGGTATATGTCGCCAGTTGAAATGGTATGCTCACTACAAAAAAACTTGACTTTACCGGGCAGTTCCCATAGGGATTGCACATACCGCAAGGATTTTCTTATTATAATTACGACAAAATGCTTCTGGAGGTTTTAATCATGGGGAAAACATTTTCTTTTACCGGAGCGAAAAAAATAGTTTTCGGCAACGGAGAATTATTAAAATTGGCCGGTCATATCCAAGATCTGCACGCGAATAATTCTCTGGTTGTTATCGATAAAAATCTTGCCAAAACAGACTTGCTGGAAAAGATAGAAAAGGTTCTGGTTCCTGAAGGTATTAAATTTACTGTTTACAATAAAGTAGAACCGGAACCGCCCATTGAACTAGCGGATGAAGGGGCGAAACTCGCCATAAAAAACAAATGCGACATAGTGATCGGCATTGGCGGCGGCAGCGCGATGGATGTGGCCAAGGCAACAGCCGTGCTGGCAACCGCCAAAGGCGGGGCGGTTGATTATCTTGGTCTGAATAAAGTGCCCAAACCGGGACTTCCCAAAATCATGATACCGACAACTGCCGGGACCGGCAGTGAGATTACGTTTACAGCTGTTTTTGTGCGCAAGAATTTGCAAAAGAAAGAAGGGATGAACAGTCCGTACCTTTATCCGGAACTGGCTTTGCTTGATCCTGAATTAACACTGAGCCTTCCGCCTGCGCCAACAGCGCATACAGGTCTGGATGCTTTATGTCATGCGATTGAATCATATACATCGGTTAATTCTTCGCCCATGAGTAAGATGTTTTCCCTGGAGGCGATAGCTCTCATTGCCGAAAATTTACGTACCTGCGTTCATGACGGCAAAAATATAGTCGCGCGGGAAAAGATGCTTTTGGGAAGTTTATATGCCGGAATAGGATTGGCTAATGCCGGTGTAACGGCAGTACACTCGCTTTCCTATCCGTTGGGCGGTAAATACGGTGTGGGGCATGGACTTGCCAATACGATGATGCTGCAGGCGGTAATGGCGTTTAATTTGCCTGCGGCACTTGAAAAATTTACAGATATCGCCGTAGCGATGGGAGAATGTGTTGATGGTCTTCCGGAACGCGAAGCTGCTTATCTGGCGCTGGAAGCCGTTGAGGCTTTAATCGAGGATTGCGGCATTCACGCAACGCTTGCCCAGTTCGGCATTAAGGAAAAAGATTTTCCGGCACTGGCCGATGTGGCGTTGACGGTGGCGAGACCCCTGGAAAATAATCCCCGTAAGATTACCAAAGACGATATGATCGCGATTTACGCGCAGGCTTTTTAATTAGTAAAGGAGAAACAAATGGCTGGTGCAGAATTAATCGGAAAAGAAGAAATGAAAGAAGTAATGGATGTTCTAGAAACAGGCATCCTGATGCGTTATGGCTTTGATAAAGAAAGAAAGGGAATTTTCAAGGTCAGAGAATTTGAAGAAGCCTTTGCCAAATATTGCGGCACAAGTTACGCGCTGGGAGTTACATCCGGCTCGGCTGCTCTCAAAGTTGCTTTGACTGCCTTGGATGTAGGGCCCGGCGATGATGTTCTTGTGCCTGCCTTTACGTTTCTAGCCACATATGAAGCAGTGATGGAAGTGGGCGCGATTCCAGTAATGGTGGATATCGACGACACCCTCAATCTTGATCCACAGGAGATCGAAAAGAAAAAGACACCTTACACCAAAGCGGTCATTCCCGTACACATGTGCGGATCGGCGGCCAATATTGATAAAATAGTCGAGGTCGCCCGTAACAACAAATTGCTTGTTCTGGAAGACAACGCTCAAGGATGCGGCGCGAGCTTCAAAGGCAAAAAACTGGGCTCGTTCGGCGATATGGGATGCTTCAGCTTTGATTATGTCAAGACGGTTACCACCGGCGAAGGCGGCATGCTGATCACCAATAATCTGGATATTTACCACCGGTCGGAATGGTACCACGATCATGGCCATGACCATAATCCCAAGGTCAGCCGTGCTTTGGAAGGCAGAACAATTTTAGGTTTTAATTACCGAATGAATGAACTGCAGGGCGCTTTGGGGTTGGCACAATTGCGTAAACTGGATTATCTTATCGGCGAGCAGAAGAAAAACAAAAAGTTCATCATGGATGTGCTGGCTAATGTGCCCGGTGTGGAATTCCGTGGTAAGCCCGATCCGGAGGGAGATTCTGCGACATTTTTGGCGTTTAATCTGCCGGGTGAAGATCAGGCACAGAAATTCCAAAACCTGTTGGCTGCCGAAGGCGTGGATACAGTCTGCTACAAGAGAAATCTGTGGCATTATGTTCCGAACTGGGAACATTTTCTGGCGAAATCGACGGCCAATTCGAAAAAGTATCCGTTTACTGATCCGACTTATAAAGGAAAGGTGGAGTACAACAGAGAAAACATTCCCCATGCTGAAGATATTCTGGGACGCACACTGGTTATGGGTATATCCGTGAAGATGAGTCAGGAAAAACTGGATGGGATAAGAAAAGGGATTGAACAAGCCGCTAAAAATATGTAATTCCATTTCTAAATCAAGCGCTATCTTTATTGGCATTATAATGGACCCCGAAATTTGGACAGTGTGCTAAGTTACACTTGGGAGTAAAAAATGAGGAGGACCAAGTGGAAAATTTA
>MAEO01000157.1 GCA_001683985.1 Smithella sp. M82
GGATCTAAACATCTCCGGAGAATTCTTACCGAAGTGGCCCAGGCTGCTGCCCGAACCAAGAATACTCGGTTCAGTGCATATTTCCGTAAACTCAAGAACCGAATCGGTTATCCCAAGGCGATTATCGCCCTGGCAAGAAAGATCCTCTGCATCCTCTGGCATCTCCTTATAAATCGGGAATTCTATATCGACGCGCTGAATACTCGGCCTAATTCGCAAAATCTTATCCAAAAAACGGTTACCCCTCAATCAATTGAACGTTCAATTGATATTCTCGTTAAGGCCGGATATTGTATCCAAAAGTCGGAGAACTCCAAGAATATCCAACGATTTCAGGGGGCTGCAGACCCTTCCTGAGACGTATTTTCATTAGAAACCGCCTATGACCGCCGTGCGGTCGAGCATAAAGCATGAAAATAAGGTGCAGCCCATATACTTTCGTGGATGGGTAAGCAAGGCTGGTCGTTTTTCGGGACATCGATCCCCTATACTAACATAGCCCAATTCATACTCGAGAGCATAAATGCAGGTTCTAACTGCGAATTCGAAATTGCCCTGAGAGGAATCACTACTTGCCCATCCCGGAGGTTGTATGCAACCCCAAAAGAGTACTGCTTGTGGTATAGATATACATAAGGACTTCTTCGTTGCAGCCATCGTGAACCGTGATGGATCAGCCGCGATCCAGAAGTTCGAACACACCCAGGATGGACTATTAGCCCTCAAATCCTGGGTTTTATCTGCACATTGTCCCGTAGTAGCGATGGAATCTACAGGGAATTACTGGCGCCCTCTCCACCTCACCCTTGAAGGATATGTAGAGCTGATTCTGGCAAACGCCTATGTTATCAAGCGAATCCCTGGACGTAAAACAGATGCCATCGATGCACAATGGATTGCAGAACTCGCACTGAATGGACTCCTCTCTCCGTCTCGTGTGTTTCCAAAAGATGCCAGAGAAATACGCGAACTGACACGAGCAAGAGAGAGGCTGGTTGACCAGTGTACAAAATGCAAACGTGTTATTCATGACGTCTTTGACGAAGCGTGCATTAAACTCTCGTCGGTTATCACCGATATATTCGGGAAATCAGGTCGATTCCTGATCCAGGGACTTCTCAAGGGAAAAACCATTGATGAACTTATTGCAGGTATCCCTTCGAAAAGGGTCCAGAAAAAAGAGCGGGAACTCAAGAATGCGATCAAATCGGGTTTGAGCTCAAGCCAGGTCATTGTCATCGAACAGAATCTCCAATTGATTGATCGGATGACTGAGCAGATATCCCAACTTGACGACGAGATCCTCTGTCGCATGAAAGACAGGGAGGAGGACCTTCAGATTGCCATGTCAATTCCGGGAATCGGCACTATCGCCGCAGTAACAATTCTTGCTGAATTGGGTGACTACCGCGACTTTGATTCTCCCGATTCACTCGCATCGTGGGCTGGTATGGTTCCTTCAGTATACCAGTCGGCAGATAAACTCCGGACTGGATCGATCACTAAGCATGGATCTAAACATCTCCGGAGAATTCTTACCGAAGTGGCCCAGGCTGCTGCCCGAACCAAGAATACTCGGTTCAGTGCATA
>MAEO01000158.1 GCA_001683985.1 Smithella sp. M82
GGGATTGAGGGGGATTTGATGAGGATAGTTTTAAATAACAATATAAACAATGACTTAGAGGTGCATTTTCGAGTGAAAGAGTTGAGAGTGCAAAGCAAAGGCAGGCCTTTCAGGATTTTTTTCGCGTTTGACCCATTCCGACAGGCCGTTTTGCTGATCGGCGGGAATAAAACGGGAGATAAACGATTCTACACGCGGTTGCTTCACATTGCGGACACGCTGTATGATCATTACCTTCATGATTTGGGAGAGAGAAAATGAAAGCAGAAAAATATACCGATTTTTTCGAAGAAGCTGAAAAGTGCATGTCGAAAGACAGCATCAGCCGTGCTGAGCGAGAAGCAAATAAAATCGTGTTGAACCTTGGATTGGCGGAGCTGCGAAAACAAGCAGGGCATTCTCAATCTGAAATACAGGGTTACCGGCAATCGAGTGTTTCAAAGATCGAAGCGAGGAAAGACATGAAAATATCGACACTTGTTGCTTATTGCCTTTCCCTTGGCTTGGGGATTGAGATCAACGCGGTTCAGGTTAATCAAAACGGGAAGAACATCAAGAAGAATCTCCTGCGAATACCGTCATAGGAAAAATGGGCGCATATCCGGAACAAATTGTGAAGCGATAAAGATCGTGAAGCGTAAAAAATGTTCTAAGTTCAATGTTCTAGGTTCTGGGTGTAGGGATCGTTCCCTGAACAATCCGTAAAGCGGCGCATTCGGGGAATGCGCCCTACATTAACGCCCGGCGTCATTCCGGCGTGCTCCTGGCCGGAATCCAGTAGGGATTGTTCCCTGAACAATCCGTAAAGTAAAGGTGTAG
>MAEO01000159.1 GCA_001683985.1 Smithella sp. M82
TTTAGAAAAGGGGGATGGAGGGGGATTTGATGAGGATAGTTTTAAATAACAATATAAACAATGACTTAGAGGTGCATTTTTAGATGAAAAGTCTCAGAGTCTAATTAAAAATAGCATTTAAAAAAAGAAAGGCGGGACTCCCGGCAAAGAGTAAAACCGCCTTTCCAGTGGGAAGCAGGCTCCGTTTGGAGAGAAATCTCCCTACGGGGCTGCCCCTCAGCTTTTCTTTTTATCAAAGCCGGGGATTATTGTCAATTCAGGGAGAAAGGAGAAGAATGTACGATGAAGCAAGTTAAATTTGTATTGTGCATATTTACCTTGATTTTTGCATTTGCTGCCTTTGCACAGGCGCAGGAGGCAGCAGAACTTGAGAAAATAGTAGTTACCGCTACCAGGACGCCTGAAGTCCTAAGAAATGTCTCATCTTCTGTATCTATTATAGAAAAAGATGAGATTGAGAACTCTACTGCCCGCACGGTGGACGACCTGTTGATAAGAAAGGAAGGAATAACTCTAAGAAAGGCAGGCATAAGTCACACAGATAATAAAATTACACTAAGAGGCCTTGGTAATGTCTTGATCCTTATAGATGGCCTACCAGCAAATGATGCCGTAGGTGGGCAACAATTAGATAATCTACCGTTGGAATCGGTGAAAAGAATAGAGATAGTAAGAGGGGCTGCCTCTGCGGTATATGGCTCTGAGGCCATGGGTGGTGTAGTAAATATAATCACAAAAAAACCAGAAAAGAGACTGCAAGGTTATATAGATGGCGGCGGGGGCAATCTGGATACCTATCAAGCTGGAGGAGAACTAAGTGGTTCCTATAAAGATTTAGGCTTTCTTTTTACCGCAAAAAGAGAAGAAACAGGTGGTTATATACCTTTGCGTCCCGAGAAACGAAAATCTGGGATAAGCTATGAAGATATCGATGTGCATACCTTGGAACAATTTGGTAAATTGAATTACAAAATAACGGCTGACTCAGATATTAATTTCCAGCTCTTACGAACCTATAATCACGTTGACAACAATACTGGTACGAAAAACCTGATGAGCGACAGAGATCGGGACAGGGTTCAAGGCAGTTATAATCTCAGGATAGGTGAGATAGATTCCTCCCTTAAGTGCTTTTATCAGAAGGATAATTTCACTTACAACTCCCTTAAATCCAAGACTAACATACCAGAATCTGAAATGGATTCTGATCGGGATCTATGGGGTATCAGCCTCCAAGCCTCCCGCGATATTACAGATTTCTGGAAATTGACTGCTGGTGTCGATTACAAAAACGCAGAGCTTGACACTGCTTACGAGTACTATTTCGAGACAAGAGACAGACGTACTGAAGGAAAACAGGATTATTGGGGACCTTTTTTACAGAACAGGTTCTCTTTTTTAGATCAGAGGTTAAATTTGCATCTGGGTCTCAGATACGATACCTGGCGCTCACATGACGCCAAAAACTTTGACTCAAAATATCAAACAGCTCCCACAGAGTATGGGAGTAGCAGCGAGGGAGCAATCAATCCCAAGCTTGGTCTTACTTACGAGCTGCCCTGGGATTCAACCCTTAGGGCCTCTGCGGGGAGAGCATTTCGCGCACCTACTATCATGGATCTCTATTATACATGGTATTATGGCGCTACAACCTATGCAGGCAATCCTGATCTTGATCCGGAGGATATGCGCTCTTATGACATAGGAGTGGAAAAGAGGTTTGGCGCAAAAGGGACGATATCTATTAGGTTCTTTCTCAAACTGAGTGGGTATGGTAAACTGGAGGGAAAAAAGTGGAGGTTATGCAAATGGATTGTTTAGAGTCACTTTTTGCCAAAGCACTCAGACTGGAATCACCATGGGAGATTAAGAAGGTAGAATTTCATGAAGGTAGTGGAGAGATCAAGGTATATATAGAAACCACTAATTAAGTTGACATAAGAAATGTTTATTTTTCCCTTTTCGGGTTTCAAAGTGGTTTTGGATG
>MAEO01000160.1 GCA_001683985.1 Smithella sp. M82
AAAATTTTGATTCAATGCACTCATACAACCCCGGACCCACCACCCCCATGACATACCCAACTTATGGGGAAGGGTTAGTTCTAAAAAGGGGGAAGTTCCCCTCTTGGGCAAAGAGGGGTTAGGGGAGATTTTCATGCTCCTTTGTGATGGCGTGCCGTCATGTGGGTTTCACCAGGCATTACAAAAATTCAGGGAGGGCGGCTGGATCGGTATGATGTTCCATCAGGAAGAAGGCGGTCAGGGACTTCCCAACAGTGTGTCTGTCGGCGCCGGCGACTGGTTTTATCATAACTTCGCATTTGCCGCTTACCCCTTTGCCGTTGCGGGGGCGGCACATCTCATTCTGACCTACGGCAATGAAACGCAGAAGAGAAAATACATGGACAAGATGGTACAGGGTATCTGGGGCGGCACCAGCGAGACAGCCCCTATAGCAACAGCTTTGGCCCAGAAGGGATACCGGGTTCTCGTCTCGCTGGCCACGGATGTTCCCCTTGAAACGGGTGCGGGCACTCATTCGAACATTGAGGTGCGTAAAGGTCCGTTGGATTCCAAGGGTCTTGTTTCTTTAATTCGTCGACGAGGAATTCTTCTGGTGATTGACGCTACCCATCCCTATGCCGTGTCCATTCGCACGGCGGCCCGCGAGGCAGCCCTGCATTCAGGTATTCCTTATTTCACTTACATCCGACCTGAAGGCGTGGCGGATGAAAAAGACATTACCTTTGTCATTGACCACGAGGAAGCTGCACGGAAGGCTTTTGCAGATGGCAGACCGGTCTTTCTCACTACGGGCGGTAAGAACCTTGAACCCTATACCCGCGCGGCAGCATGCGCAAATGTTCCTCTTATCGTTCGCGTACTGCCTAATCCCGATTTGCTTCGGGCCTGTTCAACATTAGGCATTCCGAAGGAAAATATTATTACCGCGCGGGGACCTTTTTCTCTGGAGGAAAACAGGGAAGTCATCAGAAAGTTTCAGAGTTGCGTTGTTAGCCATAAAAACCTCAAATATAGAAGATCCGCCGGCATTGAGGGTTCAGACAGACCGGTTTGTACTTGGGCAACAGATCCGCAAGCCGCAATGATTCATATTCATCAGGGCTCAAAGACACCTCTTCCTGGCACGGTGAATCGACCCTCTCGGGTCGAAAACAGGTTTTCCCGGGCATTCCTAATACATTTCTACAGCATTTTGGTCTCGGCATATATGCAATCCAATAAATAACTTGACATAGAATCAATTTCCTATTATCCTGTCCCTGCCAAAACAGGAAGGAGGGACA
>MAEO01000161.1 GCA_001683985.1 Smithella sp. M82
ACAGGCAGTCCCTATGTGATCCAAATACGTCAGCCGATCTTCATCGGTAAAGAATACGTCAAGCCGGCGATTGCCGCGTTAAACGATGTGATGAGGATATCGGGGAACTACTATCCGGGGTAAACAAACCATAATGAAAGAATTAATACATTTCTATCTTCCGACTGTCAACAATAATTAGTGGCTGTCCCCAGTTTCCCCCAATTCAGCGGAGGAAAAATTTTTTTGTTTCGTTCATGCTCCTGTAATCTTCGTATTGTTATAAGGGCATCGCAGGCTGAAACAAGGCTTGCGATTTTGAACGGAAAGGAGGTGATAAAAATGAGAAAAACAGGAATAGTCATCGGTGTTGCAGTAGCGGCGCTTCTGGCGATCGGCGGGCTTGCCGTCAGTTCCCCGCAGGCCAAACTGACCGGCAGCATCGCGGTAAAAGGCAACAACGAGGCCGGATATCCGGGGATGGCGAAGGTCTCCCTTGATGAGGCGATCCAGGCGGCCCTTCAGGCGGTTCAGGGAAAAGTCCTGAAGGTCGAACTCGAAGACGAGGATGGTTATCTCGTCTATGGCGTGGAAATCGCCAAGGCCGACAAGCAGATTGCGGATGTGAAGATCGACGCAGGCAACGCTAAGCTGTTGAAGATCGACAATGATCGCAATGACGGCGACGACGGTGAGGAATCGGAAGATTCGGAAAACGAGCATGAAGAAGGAGGTGAAAGGTAGTCATCCCGGGAGGGCGGAAGAAATTCCGCCCTCCTTCATCTCCTGCCGCCGGCAATCGGCGAGCCGATCCTGATCGGCGCCGTTTTCATGCTTATTGCCTTTAAGAGGGAACAATGATAAAGGAAATCATACATCTGTTGATTGTGGAAGATGAAAAATCCCTGGCGGACATCATCAAGAAGGGTCTTGAAACAGAAAATACTGAAAAAGCTGGATTTATGGTTTTCACCGGAATGACGCGCCGGGACTTTTGCAATTGCCTCATGTGTAAAAATATGCGATATGAAAGATGCACGTGTTTTTAATGCGTTACAATTCAGCGGAACGGTTCGAAAAAAAAGGAGATTGCACCATGGGTACAGAAGCCAGAAAAAGCATTGCGATGCAGGCAGACTCAGACGACGGTACAAGGAAAACCCGATTCGCGCTGGAAGTTCGGGACCTGTACCGGTTCTATCACACGGCAGAGGAAGAGACGCTGGCCCTGCGCGGGGTTAGCTTTGAAGTCAAAAACGGCGAACTCGTGGCGATCATGGGGCCATCGGGAAGCGGGAAATCGACGCTTCTTTCCTGTATATCGGGAATCGCCGAGCCGGATGGCGGCTGCGTGACCATCGCCGGAGTGCGCATCACGCGCAAGACGGAAATCGAAAGGGCGGCGATCCGCGCCGCGAAGATGGGCATCATGCTCCAGTCGGGGAGACTGTTTGACCAGCTCTCCGTCTATGACAACATGCTGATGAAGATGTGGCTGGCGGGAAAAGTCAACCGGAAGCGGATCGACTCCCTTATCTCGGCGGTGGGCCTTACGGAGCGGCTCCATGCGTTTCCCTCCCGCATGTCTGGAGGCGAAACGGCAAGGGCGTCGCTTGCCGTGGCGCTGGCGTCGGATCCGGATCTGCTTCTGGCCGACGAGCCTACGGGCGAGGTGGACGAAGCCACCGAGGAGGAGCTCATCCGCCTTTTTGAGTCGTATCGGGAAAACGGCGGAGCGGCAATCATAGCAACGCACAGCGACAGCGTCATTGCACGCGTCGATCGCGTCATCCGTCTGCATGATGGGAGGATCATCGATGAAAAATGAAGTCTATGTCAAGGCCGAAAATCTCGGCCACACGTTTTATCAGGGCAATATCGCCATCCCGGCGCTGAAGACCGCCACATTCACAATCGGCCCCCGCGCGAGGATCGCGATCGTGGGGCCTTCCGGAAGCGGAAAATCGACGCTTCTGCACATCATCGCCGGCCTCGCCCGCGAAACGTCTGGCGCCATCGCATGGCCGGCCCTGGGCCCCAGAGAAACCCTGCGACCCTGGCAGATCGGCTTTATCGCGCAGGAACAGAGCCTCGTGACATCGCTCAGCGTGCAGGAGAACATAGAACTGCCCATGCTCTTCATGGGCGCAAAACGCAAGGAGGCCGAGGCGCTGGCCCAGGACATCCTCAATCGTCTCAACCTCGCCGAAATAGCGGACAAACTCCCCGACGAACTGTCCGGAGGGCAGATGAAACGAGCGGCCTCCGCGCGGGCTCTCGTCTCGAAACCGAGGCTGATCCTGGCCGATGAACCGACAGGCCAGCTCGACCACGCCACGGCGCGTCATTTTCTCGAAACGCTCTTCGACTGGATCGAAGGCGCCGACACAGCCGTCGTCATGACCACGCACGACAGGGAGGTCGCCCGCTATATGGACGAGATATGGACAATGGACCACGGTATTATGAAAGAAGGTGCAAAATGATGATCATCCCATGGCTCAAAGGCAGCTTTACGAAACGACCCGGCAGGATGCTGGGGGCGATCGCCGGAATCGCGATCACAATGGCGCTTTTATCCGCGATAGGTTCCTTCATCTCGTACAGCGGCGCCTCGATGACCGCGCGGGCTATCCGGAACGTCCCCGTTGACTGGCAAGTCCAGATGGCGCCGGGCGTTTCCCCCGACACCGTCCGAACCGAAATAGCAAAGGCAACGAAATTCAGCGCCTTTGAAACGGCGATGTATGCCGACGTCAAGGGACTCGAAGCGAAAACCGGCAATTCCACGCAGCGGACC
Source organism: Smithella sp. M82 (assembly GCA_001683985.1). GTDB lineage: Bacteria > Desulfobacterota > Syntrophia > Syntrophales > Smithellaceae > Smithella. The sequence continues at coordinate 2,780 of MAEO01000161.1, forward strand.
GGACCAGGCAGGGTCGTGGGGCTTGGCGATACCTACAGGAAAAACTTTCCCGCGGAATTCCGGTACCTCATCGGCGCCCGGGACGGTGTTTTGACCACCCAGCAGTGTGCGGCCAATCTCCATATCCAGCCCGGCGACAGCATCGCCATCCAGCGTCGCGGCCTGCCGCCCGTACAGGTAAAACTCGCGGGCGTCATCGAGCTTCCCTACGCGGATTCCTTCTTCCAGGCCGTCGGCCTGCCGCCGAACGCGGCGCCCCAGGCCCCGCCCGACGACGTGCTTATCATGCCGCTTGCCCAGTGGCATGCGCTCTTCGACGAGCAGGCGCAAATACGCCCCGATTCCATCCGCACCCAGTTCCATGTCCGGATAGACCACAACTTTCCCGCCGATCCCAGCGCGGCGTACACCCACGTCCAGCGCCTGGCGAACAACCTCGAGGCCGGAATCGCGGGGAGCGCCGTCATCGGCAACAACCTCGCGGCGAGGCTTTCGGCTGTCCGCGGCGACGCTCTGTACGCGCGGGTGCTCTTTTTATTTCTGGGGCTGCCGGGCGCAGTTCTGGCCGTACTCCTTGTGCTGTTCATCACGGCATCGGGTGAAAAACACCGGAGACGCGAACAGGAGCTTCTGCAAAATCATGGCGCCTCCTCATCCCGGATACTCGGGCTCCAGTCAGCCGAGGCGATCGGGACCGGAACGGGTGGGATTCTCGTCGGGGTCGTCCTTTCGTACTTTGTGGATACGATTCTCATCCCGTATTCGGCTGCCACATCCGGCCTGATTTTCGGGTGGATCGCCTTCGCCGCCGCGACCGGGCTTGTTCTGGCCATCGTTGCCGTCGTGATTCCGGCCTGGCGCGCCCTGCACGCCGGCGCCTCTTACATCACAGCCAACGAACGCGTCTTCGCAAAACCGGTCTGGCAGCGCATCTACCTGGATCTGATCTTTCTTGCCCTTTCCGGAATCGAATTCTGGCGGACGGCAAGCTCGGGATACGCCGTCGTCGTGGCCCCCGAGGGGGTTGCCTCGATCGCGGTGAACTACGAGTCCTTCATCGGCCCCTTTTTCCTCTGGGTGGGCGGCGTGATGCTCGCCCTCAGAATTTTCGATTGGTTCCTGACCCGAAAACGGACATTCATGGACGTCTTCCTCGCGCCGGTTGCGGGTCGTCTTTCGGGCATCGTCGCGGCTTCCCTTTCCCGGGACAGGCGGTATCTCACGAGGGGGATCCTGCTCGTGTCGCTTGCCGTGTCGTTTGCCGTCTCAACGGCGATATTCAACACCACCTACAACGCGCAGGCCAGGGTCGATGCGGAGCTCACCAACGGCTCGGACGTGACGGTAACCGGCTATGCGCCCTTCACTCCGGATGACCCCCGCATCAAGCAAATTGCCGCTCTGCCGGGAATCGCCGGGATGCAGCTCATGCAGCACCGCTTCGCCTATGTGGGCACGGATATGCAGGACCTCTACGGCATAGACCCCAACCATATAAACGAGGCAACCACGATCTCCGACGTGTTTTTCGGCAACAGAAACGCAGCCGCCACGCTCGATTCCCTCCGAAAGCAGAAAGACGGCGTACTCGTATCGGAGGAGACCATCAGGGATTTCCAGCTCAAGACAGGGGATCCCGTCAACCTGCGTCTCCAGTTTGCGGGCGATCACGCCTACCATATTGTTCCTTTCCATATAGTTGGCATCGTACGTGAATTTCCGACGGCGCCCAACGACTCGTTTTTCGTGACCAACGCGAGCTACATTGCCGAAGCCACCGGCAACCCGAACTCGGAGGTGATCCTTCTTCGCGCCGCCAAAAACCCCGAAACACTCGCGGCGGCCGTAAAGGGCGCTCTCGGATCGGCAGGGGTGAAGGTCAGCGAAATCGGCTCGGTCCAGCGGATCATCAATTCCGGCATCACATCGGTGGATCTCCGCGGGCTTACCTCGCTTGAGCTTGTCTTTGCGATCATCCTCCTTGCCAGCTCTGTGGGTCTTGTGCTGGCGCTCGGCATGGCCGAAAGGAGAAGAAACTTCGCCGTGCTCAAAATGATCGGGGCAGGGAAGAAGGAACTCGACGCCTTCATCCGTGGCGAAACATGGGTGATCTTCGCTGGAGGAACCGTTGCAGGGGGCATTCTCGGTTTGGGAGTGGCCTGGATGCTTGTCAAGGTCCTGAGCGGCGTCTTCGACCCGCCCCCCGAATTTCTGAGCGTGCCGTGGATTTACATGGGCATCCTGCTTGCGACGGCGCTTGTTTCCACAATCGCGGCCTCGTCCCTCATCAGCCGCCTGACCCGGCAATCCGCGGTTGAAGAAATTCGAAAACAGGCATAAGGGAGAGCCAATTGCAAAAGTCTCTGTGCGTCATACCGTCGAAAGACGGTATCCAGTTTTTTCAATATCTTCTGCGCCCCGGTTTTCACCGGAGTGACGGAATAAACCAGTTTTGCAATTGGCTCGGGAGAAAAAGAAAGGGATAAAGCCAATCATGCACCTGTTGCTTGTGGAAGATGAAAAATCCCTGGCGGACATCATCAAGAGGGGTCTTGAGGAGGAGGGGTATGCGGTGGATGTCGCCTATGACGGCGAGGAGGGGCTGTTCATGGCCCAAAACGAGCCGTCGGACCTCATCATCCTCGACATCATGCTTCCCTTGATCGACGGGCTTGCCATCCTGAAAAGGATCCGCAAAAAGGGGATCAGGACCCCCGTCTTGCTGCTGACCGCCAGGGGAACAGTCGCGGACAAGGTTACGGGGCTCGACGACGGCGCGGATGACTATCTGTCAAAGCCCTTTTCGTTCGAGGAACTGCTGGCGCGCATCCGGGCGTTGCTGCGGCGGGATGCGGACGTCAAAACCGCCGTCATCGGGGTGGAAGACCTCACCATCGACATGGCCTCCCATCAGGTGCATCGGGGAGGCCGGGAGATTCAGCTCTCGGCGCGGGAGTACGCCCTTCTGGAGTACATGGCGCTCAACAAAAATAAGGCGCTCAGCCGGACGGCCCTTTCCGAACACCTCTACGATCACGACTTCGATCTGGACAGCAACGTCATCGATGTCTTCATCAACCGCATCCGCAACAAGGTGGACCGGGGTTTCCAGAAAAGCCTGATCCATACCCTGCGCGGCACCGGATATATGCTGAAGGAATAAGATGCTTTCTTCCATCAAGGCAAGGATTGTCCTGTTTTATCTCGTGATTCTGCTGGTCACCCTCTCCGCCATGGGGGCCCTCCTCTATTTCAGCCTGCACCGGATCGTCCATGCCTCGATCGACTCCTCTCTCCTTTCCAGGGCCAAGGCGCTGGCAACGCTCATCCGTGAAGACGACCGGGAGACGGAATTCCAGTTCTCCGATGACGTCATGTGGGAATACAGCTCCCCAAAGTCAACAAACTACTTCCAAATCAGGAGGGTTGACGGAGCCACGATCGAGAAATCGGCATCGCTGGGAGATGCGGAACTTCCCCTTCATCCGGTTGCGGGACCGGCCGCTTTCCAGACGATTCTTCTCAAGGGACGCATGGTGCGCACGGTTGATTTCCCGGTTCCGAAAGAGGGGGAAATAAAAAGCCCCGGACACAACATCGTCATCCAGTGCGCCGAGAACATCGATGACAGAATAACCCTCCTGAACGCCTTCGGGATCGTTCTTGTCGTTTCTGTCCTTTTTATCATGATCCTCTCCGCATCCGGAGGATTCTTCATCGCAAAAAAGGCGATGAAACCGATAAGGGATATCTCCGGGACAATAGACAGGATTTCGGAAACCAACCTCTCGGAAAGAATAGACGAGGCGCATATCCCCGATGAATTGAAAAACATCGCGTCTTCTTTCAACCGCGCCTTCGGCAGCCTCGAGAGGGCATTCGGCCGCCAGAGGCAGTTTGTATCGGATGCATCCCATGAATTGAAAACGCCGCTCGCGGTCATCATCGCCCACGGGGAGATCGCCCTCAGAAAGGACAGGGATCCCAGGGATTACAAAATCGCCATCGCCGCCATGATGGAAGCGGCGAGGATGATGTCGCTGATCATCGAGAAGCTTCTTAAACTGGCGCGCTTCAGTTCGGACAGATTCACACTGCAGATGGAAGACGTGCGTCTGGACGGGATTATCGACAGGTCGTTGAAACTGCTGCGCCCCCTCGCCGGGGAAAAGGGGATCGCCATTGCCATGCCGGCGGGTGAAAAATATACGGTTCGCGGGGATAGTGAAGCGCTGCTGGAGACATTCGTCAATATTCTGGATAATGCGATAAAATACAACGTCCCGGGCGGAAGAATCGCAATCAGCATGAGAAAAGACGGCGGGTTCATCGTGACTGAGATAGCGGATACCGGAATCGGGATTCCCGAAACGGATCTGGAGAAGGTCTTCGACCGTTTTTACCGGGTTGATAAATCCCGTTCCCGACAGAGCGGCGGCATCGGCCTGGGGCTAAGCATCAGCGGGGAAATCGTCAGGCTGCACGAAGGCAGGATAAAGATCAAAAGCAAAGACAATGAAGGAACCGTTGTGTCCGTGTACCTCAAGGAGTCGTGAAAAATGCCGCCCCCGCATCCCTCGATCTTTTTCGCCCCGGCCGGGTTTCCGGCCCGGGGGAGAGGATGTATGATGAACTTATTCCATCATGCATTCAAGTTGACACGTTGCACGCAGAGATACTTTGAGATTTCCGAAGCGGTCACCCAAGCAATAGAGTCATCCTGACCGGGAAGTGAAATTACAGGGCGAAAGCCTCTCCAATCTATTGACCGCGCCGCGCCCTGACGACAAGGCCTGCCAGCGCCAACGCCGCGAAGATCGCCCCCGCATAGAACGTGAAGGACGCGCCGAAGCGGCTCCACAAGAACCCCGCCGCGGCGCTGGCCGCGAGCATCGCAACGCCGCTGACCAGGTTGAAAAAGCCAAAGGCCGTGCCGCGCAGATCAGCCGGCGCGGCAGCGGCGACCATTGTCGCGAGCAACCCCTGGGTGATCCCCAAATGAAGTCCCCACAGGGACACCCCAACGATTACGGTAAGCCAATGGTTGTTCGCCGCCAGAACCAGATCGGCAGCGATCAGGACGATCAGTCCCAGCGCAAGCAGCGTGCCGTGACTCATCCGATCCGAGAGCCGACCGAAGGGATAGGCCGATCCCGAATAGACCAGATTCATCCCCACCATCACCAGAGGCACGAAGGCGACCGGAATGCCTCCCTCCTGGGCGCGGAGCACCAGAAACGCCTCGCTGAAGCGCGCCAGCGTGAAGATGGCGCCGATGCCGACCACCCACCAGTACGCGCCGCTCAGGCGTTTGAGATTTGCGCGACGGATCGGATTGGCGCGTTTTTCGCCGACATGCTGCTTTGGTTCGTTTACGCCGAAAAGCAGCACGCCAACGGCGATCAGGCCGGGGATGAAAGCGACCCAGAACACGGCGCGGAAATTGTCTGCCCACAGCAGCATCAGACCGAACGCGGCAAGCGGACCGAGAAGCGCTCCGACCGTGTCGAGGGACTGGCGCAGACCGAACGCCGCCCCGCGCACCTGGGCCGGCGTAATATCGGCCACCAGGGCATCCCGCGGGGCGCCCCGCACCCCTTTTCCCACCCGGTCCAGCAGACGCGCCGTCAAAACGATGCCGGTACTCGTAGCTACGGCGAACAACGGCTTGGTCAACGCCCCCAGGGAATAGCCGAAGACGGCCAGGGCCTTGCGCCTGCCCAGATAGTCGCTGAGCGCGCCGGAAAATATCTTGACGATGAGGGCCGTGGACTCGGCAAGCCCCTCAATCAGTCCGACAAAAAGGGCGCTTGCCCCGAGGGGGCCGACCAAGAACATCGGCAGCAGGCTGTGGATCATCTCCGACGAGATGTCCATGAACATGCTCACCAGGCCGAGCGCCCAGACGCCGGCCGGTACCTGCTCGAGCGGGGTTTTCTTACCCATGACTTTCCCTTCCGCTTAAAACAATCCTTTTGGCATGTTTTACCATACTCGCCGATAAAAAACACCTCGACACTGCTTTAAAATTTGGCAGGCATTTCAGATAGAAGGGTGCAATGCCATTTTCAAAGCGGCAGACCCCGACCTGCCTTTTTTGGATAATTTTTATTGACATAGTTATATTTCAAGCGCATTAGCTGTCTCCGCAGGACATTCTGAACTGATAATCCCCGCATCCTGCACCGTGCCGGTATGGAAAGCTGCGCTTGACCAGGGGTATTCCCAGGCTTCCTTTACAAGGCCCGCCCGCACCGGATT
>MAEO01000017.1 GCA_001683985.1 Smithella sp. M82
AAATTTTGATTCAATGCACTCATACAACCCCGGACCCACCACCCCCATGACATACCCAACTTATGGGGAAGGGTTAGTTTGACAAAGGGGGATTAAGGGGGATTTCAACCGGTAAACTTCGGAAGATCCGGTCGGTTTTGACATAGTAGAGCATCTGCGTTTTCCAAAAGAGGATAACGTCTTTTTCATCTGTATAAACTTTTTCGTATATATTATTATGAAATGGTGTTGAGTTGAAATAGATTGAACCGCTTTCCGTAAAGTATCGGCTGAAAAAAGAATAGAGCTTGTCAAAAAGTTCATCCCTGAATGTCGGGTAGCTACTTAACGCTGCTTCAACATCATTTTTGAGAATGTCCTCAATTTTGCGGTAGTATTTTGATTTAATCCTCATCAAATTGACAAAGCCGCCTTCGCCTTCAATCCTGGCGCCGATAAATACATCCTGTAATGCCTTGTAAAATTTTTGTTCTTTGGTCATAGTTTTTAATCACTTTAATAAATTATCAACTGAAACATCAAGAGCTTTGGCTAATTTCTGAAGGGTATTAATTGAAGGATTTGTGATACCGCCCGACTCCAGCTTTATGACCGTGTTATAGGAAATATCAGCCAATTTAGAAAGTCGGTCTTGCGATAAGCCCTTTTGTTTTCTTAACTTTTTTATATTTTTGCCTATTGGCGAAATCTCTCTTGACATAGTAGTATCAAAATAATAGAATGTATGTATAGAGTAATCCTTATCTATAATTACGATACAAAATTATTTTGATAATGTAAAGAGAATTTTAGGGAGTTTAGTTCCAAATGCCCGCGCATCCCGAAGGAGAAACTTCGTTTCCCTACGGGGCAGGCGGGAGGGTTGGGGCAAGGGCATTTACCTTTTTTCTTTTTTAAAAATCGGCGGCTTGCCCGCGAAATGAGCAATGCGGGCGGGCAAAAAGAAAAGTGGGTCTGAGTGTCATCCTCAGCAAGAATTTTTGCCCGCCTGCTTTCCGCGTCGAAGGCCCGGCAGGGGTGGCGGTCTCTGCCCGTCAGGGCAGAAATTCTTACTCAAAATGGGTTCGCGCTTCGTTCAGTAATGGCAACCATTTAAAATCAATACGTATGCCATCAATATTTTCCCCCTTCTTAAGCCCCTTTTAATTACTTTTCTAGGAGTAACCTTCATCAAAAGCAATCATATCCAGGTGAAGGGTTGCTATGTCTTCAACATCAAGATCCAGTTCTTCACTTGATTTTGGAAATTCAACGGTCTTAATGTAACGCCGACACTTATTACAGACATCCACACGATAACGCTCGTCGCCTTCCACCTCAAAATAGGCCAAAGAATGCTGTTCATCGTTACCGCAGAAGGGGCATTTGATCCGGCTGAAATTCCATTTACAGCCGCACTGATGACAAAACAGATATCGTTTCCCGTCTTCATCTTTCCTGATTTCACCAATCTTAGGCTCTTTGCCGCAAACGGGGCAATATCCCTCCGACCATTTGGATTTCGCTATTATTTCTTTATATTTTTCAGCAACGCTTTCCAGTTCCGGTCTCAGGCTCTCTTCAGCAAAAAGATCGATTAAATCGATGCTGTCTTCTGTTTCACGAACTGCCGGAAATCCCTGAGCGTTTGTTTCTTCGCCTTTGCGGTCAAAAGAAGCGTGAATCATTTTTTCCCAGTCAAATTGATTGCTTTTAATTATATCGATAACATTTTGCGCTATTTCAGGCATTCTTTTTTCAGCGATGGAAATTAGCGAATTAAAATATTCTTTGGGACGCGTTAAATCATATTCCTTTCCGATAAAATCAATTAATGGAAGTCCCCCCTCTATTTTTTTTGTTATTAAGTTTTCGTCCACACTGAAAATTGATTCTTTCATACTGTTGCGGTATTGTTTCCGCAAAATCAGAATATCTGCCATTATATCTAAAAGCTCGGTATAATGAGGACTCGCTGATTTATAATCCTCTATTGTTTTTAAAGATTTACGTAACGTTGCAACCATGTTTTTTACTCCTCATGCCCAATATCTTGTAGTTTTGAAAAGCTATATCTACTTTTCCGACTATCTTCAAGAAATATTTCCTCTCATTAATAAGAAGGTAATTCTTTCCTCTGAAAATACACATCTAAGTCATTGTTTATATTGTTATTTAAAAACTATCCTCATCAAATCCCCCTCAATCCCCCTTTTCTAAAGGGGGAAGTTCCCCTCT
>MAEO01000162.1 GCA_001683985.1 Smithella sp. M82
AGTACCTTGGTTCATAAATTCGGTTACGTATTCATGCAGCCATGGGTTCGGAGGTCGGCCGCGCCAGTTTGACCTTGTTGAGCACAATATTCAGATCGTTTCGAGTGAATTTCCATTCAAACGGTTTGGCGATCTGTTCGTAATAGAGCTGGAACCCAAGGATCCGTTCTTTGAGCGTTTCCAAAGATTTGAAGTCATTGGGTAAGAGGGCCTTACGTTGGAGGATCGAGAAATAGATTTCAATTTGATTCAACCAACTCGCATGTACCGGGGCATGAACGAGTACGAGATTGGGATAGCGGGATTGCAGCCTTTCCACGGAGCGAGGACCGCGATGGGAAGAACCATTGTCAACGATCCAAAAGACACGCTTTGCTGTGGTATAGGGCGATTGACTCATCACGTCGTCCACGAGGCGATCAAAGGAAGCAATGCCGGTTCTGCGTTCGCAGCGGCCAAACAGTTTGGCGCGATGAACATCAAGGGCCGCTATGTAGGCCCAAGCGCCGCACCGCGTGTATTCATGTTCCACTTTCATCGGCAAACCCGGCCGGACCGGATCGGTGGCATGACGACGGCGGCGTGCCTGAATGCTGGTTTTCTCGTCGGCAGACAGAACAAACTCATCATCCCGAAGGACATGCCCATCCCATACCCTTTCATAGAGATCAAGGATTCTCCCGGCTTTCTCAGCAAATTGAGGATCACGGGGGAAAATCCAGGAGCGATACCGCCAAGGACGAATGGCATCCTCATGAAGCCATCTCCAGATGGTGCTGTCACTGATCGTGGCTGCAAGTCCCGATCCTCGAACCTCTCTGCCCAGATCGGCAACACGCCATCGAGAAAGCGGTACTTGATGAATCGCGGGCAGTTCACAGGCCAGTGCTTTAACCTGAACGACGATCTCCGGGGGGAAAAATCGAGGGACGTCCCGGACGGGGTCGTTCCTCAAGCCCAGGGAGGCGTTCTTCAAAGAAACGTTTTCGCCACATGCTGACAACTTTACGGGGCGTATCGAGTCGATTTGCAATTTCAT
>MAEO01000163.1 GCA_001683985.1 Smithella sp. M82
GGGTGAAGTCTCCATATCACGCGATGCCTGTGTATGCAATTTAGCCTGCTCCATATCAACCTGCAATCCGGCCGGATAAACTCCACCGACCGCGCCCTTCTTCCACATACCCTTTCGGAGATAATCCAATCTCTTCGACCGCTTCTTCTCGGCGGCCCACCACCATTCTTGTTTCTTTTCCAGATCTTGAATACTGGCATTTTTTGCTGGTTCTGCCATAAAATTTCCTCCCTTCTTAACCATCAGCTTTTCAGCTAATGTCAATCTTTTAGGTAAGTTCTGCTATGTGTTTATCTCTTCTCAAATGAAGAGCACGAACTCGCATCCATATTGGCCATTACCGGTTTTGCCTTGTAGTAGGCCTGTCGCGGATCAACCACTCTCTGAACGCAGTCCCCCTTGTTCGGATCTTCCTTGATGGGAAAGAACTTCTTACACTCCTTGCACAATGGCATAAATTTCACCTCCTTTAATTTTTATTTTTTTAATTTTGATTTTAACTCTTGCTCCATTTATATGTAGCGTTAAACCTTTTTTTCAGCTTCCGTAACAAAACCTTCGATTCCTGCCTATTTACCACAAGATGTTCACCAAAACCGACCTTCTATTTGACCGCGTCGGTTTGTTCGTCAACCGCCAGACTGTCAATATCTTTAACCGAGGTGAATGCCGTTATCAACGAATTACCCTGACTGCGTGAAGGAGATGTTGACGTCCAGACCACTTTACTCCGTACGCTGGGAGTCAGCTGATAGGAACGGACGTGGTTTCCAATCAGGGCACAGGATCTAACGGCATTCACCATACAGGGCACCGACGACCATAAAAATTTCTTAATGATTTGCCCGATACTCTGCTAAAAATTTTTTGATCTCGGCCAAATCATCCTTGGAATAAAATTTCCCGACGAATTTATCCCAGACAGGAAAGAGTCTTTCTTTAAAAACATCCAGTTCAGCCGACGTCATTTTGGTTTCTTTCATGCCGAATTTAATCATGGCTTTGTAACATTTTTCATTGCTCTCGCGGACTTTCTGTCTGAATTCCTTCTCTATTGAAAATGCATATTTATCAATAGCAGCCTGTAACTCTTTAGGTAATTGGTTCCATGCTCGAGTAGTTACAACTATTCCCGCCGGCGAATACCGGATGCGTAGAGGATTGATATACTTCATAACAGTGTACATCTGAGTGCCGATTGCCCAGATTGCCGGGCTCACAAAAGCATCAACCACTCCGGTGCGGACCGATGAGGCTACTTCGGGAACACGAACAGGCAAAGGACTAGCGCCTAGTGCCTTTAAGGCTGCTTCTTCCAGTTGTCCATACCACGTCAAAATGCGGCTTTTCTTTAAATCTTGGGGTGTTTTTAATTCGTGTTTCACAGAATATAGCAGATCAAAATCCTGCTCAACTAAACAAAGAAGGTGATATCCGTTTTTCTCAAACCATTTATTAAGGCGCGGCCGGATTTTAGAATAAACATACTCGACTTCATTATAATTATTAAACAAAAGAGGGAGTTCCATTATCGCCATATTCGGACAAGCCATTGCCATACCCCATCCGGAAAATCCGCCTCCCTGCAACTGTCCGTTACGCATCTTGGCTATTATATCCAGGTCATCGCCCATTGTTCCTCCGTAGTACCAGTCAAAAATAACCTCACCATTTGTCAGTTTTACTATTTCGGCATTAATCATTTTTTTTATTAAAGAAGCCCAGCCCACGCCGTCCGGCGCCAGTGTACCCATTTTAAAAAAATACACTGATTTTCCGTCTCTTAATTGCTTAATGTTTTCAGCCGATGCTTCCTGAAATAAAAATACTGAACAGATCGAAATGAGGATAAAGAATCTCCACAAAAGCCGCATAAATTTTTTTGATTTCATAAGAATCCCTCCTTGAAATAAAAGTTACAACGACTTAGTGCTCCATATCATAATTACGGTTACGTAAAATGACCTTGATTCCTGACAAAATATATGGCATAAATGCAGCCAAG